>JBLINZ010000605.1:0-3048 GCA_047639375.1 Mariniblastus sp. | reverse complement strand
AAGTTCGCCCACGACCATTGGTGTTGGAACGATGGCAATGTTTGCGATATTTTCCCAAGCGACGGCGTCGTTCTTCGATTACGGATTGTACATTCCTGCCAACATGTTGTTGTTCGCGGTGCTCATGGGATTCTTGGCTTGCCATGCTCAATCGCTGGGAGGACGACTCAAGACTGGAGTTTGGTTCCAAGCCAAGACGCCGAATTATTTGGTCCAGGTTTTCGTTTTGGGGTTGTTTGCCGTTTCGACGATGGTGGCACTGGATTTCCATCGTCGCGCGACATTGGATAGTTTGATGCGACCCCGGTCTCAGTTCTTCGATCGGGAGAACATGGATCTTACCAAGACCGATACTCGAATCAGGGACTTGACGGCTCTCGTGAAGCAAACGCCGACGACCGATTCATTGAACTATCTTGGCGCCCTCTGGTTACATCGTTCACAACTGGCGCACTATGAATCGTTTACTACTAACCTGGATTCCAAGATCTTGATGGATGCTAGGACGGACGAAGAGAAGCGGAAAAAGCTCGACAACTATTGGAGCATGACCGAAATCCTGAGGATGCAGGAGAAGGCGTTTTATCTCAAAAAATTTGGGAGGCGCGGGGAGTCGCAGGCCTACATTTTTGGCAAGCCTGTGGCCGACAATTTGCCCTGGGCGTTGGGCTACTATGAGATCAGTCGTCGCGCATCGCCGCTGCAACCGCTGGTGCACTTGCGAATTGGAGAGATCAAGAGTGTCTTGAGGGCCGAGCATCCAAGGGAGGCGGATGTTGATGTGGAACGCGCAATTGAGTTAGCGCCTATGAATCCGAATTTTCGGAACATCGCAGGGATCTATTATTTGCAGTCAGGCAATGGGCTGGCGGCAGTCCCGCATTTTCGCCGGTATTTAGAAATGGTTCCAAATAAGTTTAATAGTTTAATGAATCTGGTTACTGGCCGGACCTCCCGCCGTCTGGAAATCCTGAGTGACGAGGCAATGGGAGAGATCATTCCCAAAGACGGCAAGATGCTGTACCTGTTTGTGACCCAGCATTTAGCCTCCGATTCCCCAATGCGTGAAAAACTCTTAAAAGAGGCGATGGCGGCGGTCGTTGGTTCCGAACCGCGTATGAGGGGGCATTATGCTCTTGTCGGGGATATTCTCAAGGAACAAGGAGGCCTTGAAAACCTCAAAAAGGCGGTGGAAGAATATAGCCTGGCGTTGCGTGGCATACCGAATGACCCCCCCACGCGGTACAAGCGGGCGGAATTGCTCTATGGTTTAGGGCGTTTCGAGGAAGCCCTTGAGGACGCTGAGAACCTGGAATTCCACGCCCCTAAGAATTCAACTTATAGAACATTGCTAAAAAAGGTTAATTCTGCCGTAACTGATAAGAAGGCGGGATTAGAATAGACTTCCCCAGCTCAGGGTTGTCGCCCCAGACAAGTCATTTTTCCAGTGGCTCTTGCCTCGTTTAGATCTAAGTTAATCTAATAATGATCGTCGTAATTCTTGCCTTTGTTCTCTCTGTGATTGGTGCACTGATATGCATACCACTCTTGGCTGGAATTGCGCGGCAAGTTGGGTTGGTCGACGTTCCCGATGATAAACGAAAGCTTCACACTAGCGTTATTCCGATGGTGGGAGGGCTTTCGACATTCATTGTGGTTGTCCTGATTTCGACGGCGGCGATTTACTTCGGCGTGGAATACCAGGTGTTCTTTCAATCGCACACTAGTGATTTTCTAGGATGGCTGCCGATCGATTTTGAACGCCGACAGTTGGTGGTACATCCGGACGACTATTGGGAATTGCCCGGGTTGTTGATCGGCAGTGCGATTCTGGTCGTCGTCGGGATTCTCGATGATCGATTCGGGATCCGGGGTCGCCAGAAACTGATGGGGCAATTCCTTGCGACGACCGCGCTGATCATTTCTGGCTATCATTTTGATGAAGTCACGCTTGCGGGCTTCACGGTCAAATTTGATGTCTTCTCAGTCCTGTTTGTTTACGCTTGGGTTTTGGCGGCAGTCAACTCAATTAATTTGCTTGACGGAGCGGACGGGATTGCTGGGACCATCGGCGTTGTGATGAGTATTGCGATGGGGGTCATGGCGATTTATCAGGGCTCGATGGTGACCGCGATTATTGCAATCTCATTAGCGGGTGCTTTAGTCGGATTTCTACGTTTTAACTTTCCTCCAGCCAAAGTGTATCTGGGTGACACAGGAAGTATGCTGATCGGTTTCTTGCTGGCGGCACTTGCCATTCGATGTACGTTTAAGCAAAATTCGGCCTACGCTTTCTTTGCACCGGTAGCCTTGCTGGCAATCCCCTTTATCGATACTGGGGCCGCGATCATTCGCCGACGATTGATGGGGAGAAGTATTTTCGCGGTGGACCGCGGGCACCTGCATCACTCGTTGATGAAACGTGGTTATAGCCCTCGGGTCAGCCTGTTGTGGGTCGCGATGCTTTCTGCCACGACCGCAGCGGGCGGTGTTTTGGCGTTGTTGAACAAACAGAGTGAATATGCGTTGGTTTCGATTGCGATCGTGTTGATTGTCATGATCGCGTGTCGTATTTTCGGCGTTGCCGAGTTTCAATTGGTGTCTCGCAAAGCCAGCGATCTGTCACGGAATTTGTTCAAATCGAAGGTCAAAGACAGAGAAGACGTTCGACTCAGCTCCGTGCACGTGCAAGGGAATCGAGATTGGTCGGTCATGTGGCAGCAGCTCTGCGAATTCGCGGATAGCTATGACATCCTTGAGCTGACGCTGGATTTGAACGCTCCTTGGCTTCATGAGTCGTTTCACGCGACCCGTCGCCGATCCGACGTTGCCCGGGGAGGAAATCATGAGTGGAATGCCGAAGTCCCATTGATTGCCGATCATAAGCTTTTCGGTCGAGTTGAGATCATTGGATCGGGCGATGATGACTTTTCGCATCGTGAAGTCATTTCAAGCTTGTTAGATCTTTCGGTTAAGATCGAAAAGTCATTTCGAGAGCCGTATGCCGACGCGCAGAAAGACACTTTAGCTGACAGGACGCACGATTCG
>JBLINZ010000604.1:0-3052 GCA_047639375.1 Mariniblastus sp. | reverse complement strand
ATTTCGTGCCACACCCAGTTTCGGTGTGGCTTATGACACGCGAACGACGGGGAAGTCATTCAATATTGAGAAACTGCCAACTGAACGTCGAGACACAGATGGTCAAACGACCTTCTCGGGCGGAAACTTCGAAGAGTTTGAACTTCCGACGACATTGCTGGTGGACACCCAAGCTGCCCATGCAGGTGAGTCGGGTCGAGAAAATCAAGTTCAAGTTCACTTAGAAGCGACCAATCATCAAGAGGTTGACAAGTTTCAAGTGGAGCATGCCTACGTGCGTGTTTGGACCAATACGACTACGACAATTGGCGCGGGGAAAACCGTTTCCCTATTCGGCAGCAACGGGCTCGCGCCGGCTTCCATTCAGCAAAGCACAGCGCTGATCGGGTCAGGCGACCTAGGGCAAAACAATCGAACTCAATTACGCTTTCAACGCAACTATGCGGCCGAGCAAAGCAACGTTTCCTGGGGCGTCGGCATGGAATCCCCCTTTCAAGACGATTTCCAAGTCGATGATGCGGTGGCGACGAAGCTTCAACGCTGGCCCACGCTGACCAGCAATTTGACATTCAGGGGGGCCAATCCTGGCGACATTTTGCAACTGGGATCGATGATTCGTAACGTCGGCTTACAAATCAACGCGACGGACGAAGAATTATTTGAAGCTTGTTATGGAGTTTCCATTTTTGGTTCCCGAGTCGTTCGTGACTCCCCCACGTCGATCAGCCGTTTGTACGGGGGCTTCAGCGGAGGAAAGGGAGTGGGACAATACATTCGAGGGGTGAGTCATTCATCGGTGTTTCACGCGGGAAACATTCAGATACTCGATAGTACGGGGGCCTACCTCGGGACACAACACAGGTGGATAAATCATCGGGGCTGGGAATTGAGCACCAATCTGGTCTACGGCTACGCGGCGTTGGAAACGCCGGGTGGCGGTGCCGTTGCGAACGAGACCAACAATCAGCTTCATCACGCTTGGGCAAACCTATTCGTTAAAACTAGCGATCAGCTTAGCTATGGAGTCGAGTGGCAATATGGCCGTCGAGAAACGTTCGCCGACGGAAATGGCGAGAATCATCGCCTGTTTTTTGGAATTCAGATCACCTCTGCCCCACCATCATCGCCGAAAACACAAAAGATTTTCTACGGCGAATCTAGCCACTCATACCAAGAAAATGCTTTGCTTACCGATACGGATCTTTTCAATGAACGTGAGTACCGTCAAAGTTTCGCCCATCGTCAAGGACTGTAATAATTAGCCAATATCCTAACCCGGTCAGTAAGAACTTGTTGATCAAGCGTCGGAGTAATCACTTAGGAATCCAGCTTTGGGGCAATCGTGATTGGGTTGGGTAATCAGTCTAATTGGCACGATAGAAAAGCGATTCAGAAAGTTGTACAAGTGAGAAACAAAATGGCCTACGCCACCCTTTCACTGTCGGGTTAAGCGTAATACTGTTTAATGAAGACAACCAAAGATCGCTCGATCAATGAATGTCTTTTCGGTGGCAGCCGGACTGGCAACAGTTCGGGATACGCAAATGGTTCTCCCAAAGTCTTGCGACTCAGAGCATGGAAAAGTGCGAAAGTCGAACTAAATTGACGCGTCGGTAATTATTTTGCGATTCACCGATAGGAATTCGAGGCGAACCAATAATCACTCGGTTACATTCGACAACGATCGCTCAAAATATTGAGCGACCTCTTCCACGAAGTGTTCCACGCACGCATTGGCGATTCTGTGCCCAACGACCACGTCGATTGCTTTGCCAAGGAATCCCAGTGGCGGTTCGTACTCGCCTCGGAAATCGAATTGGGTCGAATTTTCTTTAATGGGAAAAACATGTAATTGAGCCGTCATGGTGGGAAACAAGAACTTTGATTCCGCCGCCTTCCATTCCAGATCGATCACCATTTTTCGCTCGGTGGTCGTTTCGATATCGGTGTAAGTCCGGATCTTGATGTCCACATCTTTCCGGAATTCAAGGCCCGCGATTTTGGTGTGCAAATCTGAGACGACAGAATTTGCTTGCGTCTCGGCTCGAGTCGTCGCACTGGAGAACACCTCACTGGCGTGCATGGTCAGCGCGTCATGAATGGCGTTGTAGGGACGGTCAACGCGTTTTTGCCAGCGGATATTTGTTTTTGTGGCCACGGTAGGACTCCTCGTGAGTGTTTGCCAAGAATACATCACAAACAATAGCAATTCTTGCGCCGTTAGCTTAATCGCCTTTGAGCATCGGCAATTCAAGGCAAACTCGCACAACGCACAGCAGGAAGGGCGATTTCGCACGCAAAGCCAGTGGCTAACCATTCATCGAGTTGCATTCTTAGAAATCGCGATCAAGGAAAAGTGCTGGGATGCGATCCTTGAAAATTGCTCGTTTTGTTAGATGAAAAATCAGCGTGACCAAGATCGTCTCTCTGGGATGCGGAGCGTTCTTGGATGCGGGGGCGGAAGTCTTCATCTACATGGAGTCAACATGTGGTGGCGTGACACATTGACCTCAGAAGAGTCGGCCGCGTGCGAGGAGCGGGATGAAGCTGAGCTTGGTGCCAAGTGTGCACGCTGGCTTGCAACTGGAGCGGAAATCCATCAACGAACGAAACTGTTAACGCCGCTCGAAAAGAGCGGCGCCCGGGTTTTGAGGGGTCTACCAAAATGGCGGCGCGCTGAGCAGTATCTCGTTGACTTTTGAGTCCGTCGAAGTTCAGTTCGATAGCTTTTAGGTCTGCGAGGTGCCGGATTGCATTTAGAAATGGAGTTTTGGACGGAAGTTTGTCGTCAGCTTCTTGTTGAAGGGTTAAGTAAGCGCGGTGCAGTCCACAAGTATAGGATTGGCTGGCATACGCTGAATAAGATTCTCGCTCTTGAGGAACCGCCCGGTGATCAGCAGAAATAGGCCCGGCCCAAACCAAAGCTTGACGCCTTTCTGCCGATCATTTCCGACGAGTCGAACCGGGGACAGGCAACCGAACCGGGGACAGGCAACGGAACCAGGCAACCGAACCGGGGCAACCGAACCGGGGACAGGCAACGGATCGCTTG
>JBLINZ010000603.1:0-3065 GCA_047639375.1 Mariniblastus sp. | reverse complement strand
CTTGAATGATGAACGCGTGAAACCTGTCGCTGTTCCATTCGTACGTCGAGCGCAACGCTTCGAAAACCAACAACGGCTTGTTCAGTGTCTCCGCCCATTCGACCGCCCGCTGGAGTCCGAAATTCCAACTCGTGCGTCGCGCCGAGACCATCCAATAGACGACGTAGTCACCCTCTGAATTGACCTCTTGAACTTCACCGCCACGAGTTTGTTCGCTGATGCGAACCTTAGGAACGCTAACCGATAATGAACACTTCATCGTTGTTGTGTTTCCCTGCTAACCTATGCCTGCTGTGTCATTCCAATCTTGGTAAACTGCATTTTTGTAAGCTGGTTAACTAGGCTGCCCAGGATTAGCCGTTTTGGGTTGGGGTGCCCGCTACGAAATGAACCCGCTGTTGCTGCTTGGCAATTGCTTGATACCGACTCGCTAAACAGGGATCCAGCTCAAAGAACTAGCTCCCCTCTCGCCGAGAGAACAAAAAAGTCGTTCAAGCGCCCGAAGACTCACATCGAGTTTGCGACTCCCAACTAATTCCCCTTACCCGGCTTGCTCCCCGATCCGAACGTGACGACCGGCTTTTTATCAGGCTCTTTCGTGAGCTCTTTTTTCTTTTCCGTTTTCGGATCGGTCTCGGGAGTAGAAGTCTTATTGACTTGAGGATCACTTTGCTTAGTACCGTCCGTGGCCTGGGCCTCGGCTGCTTTCATTTTTGCTGCTCCATCGGCATCCATATTGGGATCAACGTCCAGAGGCTGCCCACCCGCCGGCATCTCTAACGCATCTGCTTGGGCTTCTTCATCAACATCCGCGGCAGCTTCTTCAGGTTTTCGATTGTCTGGAATAGCAAACAACATGTGGGACGCCCAAAAGAACGGATGCTCTGCCTTGATCGCGGGATCCGTTTTCTTGAATCGAATCCGCGGCTCGTTTTCAAAATCAACGTCGAGCTCACGGGTGAACTCGCGCGCCTCACGAACGGCTTTCACACTTCCATCCGCATTCAAATTCGTCGCGTACTGTCCCGTCAACTCCAACGCCGTCTTGCCGCCGGTCGCCCAACGACTAATCAAAGCCGTGCGTGAACCCGACGCCATCAGCCCGATCGACGTCAAGAACAAATCGGTGCCGTTCTTATTGCCTCGCATCCCAGCTCCCCCGTCCGACTGAAACCCTGGCATCACGACATGCTCGGGACCATCCCAAGGCAGCGACATCCACGACTGAAGCGTTGTCCCCTCGTTTCCCAAGTCGATTTGCATCGGCGTCATCGCCAATGGTCCGCTCTTCGTTGGCCTGATCTCGCTCCACACAACCAACTGATCAAACAAAGACGCAAAATAGTTGGACGGGACACGGATCGGTGTGTCGAATTGAATCGCATCCGGCAAGTTCTGGACCAATTTTGCAAACTCTAGATTTGACAGTTCCGCTTCGCCACGCTGATTCATTCGCGCTGTGACGACGGCTGAACGCTCAACGGGGCGCGCTGGGCGTTGTGAACCAATCGCGAGAAACAAAGTCGGCGAATAACGAATGTCGACCAATTCACTCAAATATTTTTCTTCATCGCCTTCGCCCACCGGAAGAATCTCGAAGGGCACGTACCAGAGCACGCCGTCGGGAACGACGATCAGCTCTTTGAATTTTGGCCAATTGACGTCGCTGCCTTCGCCAAATAAGTTCTCTTTGAATTCACGTGCCGTTTTCTTCCACGATTCATCCGACAACGCTTTGACGTCCAAAGCCGGCTCCATCAAACCAGTGTCCTTGAGCAACCCGGCCACACTCCGAAGCACCTGACGCCCGTCATTCATCCCTTTGTATTCAATCGACTTAGAATTCATCAGAAAAGTGTGATAGCCGCGAGCCGTCACCAAGGAAACCATCGCCAGCTGTTCCGGCTTGAGCATTTCCTGAAACTCCGACATCTTCAATTGAGGAGGAAACGCCATTTCCGCCGGCTCACGCCTGAGCGCAAGACTGGCCAAATTCGCTTCCTGCTGATTCGAGATAGTCGCCAACTCCTCCAGTAAAGCCAGCTGCTGGCGCCCCTCTGGCGATTGCGGGTCTGGCTTGATGGGCAACGTCAACAATTCCGTGCGAATCAGATTGGCTCGATCATAAAGCGATTTATAAACGGCATTCGTGTTTAGAAAATTGGTCCGTTGAGCCAATGCCGTTTGTGAAATTGATTCCGTCGGGGCGTGAATGATCCATCGAAACGCCATCAACCGACCGCCTAAAGGCAGACTGGAAAAGAACCGGTGGCGCCGAACAAGATCAGCGATTTCCAACGCGTCCTGATGATTCAAACGAGAAACCACGATATCGAACCAGACTTCCATGGCACCGACATGTGGCGAAACCAAGTACGCGATCGTCTCCATCGGATCGGTTTTCCAATCTTTTTCGGTCGGATCACGCAATAGAGCAGCGTAAAGCAATTCAGCTTGGCGCTCAGTGATCGCTTGGTTGGCGACCAGCTGATTGGTCAGACTCAATTGATAGAGCCAGCGAGACCCTTTCTGAAAGTGCTTGAGCGCGGCAGACAAACCAGACATCCCGCCGCGGAAATCGCCTTCCAAAAACTCAGCCAATGCCAAGACGTATTTTAAGCGAGCACTCACCACCGCATTCCCCAGCGAATTGCGAGAGCTGATCGCATTGCCAATACTTCGTAAAACCGTTCGGGCTGTTCTGGCATCGCCCGCTTCGGCGTAGCATTCAGCAAGTTTCACCGTCAAAGACGCCTGCATCATTCGAGCGTCTTTGATTTTGGCCCAACCGATCGCATTCTCTAACGGCTGGAAAGGCGTTCGCGAAGTCATCAAATGAGCCGACGTGCCAACCCCCAACGCCTCTTCGACTAAATCGAATTGCGCAAATGTGGCCGCAGAATAGCTGGCTTCCATCGCCAACACCGTTGCCTCGGTATAGTTCTCAGTGATCGCTGCGATCTGTGCCAACTCGACCAACGCAACCGGCTTGAGCGCGTGGTCCAGCCCTTTGATTTGCATCGAAGCGACCAGTGTCTCGGCAGCCTTGCCATATTCCTCCATCG
>JBLINZ010000602.1:0-3073 GCA_047639375.1 Mariniblastus sp. | reverse complement strand
GCCTCATGATTGGGACTAGGTTTTTCTATGGTGGTTGGCGGAACATTAAGATCTAGTGGCACAAGTCTGGGATTGCCGGTTCGAAAACGTAGGGGATTTCTGTCCAGCGACGCCATTTTAAGTGTGGCAAAACAAGATTCTGGTGAATCCAATGCCTACCAGGAATTCCACGTCGATCTCGGCAAAGGAGTCACAGGCATTCAACGATTGCATCACAGCCTTTATAAACTCTCTAACGTCAAATTCTCGAAATTCTGAATTCCAGTAACCTTCACTCGTCAATCAGATTCATGCAACGCTTAAACTGGCTCAAAGCCCGAATCGTCTTCTATCCGACTTTGTTTTGGAACATGTTGTTAGGCCGCTGGCTCAACGTCCGCAACTGGTGGGATCGCGTCGACGATCATATTGTATTGGGTGCTTTTCCATTCGCAGCTGACGTGTCCAAAATGGCTGGCGAAGGCGTCAAGGGCGTCGTCAATACTTGTGAAGAGTATCCGGGGCCCGTGGAGCAATATGAAAAACATGGCATCGAGCAAATGCGGATGCCCACGATCGATTTTACCCACCCTTCATTCGAGGACGTTTGTAAAGCGGTGGAGTTCATTGATCGGCACGTGGCGGCAGGCGATTCGGTTTACATTCATTGCAAAGCCGGCCGGGCGCGGAGTGCCACGGTCGCCATTTGTTGGTTGATGAAGACAAAGCAGATTCGGGCGGTGGAAGCCCAAGCTTGGCTTTCCAAAAAACGCCCGCACATCAATCAACATCTTCCACAACGTCCCGTCGTTCAGCGGTTTGAACAGGAGTTTGTGAAACCCTAAGCTCAAGGGGTTGTTGATTTTTCTCGAATTAGCGGCAGCCATAGTAATCCACATGCGTCAGCGAGAGGGAACCCTCGCTGGTTGCTCGCCCGCAGTGTCCGTCCTTGCTGACGCGCCGTGTTACCATCCTCGCTGTCGGCGCATTGAGTCCACCAGCCCTTGCTTCGACTTTCGCACTTTTCCTTAGCCTGAGTCGCAAGGCTTCGGGAGAACCATCTGCGAATCCCGAACTGTTGCCAGTCCGGCTACAACTCACTCCTTTGATCCCTCCAGGAACAAAAGGCGTTTAGCAGGTTTTTGATTTTTGAAAACTGCGAAACTCGTACTGAAGGGCTTGTGGTATTAAGAGTGGGAAGCTTTCCTGCTTAAGCTGACGTTTTGAAACGGTAGTTCTCTTGCTGGTATCAGGAACTAGAAAAATACCGTTCGCCCTGTCCGTTTGGCCCGTTTCCGCATAAAATTTGCTTACCAAAAATATTCCCTCGGGTTCCGTGCTAGACGAGTGCTGCCCGATTTAAACTCAATCACATTTTTTTCGATTTTCGAATCCAGCCATGACCAACGCCGGAACCGACTCAAGTCACTTCGATCGTGCCGACCACTATGACTACGAGCTTCCCAAAGAACTGATCGCCCAGCATCCGCTGGAAAACCGCGAGGACGCCAGGTTGTTGACGGTTGACCGGACCAAACAGGCGTTCGACCATCACCACATTCGCGATTTGGACCAGTTGCTCAAGCCCAATGATTGCTTGGTTTTGAACAATACCAAAGTCATCCCGGCGAAACTCGTGGGCTATCGAACATTGACGCGTGGTCGCTGGCAGGGGCTATTTCTAGAATCGGATTCGGACGGCAACTGGCGTGTGTTATGTAAAACCCGGGGTAAAGCTCAGCCGGGGGAAACGGTGACGCTGCAAGATCGGCATGGGGCTGAACGAACCGTGATCGAATTGGTAACTCGATTGGATGATGGGTCTTGGGTAGTGCGTCCTCAAGCCCCGGGCACGGCTGAAGAAATTCTGGAGCTCGTGGGACGTGTTCCGTTGCCCAACTACATTCGTAGCGGTCACATGATCGATGACGATGTCAAAAACTATCAGACGATATTCGCACGAGAAGCGGGGGCCGTTGCCGCGCCGACCGCGGGTTTGCATTTGACAAAACCGTTGCTCAATCGAATCATCGATGTTGGTGTCAAGATCGCGCAAGTCACTTTGCATGTTGGCATTGGAACTTTCCGGCCGGTTGGCGTTGAGAACCTTTCCGATCATCAAATGCATTTTGAACGCGGCGTGATCGAAGAGAAATCAGTCAACTTGATCAATCAGACGCGGCGCAATGGAGGCCGAGTGATTGCCGTGGGTACCACCAGCGTGCGAGTCCTAGAAACAGCGGCCACCGATGGTGAACTAAGACCCTGGAGTGGTGATACGAACCTGTTTATCCGGCCGCCCTACGAATTCAAAATTGTGGACGGAATGTTGACAAATTTCCATCTTCCGAGAAGCACGTTGCTGGTGATGATTAGGACATTTGGGGGTGACGAGCTCATGACGCGAGCCTACGAAGAGGCCGTCGCCGAGAAATACCGATTCTTTAGCTACGGCGACGCGATGCTGATCGCTTGAGTTGGGTCCCGATTCCAGCGATATACTCGCCTCCTGACGCCCACCGTGGGGGCGTTTTTCTCGTCGGATTAGTCGAATACAGCTGCCGCAAACTTTGTCGTCCGGCTCGTTCTCTCGAGTGCGGGCGTCGGGCGACGTACCCAACCCACGGGGATTCTCCAGCGACGATCTTTCAAGGGTGCCGACCGCGGACGCCGGATTTTTGTTCACCAACGTAGTTGGCGGTCGACAACCATTCTGATTGGCGATCGACAACCATTCTGATTGGCGTCAGGAGAGATTTAAGGGCTAAAACGCGTGCCAGGTAAGTGCTTCGGCTATTTGCCGTCCGGGGCCTTTTGAATGTTCATGTCAGTCACGACATTGGCCGCTTCAGATTTTTTCTCGGGAGTCGCGTCTTTGGTTTTGCAACCACTCGAAATCAATAGCGAAGCCAGAAAAAGCAAAACCAATCCAAATCTCATCATTGTTTTCCTGCAAAACGAATCGTTTTAATGTAAAATGGGGATCCGAAACATCTCTAGACGTTTAAGCGGCACGGTGAGTTATCAGAAGCACTTCCCCGAGAATACTCAGTATATCACTGACTTTGATTCGCGTTGGGATATCGGGCTATCT
>JBLINZ010000601.1:0-3097 GCA_047639375.1 Mariniblastus sp. | reverse complement strand
ACAATACAACGCAATCATCACGCAAACCGCAGCGGGCAAGTGATTATTGAGCGTGTTGGTAAACGTCGAAAGAAAGGTGCCGAATCCAGCGCAAGCCAAAACGTAGTAGCGAGCCCAATCGCGAACAGGCACTGAGTTAATCGTTTTGGCCATGAAAAACAGGTACACGCCCCACGGAACGACGCTGACTAGCAGCAGCATCACCCGTGAAACAATCAACGGATCGTCGCCAAGATTCTTGCCCGTCACAAATTTCACGCCCCGATAAACGCCAGCCAAAAGAGTTGGCAACAACGGCGGCTTGCTGGAATAAAAATGTAACTCTCCATCAGTTCCCACGTGGCGGACTTTGTCAATCGAGTCCCAAGCGATCGGCTGATCCCGCCTGATCACGTCATCAATTTCGTAGGTCCCATGGTCGACGAGGGCCCGAATCGTACTCCACCGGCTGCGATCGTTGGCACTGAAAAACGGCGTCTCGCCTTGGGCATAATGGTTTTGAACCGTTAACACCCGGCCAGCCACTGTCGAGAGCGAACAAATGATCAAGATCCAAAAAATTGTCCAGTGACGCTGGGCGCAAAAATTCGGCAACTCGGCTGGGCAGGTTTCGTTTGGCGTTGAATCGGTTGAAGTCGACGATGAACTCATGTTGTCTCTACTTAAGCACTGTTTCAATTGGAAGTGTCGGTCTTATACCACGTGTTCCGAGCGGCGATCGTGGGAACTCCCGCCTCCCACTTGTTCGCTAATCGCATACGGCTCTTTTTCGCCTTGGCCCTTGGCAACAATCAATTCCGCTAAAAATCCCATGCACATCAATTGCGCTCCCAACAGCAACGCTCCGAGTGAGTAAATCACCAACGGCCGTTGATGCAGCGGCGCCCAACTTGCAGCGAGATCAGCAAAACACATCCTCAAAACCCAATAGACTGTCATGTAGGCCATCCCTAGCACACCCACAAAAAAGGCTCCCAGCCCAAACATCCCGAGCAAGTGCTGCGGACGCTGGTTGTAGCCCGTCAAGAAACTGACCGTCAACAGATCGAGAAATCCCTTCGGAAGTCGCGACCAGCCGTACTTGGAAACACCGTGGGTTCGGGAACGGTGATTCACAGGGATTTCCGTGACACGAAAACCTCGCGCGGCAGCCAAGACTGGCACAAACCGATGCATCTCGCCGTACAATTTGACTTCCTGGAAAATTTCACTTCGATAAATCTTGAACCCGCAATTGTGATCATGAAGCTTGACGCCCGTCATCCAGCCAACGAGCCAATTGAAAACCTTCGAGGGCAACGTTTTTCCCACCGGATCGTGGCGGACCTGCTTCCAACCACTGACCAGATCAAACCCCGAATCAAGCTTCTCAAGCATGCTCGGAATCTCAGCCGGATCGTCTTGAAGATCCGCATCCATCGTGATGATTAGCTCGCCCGAAGCCGCATTGGCCCCCGCCCGCAAGGCGGCCGCTTTTCCAAAATTCCGGCGAAATCGTAGGCAAATCACCGCCTCGTCATTGGCCGCAAGCTTGGTCATCACTTCCCAAGTCGTGTCATCGGAGCCGTCATCGATGAACACGATTTCAAATCGATATTGATCGGACAAACGTTCAGAAACCGCCCGAATCTGAGAATGCAATTCAACCAACGAATCTTCTTCGTTGAGAACGGGAATGACGATTGAGATAATTCGCATAGATTTCGTTTCAGCCATCGCAGCAGGGCTTACCGACCAGTTTTTCCAAGGCAAAAGTAGATTATACCAGACGTCGCCAACTCCACAGCCAACCAAACTAGCCGGATCACAATTGCAGCGACAATCGCGGTGATCGGATCAAACCGGGTACTCAACAACGGGATCAGCACCATTTCTCGAACCCCAATTCCGCCCGGTAATAGCGACACGAACCCGGCAACGGTGGCTAGGGAAACACAAGCTAATGCCAAGGGGAAATCAGAGAGCTGAACGTCGGTTCCGGGGAGCCCCTTCAGCACGAGCCACAAACTCAATCCGTTCAAGCACCACCCCAACGCCATCACGGCCCACCCAAAACTCATCGTCGAGAGACCCAACCCATCAAATACTTTCTTGGCATTTCGGCCGCGGGCACCGCCTACCTTTTTTGCGATCCGCCGAAACACGGAAGGCCAAGTCAACACGCCCGCAGCGACCGTTAGCACTCCAGCCGTGATCTGCAGGCCGACTTGATCACGAAATTGCAGCACCAAAAGCAAGCTGGCGATCGCCGAGCCGACGAAAATCCAAGTCAACGTTTCAACAAACACGCTCGCCGCAGCCGGCGCCGTTCGGACGTCATCGCCACGAATCAAGTCCGTTCGGATCACCACCACCATCGCCTTGCCAGGAATGTACTTTCCTAACTGACTGGCGAAAAACGCCAACAACGACTGACTCAGCGTTGGCTTTTGCCCCATCGCATACAGGACGCGATGCCAGAAAAGACATGACAACAGCATGCTCGCGACGTACGAAAACGGCGAGGCAAGCCACCAGAAATAGTTAACCTGAGAGAAATCAAACTCGCGCTCACGTAACTGGCCTCCCAATTTAAACGCGGTATAAGTGATTGCCACGACCACCGAAGCCGCCATGACGATTCGAATAACCGTGGCCCAACTCGTTTTCTTTCGGGGAGACTTCCTAGGTTGTTTTGACGGCGAACCGGAATTGGTGCTAGCATTTTGATTGGTGTTAGAAGACACAGATCATTTTTCTTTTGGTTGACGATTTGGGGAACAATTTCAGCAACAAAATCCCAGTTTGTCTATGTTGCCAGATAAATCTATTGGAATTCGCTCTTTACCCGTATGTTACAAACTCATTAACATAACGTCCTACCCAAAAATATTCGTCGAAAAGGTGGAGCGAGTTCCATGAATGGAATAATGGTACCTCTGCTGATATTAGTGATGACAGGGAACGTCATCGGTCAGCAAACAAACTCAAGTCAATTTACGACTGGTGGAAACCAGTCCAGTTCGGTCTTCAACGACGGCGGTTCACCCTCGAACCCGCCAGGGCAATACGCGCGCAGCCAAATCAAACCCTTTGACTTGTTTGTCGATCAAAACGC
>JBLINZ010000600.1:0-3105 GCA_047639375.1 Mariniblastus sp. | reverse complement strand
GACAGTGCTGTTCACAGGGCTCCCAGGCTCTGGCAAGACGACGACCGCCTATGGAGTCGAGCGGCAACTGTTCGATATGGGCCGAAGTGCTAACGTGATCGACGGTCAGAATTTCCGGATGGGCTTGAGTCGTGACTTGAATTTCTCGAAAGATGATCGGAGCGAGAACGTTAGGCGTGCCGCGGAGGTCGCTAATCTGATGAACAAAGCCGGCTTGATTTGCTTGCTCTCGTTGGTCTCTCCCAGCGATGAAATTCGCAAGAAAGCGGCCGGGGTTGTCGGCGAAGATCGGTTTATTGTGGTTCATCTCACCGCACCTGCGGAACTTTGCCAGCAGCGGAATTTGTCGGGGCGAACGCTCGACAAAGACGATCCTCAGGAAACGAAGTCGAACTATCAGCCGCCTAGCGATGCTGATTTGGTGCTAGAGACCGACAATATGCCACCGGCGGAATGCGTGGCCAAAGTCATTGAATTACTCGCTTCAAAGGGCTTTGTGGGTTAAGCCAGCAGGCCGGAATCGAGGGTTCTCGTAGATCAGGCGTGAAAATATTTGGTGGATCAAGTATCATCCAGTTTAGATGAACAGCCTGTTTATACGCTTAACCTGATTCAGAAATGCCACCGTGCTTGTTGCCGACTATCCATCTTTTCGACCGCACCAGCTGATGAAATCCGCCCACCTGCAAACGGTGGGGGCCTTCTTGTTTCGTGGTAGGAATATCAACTACTCTGCCGAGAAGTTTACGGTTCCGCTGCATGATGGCGATCAATTGGTGGTCCACGACGATCGACCCGAAAGTTGGATTACAGGCGACCGGATCGCGATCATTTTTCACGGACTCTGTGGAAGCCACCTTTCGCCCTGTGTCGTGCGGCTGGCTGATAAATTGAACCGCCGGGGAATTCGGACGGTTCGTGTCGACATGCGTGGTTTTGGTGACAGCACGTTGATTTCCAAATCTCATCTGCATGGTGGGAGCTACCGGGACGCGATGTCGGTGATCGATTTTGTCCACCGAATCAGCCCTCTTTCGAAACTTAGCCTCGTAGGTTTCTCGATTGGTGGCAACATCGTCCTCAAGACGCTCGGGATCTGGAGCGACGTTCCGCATGAACAAGTCGACTCCGCCGTTGCCGTCTCGCCACCCATCGATTTAATTCATTGCTCTTGGAACCTACGGCAACGTGGAAACCGGCTATACGAAAAGTATTTCGTCAAACGGTTGCACGATCAGCTTACGTTGAGGCGTCGGATGGTTGAGGGGCTCGTCGACAATCAGCTTTCGCCCCTGCCAACCCGCTTGATTCATTGGGACGATCAATTCACGGCACCCTGTTGGGGATACCGCGGAGCCCGAGAGTATTACGAGGATGCCAGTTCCGGACCCGAACTGAGCAACGTGCGTGTCCCGACGATCGTATTGGCAGCTCACGACGATCCCGTTGTGCCGTATTCGATGTTCAACGCGTTTGAAATGTCGAAGCACATCGAGCTGATTTCAACCGAGCGAGGTGGGCACCTAGGGTTCATCAGCCAAGGTCTTAAGGATCCCGATCGGTTTTGGATGGATTGGCGGATTTGCCAATGGGTCACGTCGTTGGAACAAGAGGTTGAGGAAATTCCTACGCCTGAATCGCGGGTCCGACGTCCCAAATATTCGGCTCGAACCGAAGGCTCACGTGGTGGGTCATTGAACCGCTCGAGCTATTAGTTGACGCCAGTTTTTGCTTGTTTCCCAATTCTGAATGAAGGAATTTGAATGTTTGGATCAATTTGTCGCGTGGTTCGTCAGGCTATGTTTGTCGCCTTGATCGTGATCTTGATGTTCAAACAATCGAGTGAGTTAGGTGCTCAAGAGAACTGGAGTCGATTCCACGGTCCCAACGGCTCAGGATTGGCTTTGGATTCAAAAATTCCAGCCAAGATTACGCCCGAGGACGTTCGCTGGAAAGTGAGCCTCGCTGGCGTTGGTTCGAGTTCTCCGGTGATTTGGGGAGATCGGCTATTTACCACTAGCTGCGATCTCAGGACCGGAAAGTTGACCGTGCAGTGTTTCAATGTTGCATCAGGTGAGCAGATTTGGAGCAAGGAGTTTCAGCAACAAGTCTATCGAGTCCACGGCCGAAACAGTTTCGCGTCGAGTACCCCTGCCGTTGATGCCGAGCATGTCTACCTGACGTTCGCCGATCCCAAGCAAACGGTCTTGATGGCGTTGGACCATGATGGCAACGAGAAGTGGAAGCGAGATTTTGGGACTTGGATTTCGCAACATGGGTTTGGGGTTTCCCCGATGGTCTATCAGGACAAGGTCATATTCTTTAACTCGCAACTGGCCGCTGGTGGTGAAACGGGAGAAAGCCGCGTGATTGCGGTAGCTTGCAAGGATGGTTCTGACGTCTGGACGTCGTCGTTGAAGGCCACGAAGTCTTGCTATGCCGTGCCCTGCATTTTCAAATCGGCCGATGGCAAGGAGCAGCTGGTCTCTTGCAACACGGGAGATGGTTTTTTCAGTCTTGATCCTGGGACGGGCAAGATGAACTGGTCAACGTTGCCATTCAAGATGAGAACCGTCGCGTCAACGCTGGTCGCCGACGGGATGATCATTGGCAGCAACGGATCTGGCGGAGGCGGCAATTACTTGGTCGCGATCAGGCCCGATCAAAACGACTCGTCTGCTGAGCCGGCCAAGGCCTATGAGGTCAAGCGAGCCAATTACGTCCCGAGTCCGGTGGCGGTTGACGGGCGTTTGTTCTTGTTCAGCGATAAAGGGATCGCTCAATGCGTTGACTTGCAGACTGGCGAGCAGCTCTGGCAGAAGCGCATGGCAAGAGGATTTTCAGGCTCGCCTGTGGCTACCGCGGAGCATATTTATATCCTGGACGAAAGCGGCAAGCTGTTTGTGATTGATGCCAAACCGGAATACAAAGAGGTATGCACGCTGGAACTTGGTGAGTCGTCACGTTCGACGCCTGCGATTGTGGGCGATCGAATGTTTCTGCGAACAGACTCGCACCTGATTTGCATTGGGAAGAAGTAATGCCGGCAAGTTCATAGGTAGGCCTACCTATATCGGCCTACCGGACCGACTTCTGGAAGCCGTT
>JBLINZ010000599.1:0-3119 GCA_047639375.1 Mariniblastus sp. | reverse complement strand
CTGCTGCGATAGGCAGTGATGCCCGTGTTTCTCGGCGGGCGTTCTGCACACCACGGAACCAACGCGTTGCGTTCGACGTGAGCCATGTAATGCCGACAACCGCGACGGTTAGCAATAACGCTTCGCTGAACAGGTGTTCGGTCACCAAGGGATACACGACGCCAACGGCGACGAACGCAGCGAGCATCAACAATGCGCCTGCCAATTGGGTTGTCACCCGAGTTCGAACCAACAGCAACCCCAGCAACGCCATGAGGCCAAACACGATCACATTCAGCACGGTCATGTTTAGCGTTCTCAGGTGAAGTGATCCCGCCGGTGCTGGCTCGGGCCTCAGGGCTGAAAACACATAAGGCCTGCCGTCGACTTCGAAGTTTTGGCTTGCTGATGATTCAAGGTTTACACCTGCTTGAACCCATTCCAGGTAATGGTCGACGTTTTCTTTTCGCGGGTGAAACATTCTCGAAGCCGCAGAATTTGGATTGTTTGATCTCAAGAGCGCAGCAATCGAGGTTGAATGTTCATCGATCGCTTCGTCCGTCCATTGTCCCGACTTGTCGAATAACGCCCGTTCGAACGGCAAGTAGACGCAGAGATAGACTTTTTGCACGGCGGGCTGGTCTGTGAACAACGGCAAATCGATTTGGTGCGGATCACCGGGAATCGTGTAGCGAATTTCAAGTAAAAATGGATCTTCGGAATTGAGTCCGTTAAGGGGCACGAAAATCAAGTCCTTTCCGCCGCGTTCCGGTGTCACCCGCTGTCCGTTGACCCGAATCGGTTGGTCGTCAAACGAGGTTGCGGCGTCAAAACCAGCTGGCATTTGGATTGCGATCCGCTGCCCCACGCTTCGCATTTGATAAAGACATTGGACCGAAAGTTCGTTTTGGCGAAGTGCCACGGCTCGAACCACGGCCCTAGAAATGCTGGTTCGCTTTAGCTCCTGCAACTCAAATCGGGTTGCGGTCAAGGCTAGCTGCCAATCGTCAACGAACTCAAATGCCATCGCGGCATTCTCGACCGAGACGCCTTGCGCCAAGTCAGTTTGCGGGTCGATGGGGCGCAGTCCGCTCGCGTCCGATTTTGGCTGGAGATCGATGGTTTCAGATTTCGTTAACACAATCTGTCCATACGAGCGGTCAACGCTGGAAGGAATGAGCCGATCCATTTTCATTTCGACACTTTCTCCCAACGGTAGATCAGCGATTTTTTCTTCCCAGGTGAATCGGATCTCGTGTTTGCCAAAAAACTCGTTGTCTCCGGTGAGCTCCCACGCGGTGTACCCCTCGGGGACATCGAATGGTTGCGGATTCATGGTCTGTTTTAAGATATTGGTCGAGCGATTTCGCAACTCGTCGACGAGGGGAGTCGGGACGTCGAGTCGAAGCGACTTTACACCACTGTAGAGGATCTCATAGAACATTCTCGCGTCGTATTTTACCACCCCGGATTGAACTGAGGCGACAGCGACCTGCTCAACCGTGACTTGTGGCCGGCGACGTTTTGCCTCCAGCTCAATCGAGGCCTCGGTGTGCGAAAAGCTAAAAGCCAAAATGGGGCGAATGTTAGATGTATTGAGGCTGGAAACTCGACCCTGAATTGCATTCTTGAAACTGTCATTTCGTAAGCCCTTGGTTTCCGCAGCGTTGACTTGGAGACTCTCCGGAGCATGGACGACTACATTGCCTTTGGAGAATTCAATGCCTTCAATCATCGCTTTGGGGATTGAGAAACCGATTTTGGAAGCAACGTCGGTCGGACTCAATAAATTGTCGTCGTTGAGTTCACGGTCTAGTAGAACAGTCAAGCCAAATTTCCCAATCGCTTTTTTCCCTAAGGTAACCAAAACTCGATTCTTGTTTTGCGGATCACGGTAAAAAGTGTCAACGGGGACGTTGGCCAAGCCATTTTGGGCGAGCGGGCGGATCTCCCGGATTTCAAACTCTTCGGGGATTTCGAGATCCAGCTCAAAGACTCCAGCAAGCTGGATGTCATAAATCGCGGTTACATTGACGTTAAGTTTTTCTGGGCGAATCGCGACTTCTACGAGTTGATCGACATTGATGAGTGGCTGAATTTTTTTCACGTTCAATGTCAATCGGAAAGGAAGTGACGCGTAACGATACGCGAATTCCCAATCGGTTTTTTTCAAGCTGGCTGGGATTTCTGCCATGTCCATTTGCAAAAGCCCGGTCTTCTTGTCGGGTTCTGCTCGCAGGCCAGACGACAGATTAACCAACACAACACCACTGTTTCGAGAGACCGAATTGGATTTAATTTGTGGAACAGTGATGAAATTCTGATCTATCTGGTCGATGAACCTTTCCAATTCGACCGCCAGAACCTGGCGGCCCAGCGTCGGCTCAAACAAGTCAATCTTGATAGTTTGGGAGTCGTCTCCTTTTTCGACGTTCCATTTCTTAACATTGCGGTCAAACACGCCTACCACTTTTTGATCCAAAGGGACGTCAAGTGAAACGGAATTGATTTCGGCGCGGGAGATGTCCAAGGAGACGGTCGCACTGGTTCGTGCTACGCCATCGTCGAGTTGAAATCGAGTTTGAGTGTCGGCCGACACGAGCGCTTCGAGCCCGGATGCTCCTTCGGCTTTGGGGGTCCATAAGATTTTGACTTCGGGTGCGGCCCCGACAAACGCCAAAATCTCGTCGCCTGATTCTTGCGGAATATCGCCTGGCTCGATCGACTTTTTGGACGACGCGATCATTGGCTCAATTTGAACGTCGATGTCCTTCTGACCTGTTCGAATCGTCCAGCGGTTGACGGGGGCTTGGGGAGATTGAAACGCAACAACACTTTGTCCACCCGTTTTGGTTAGTGCTTTCGCGTATGACAATTCAAGTTCAATCGTTTTCGGCTGGTCACTGTCATGAGAAACGAGCAATTCATACTGCCCATTTTTGAGCGAGATGATCCGAGCTTCCTTGTCGTTCACTGTCGCGTTGCGAATCGCTGCATTGGCTAACCGGATGGGAACTCGGTGCCAACCTTCTCTCAGTAATTCGATTTTGATCTTCGCGTCGACATTGACGATCTCCTTGCCAAGGGTGGCAGTACTTTCGATGTCGGTGATCAGAGCCCCCAGCGGCGCGGTAGAATTC
>JBLINZ010000598.1:0-3122 GCA_047639375.1 Mariniblastus sp. | reverse complement strand
TTGCCTGAACGAATCAACTCAGCCAAAAGGTCGTCCAGCTGACTAACCGTCATGCCTCGAATCACCAGTTTCTTGAGCGACGAAGTTGTGCCCGAAGCAAGCCTGATTCGCCCCTTGGGAATTCTCAATTGTTTAGACAGGAATTTGATGATCGCCGCGTTGGCTTTTCCCTTTTCGGCCACGGCAGTGACAGAAATTTTCAAAGCTCCGTCAATCACGCCTCGGCAATCGTTTTGGCGGGAATTTGGAGATGCCTTGACCCGCAATTCAACTCCGGTTTCCAGCTGGCGTAGATTCACTTGATCCACCGAATCTCCTGCATTGATATTTCTCAAACGCTCGTTGTCTGACATTTCACTGTTATCGATTTCGCGAAGCGGGCAATGGTAACCCGAGGCGTAGGGACTTGTTGATACCATGTCGGTTGGGGAGGTAGCCAGGGCAACCTGATGCGTAAGCGTGGAAGAGCCCACGGTGGTGGCTTGCCGTCACGGGGCAAGAGCCCATGCCTACAAACGCTCTGCGTTTGACACGGTCGCCTGCCGGCTAATCGTTAAACGATCTATTGTCTGGCATTTTAAATCAACAAGCCCTTGGTCTGCGGGTTACCAATCAGGTCGCTGCCTCGACGGAATATCAAGAAATGTCAGCCATTCCGTCAAAAGTTATTTTAAAAGCAAAGAACCGACCCGAACAAGCGTGGCTCCTTCTTCGATCGCGATCTCGAAATCACCGCTCATGCCCATCGAAAGTTCTTTCAATTCAACATTCGCTGGCGAAGCAGACTCGTTGGATTCAGCCAGTTGACGCAGCATGGCGAATTCACGACGGGCGTCGTCTTGATCGCCATTCAATCCGGCCATACACATCAGCCCAGTCACAGCGACATGGCTCAGTCCGGCTGCGACCTCAATCGCGTTGCTGATTTGATCGGGTTCGAAACCGTGCTTGGCAGCCTCTCCAGAAACGTTGAATTCAAGTAGGACCTCGACTTTTTTGTTAAGTCCCTTGGCGGCTTCATTGATCGCCGTGAGGAGTCGGGGGCTGTCGACTGAATGGACCAAGTCAGCGATCTCGATGGTGCGTTTGACTTTATTGCGTTGGAGGTGCCCAATCATATGCCATCGAATCGGAAGGTCCGCCAGTTCGGCAGCCTTGTCCCACAAGACTTGCGGGCGATTCTCGCCCAAGTTTAAGCAGCCTGCCTCGACTATCTCCCGGGTGACTCCCGCGTCGACATATTTCGTCACGCCGATCAGCGTCACGTCATCAGGGCTTCGGCCGGATTTCTCGGCCGCCACGGAGATTCGGTGCTGCACCGATTCGATGTTTTGCTTGAAGGCTTCGTTCATTTTTCTGGTCCCATTGTGTCAATGATAAACGCGCGGCCAGCCCCTTTGGCGTTGCGCGCGTCCCGCAACGTGTTGATTTAATGGCCGGTTAAACGGGGGCAATCATAGCTCGAATGCGTAAGCGAGGGAGAGCCCTCGTTAGTGGCCCGCCTTCGATGGTCACTAAATCCTCGCTAACGCGTCGGGCTACCATTTTCGCCTTCGGCTCATTAAATCAACAATCCATTACCGTATGCGTCGGGTTTTCAATAATGTCACCGACACGTGCTGGCTAACCGATAAGCGAGATATCAAAGCAACGGCGACCTGTGGAAATCTGCACTCCGATCGTTTCGTCGTCCAGCCCATCAAATCTCAATCAACGACGTCACCGTTCCATCGCTTTCAAATCGACTGAAAGCAAACTCAGAACTGACGTTTTCTCCGATAAACGTTCGGTTTCCGACGCTTGAAATCGCTCGGTAAAAAATCCATTGGAATTTATCCAACTGCACACGAAACGCACAGGCTTCGTCTCGATGGACGATTTCCAAACGCTCGCCGACCGTGAGTTGCCGCCACGTTCGTTTCTTTTTACTACGTTTGGGATTCAGATCAAAAAACAAAGGAGCATACAATCCGAGTCCATCCGTCGATTGCACCAGAGTCATTGCTTGATCGTCGAATTTGAGCGAATCGTCAGAGCGTCCTGTTTTCCATTCAGGCAACGCCAAAGGCAATACGAGCGAATGGATCTTTTTGCTGGTCAAATAAAGCTCGCGAGTTTCCGATTCGTGCATACCTTCCACTTTGTCAGCCAACGGCCAGCTGCTTCGGTAGTCGATTCGGGACGCCGTGTCGCAGACGATCAGATCGGCGGCCAGCAAGAACTCCTCCGAGCGTGAGAGCAAAAACTGACGAGTCAATTTGACGCCCTTACCCAGTTCTCGTTCCAGCTCGAGGTATTCTACGTCGTCGTCACTCTCAATGCAGGCGACTTCGAAGGGCTCGTCCGTGGCCATCGCGACGCCGTTGATGGTAACTTGGGGTGCGGTATTGCCACGGATTAAGTCGATGTCGCGCGCGAGCTCCGTCCAGCATTCGCCGTTGGAATAATCGACCGCCAATTTCGGTGAGTTCGAAGCCCAACGACTTTGTAAGATCGCCGACTCGCTCCACTCCGACAGATTGCTTGGTTCGATCGCGGCAACCCTTGAAGAAACGGGCTTGCCGTTGGCTTCCGCCAACACGGTTTTTAATAAACGCTTGTCGTCCGAGTCGATCGACATTTCGAGCAAGCAAGCCAGGAACTCATCCGTCGCTTTGCATTGGCTTGAGCCGGAAAACACGAGCGTGCGATCGGGGCGAAGCATTCGCAGGATTTGTCGGACGACCCATTCGAGTTGAGACGCGAACTCGAGTCCTTGCTCAGTCGCCAATTCGTTGATCACTGCATTGCAACGCGCCCAGCTCGCCACGACTGCACCGAAGTCTTGCAAGTATCGGGCGTGGGGCCAGCCGTCATGGTCAAGCATTTGACCGATCGAGCGGGCCATCCTGGAGCAGCTTGTCGAGATGATTTCCGCCTGGTTCTCGAGTTCAGGAATTTGAAACGCGAGCACCAAAGGAGCTTCAATCGCCAGTTGCTGATAAACGATCGGCGCGGACTCGGCTGTTGCTTCGGCCGATTCCGCCATGCCGAGAATTCGGCTGACTGCGGTTTGCCAAGCTTCGTAGTCGCATCGTCCAGCGATCACTCGAATCGCTTGGCAAGCGGACAAAACAATAGAG
>JBLINZ010000597.1:0-3123 GCA_047639375.1 Mariniblastus sp. | reverse complement strand
TGATATTCTCCAGATTCAACGAAAGGTTTCTCGGGTCGAAGCGTCAAGTAAAAAAGCGATTTGAGGCCTTAGGGAAAAGGTGAACTTGTGAATTCCAAAACCGAAACTAAAAACTCTACCGACCCCCAATCAAAACCGCAGCCGCGGTCCAAACACAACAAACTTGTCGCTTTGGCCGTAGTCGTTGTGGCGTTCGGGATCCTTACGTATTTTGCGAAATCGTATCTCAATCTGGATTTCTTGGCTGAGCAGGAATCGAATCTCAAGGCTTATTATTCAGTCCATCCGATTCTGTTGCTCTCATTGGCATTCTTGCTCTACGTTGTGGTCACCGGGCTGTCCATCCCGGGCGCGACCGTCCTGTCGTTGTTATACGCCTGGTTCTTCGGATTTTCACGTGGATTAATCCTCGTAAGCTTCGCATCCACCGCTGGGGCGACGCTGGCGTTTTTGCTAAGCCGGTACCTATTTCGAGATTGGATCCAGAAGAAATTTGGGCGACGATTGGCCGTGATCAATGATGCGTTTGAACGCGAAGGGAACTTTTATCTGTTCCTGATGCGATTAATCCCGGCGTTCCCCTTTTTCGTCGTCAACGCCGTCATGGGACTGACCAAAATCAAAGTATTTACTTTTTGGTGGGTCAGCCAATTGGGGATGCTCGCCGGAACCGCGATCTATGTTTACGCCGGTTCTCAGATTCCAGACTTGATGACGCTAAAAAAAGAAGGCCTCAAATCCGTGTTCACCGGATCGCAACCAGTACAAATCGCCATCGCACTGGCTTTGCTAGGCCTGTTTCCAATCGTGGTCAAGAAACTAGTCGAACGCTTTCGGACGCCCAACGCAGCCACTTAATAATTGAAAGCATTCCCACGAACCACTGAAGGATCAACTCGTCAGCAAGCTTGTTGATTCAATGCCGGTTTTGGGGGAAGCGAAGGTAGCCCGAATGCGTAAGCCAGAGAGAGAGCTCTCGTTGGTGGCTTGCCGTCAAAGGACAATCTCCATCGCCTACAAACGCTCTGCGTTTGGGACTGTCGCCTGCCGGTTAATCTTTAAACGATCTATCGTCTCGCATATAAAATCAACAAGTCCTCACTTCTTCCGGTTTCCAGTCAGCCTGAACTACAACCGGTCGGCGACGAACTCGCCAATCACTTGTTGAATTTCGTCGGTCGCCCACAACTTGAAGACCTCCGCGTCAAAAGCTTTCTCGTTCTCGGTGACCATTCGGTTGGCGGGAGCCCGCAGCTGTTGCTTGGTCACGGCAAATACTCGAGCCGGAATCGTCAATAGCGATTGAGCTTCATCGATCGATCGGGTGACCAATTCTTGCTTGGGAACGATGTCGTCTACCAACCCGACTTGGAGTGCTTCTTCGCCACGATAGGTTTGACCGTCGGTCACCATGGCCTGCAAGGCTTGATGAGCAGCGGCGAAGCGCATGATCTCAATCGCGATGGCCGGCAGTGGAACGCCGACTCGTAGTTCTGAGATTCCGATCTGCGCCCGGTCATGGATCAACCGTCGATCGCAGGCCGACGCCAAGACGCAACCGCCCGCAATGGCATGCCCATTAATGGCAGCCACGAGTGGTTTAGGGAATTGAAAAATAGCTTTGAAACAATCCACCAACGCCGGAAGAAAGTCATGCTGATACGCCAGCCCCCCTTCGAGGATCGCCACGAGATCGACACCGGCGGAAAACACACGCTCGTTCCCGGTCAGCACCACCGCTTGCGTGTCATCTTCAGCCAGTTCCGCGAGCACCCGCGTCAACTTACGGCAAAACACGACATCCATCGCATTGACTTTTCCGTAGTTCATTTGAACGACGGCAATTCCAGCCTCACTGCTTACGTCAATCATTAGCGCTCATTCTTTTGAGGAAACTTCAGGGATCTCGAAATAGTGATCCCACATGATTTGTGATAAGTTTGAATTGATTGTTAACACCCGTTCGAATTGAGTCAAACGCCATGCGAAATTTTGTACTGATCTGCCTCATCTGGATAGCCTGGGGATCGCTGTGTCAGGGACAGCAGCCTTTGGACGAACAGATCGTTGATGATTCTCGCCTGCCAACAGGGCAACGGGTTCAGCCGGCGGGCGAATGGGTCGCGTTTAATGGCCGTCCAGTCGATCTTGCCCTCAGTCACGATGGCAAGTTTGTGCTGGCCAAAGACAGAAGTGCGTTGCGGGTAATTGATCGTAAAACGATGAAGTTGATTCAAACGGTCGACAGCCCTGGAGGAGCTTCGTTGTATGGTTTGGTAGTTGCCCGCTCCGGAGAGGTGCTGTTCTCCAATTCCCAAAACGGCGTTCACGTTTTCTCGCCCACGAATGATCCGACCAATGGATTTGGCTATGAATTGACTCGGACCCTAACTCTGCCAGCCGATTCGTTTCCCTGCGGGTTAGGATTATCAGGCGACGAACAGACGCTCTACGTTTGTCTATCCAAAAAAAACGCGGTTGCTGTTGTAGATTTCGCAACTGGAAAACTAATTCGTTCGATCAACGTCGGTGTTGCTCCGTTTGATGTGTTGGTCGACAAACAACGCCTGGTCGTTTCAAATATTGGGGGCCGGCGTCCCCAACCGGATGACAAGACGGCCGATTCAGGCGGGACGCAAACGGTCGTTGATGATCGAGGAATCGCAAGCACCGGCACGGTGAGTCTGATCGAGCTGCCGCTTCCTGCCGGTAACCCCAGCGTGCATGAAATCGAAGTCGGCCGTCATCCCTCGGTGCTCAGTCGCTCCTTAAACGATGGCTCGGTGGTCGTCTGCAATACGAACGAGGATTCGATCAGTGAGATCGATGCGATCGAATTTAGTTCGACTCAGCATCAAGTAAAACCTGAGAACGATATCCCGTTTGGTTCGATGCCGAGCGCCATCATCGATTGGAAATCCGAGCAGAAGTACTTGGTAGCGCTCGCCGGCAACAATTGCCTGGCGGTCGTCAAGCCCAACGGGGCGCACCGGACAGTGATCGGATTGGTCCCGACGGCATGGTATCCGGTAGCGTTGGCGATGGACAAAACACATGCCTATGTGGCTTGCGTGAAGGGCATTGGTTCTCGCTCGATCGTTCGTGACGCCACTCAAGGCAAGA
>JBLINZ010000596.1:0-3159 GCA_047639375.1 Mariniblastus sp. | reverse complement strand
GAACCGATCCCTCGTTCCGTTTTTGAGAAAACATGGGATCGAGACGAAATTTGAAGAGGCGTTTGACGGGCACAACTGGGAAAACTGGCGAGATCGACTGCGAGTCGGTTTGAGTTGGCTTTTTCCAGGACCGCTGTGGGAAACCTACATGTAGGTGGCTCGGCGGAGTCGGCTGTGAATGCCGATTTGACGGGACCTGTTTCATTGGGTAATTGCTTCCAAACCGAATATCAACCAAGAGAATATTATGGCAGACGTGACGCGTAGAATCGGACTTTCGTTAGGTGCGGATCTTTGTTGGCCTAAGTGCTACGAGGAAATATTGAACAAACTGGATCTCTCGGTTGAGCACGACGGAGACACGGTGCGTTTCGACGTAGACCGCGTCACGATTGAGCCGTATAGCCTCGAGCAAGGCTGTGAGTACGACATCGTGATTGATCGGTTGACGCATTGGTATCATACGAGCCGGGAATGGATCAAGAAATCGATTTTGATGGATGACTTGTACGTCTACAACAATCCCTGGTCCTTGCAATCGATGGAAAAGCAAACGACTTATTGTGCGATGATGAAATTAGGATTGCCGGTGCCAGAGACTTGGATGGTGCCACCGAAATCCTATGAGCCCCATTCCGACTTAGACGTGACGTTGGAACGCTACGCCAAAATGTTTGACTTGGGCGAAATCGGTGACAAGATCGGCTATCCGATGTTCATGAAGCCCTACGACGGTGGCGCTTGGAAAGGCGTTAGTCGAATCGATGACGCGGAAGCATTGCGGAACACGTATGAGGAAAGCGGCACATCCTTGATGCACTTGCAGAAATCGGTCGAGGGTTTTGATCGGTTTGTCCGGTGCATTGGGATCGGCCCGCAATTTCTCCATATCAGTTACGATCCGGCCGCGCCGCTTCATGGCAGGTATGAGATGAAACTTGATTTTTTGAACGAAGAAGAAAAATCGCTTCTCGAAGACATGGCGATGACGATCAATTCCTTTTTTGGTTGGGATTTTAATTCTTGCGAGTCGTTGCATCGTGACGGGATTTGGGCGCCGATCGATTTTGCCAACGCGTGTCCGGATTCCCAAGTCACTTCGTTGCATTATTTTTTCCCTTGGTTGGTCATGGCCAATATCCGTTGGTCGACCTATTGTGCGGCTACAAACAAGAAAATGCGACAGTGTCTCGACTGGGAACCGTATTGGGAAATTAGTCGACAAGACATGACGTACCGGGAAAAGCTGTCGGCCTATGCGGCGATTGGCCACCAACGCATGGAAACGGATCGGTTCAATGAGTTCTGCGAGCGGAACCTGGGTAACGTGGAAGAGCAGACGTACGAATTTTTTGGAACGGATTTAGCCAAAGACACCATTCGCCAAAAAGTCGCAGCGCTTTTCCCGGAGCACGAAGTAGACTCGTTCACAGAGCATTTCTGGGAGAGAATTCAAAATTGGCGAAACTCAATCTCCGGCTAGTGCTCGGAGCAAACTTGGATGTAAAATTCATCGTTTTGGCAAAGTAACCGGTCGTGTCCGCCGTCGCTGAGTTTTATGATGAAGCTCAGTGAGGCTGCGAGATCTTGGGCAATTTTGAGTTATCACCTAGTTGTGTAACAAATTGATTTAGTAGGAATTTGGGAACGATGAGCCAGTCACCTTATCTTGAAGAATCGGTAGCTTCTCTAAAAGAGATTCATTGGTGGCGATCTAATGAGTTGCAAATGGATACTCAGATCGTGCGATGGGGGAATTATGGAACACCATTGTTATTGTTCCCGACGGCGGGTGGCGATGCGGAAGAGGTCGAGCGATTCTATTTGATCAAGCGACTGTCGCCGTTCATTCTGGCAGGTCGCCTCAAGGTCTATTCCGTTGACAGTATCAATGGCAAGGCCTGGATTACCCACCCTTCGGTCTCTCATCGGGTTTGGGTCCAGCAACAATTCGACAAATTCATTGCCCATGAAGTCGTTCCCAGGATCCGGCAGGATTGTCAGTCCGAGAGCATCGAGGTGATGACAGCGGGCGCTTCGATCGGTGCCTTCAATGCCTTGGTCTCGATATGTCGTCATCCGGATTTGTTCAGCCACGCGATTTGTCTTAGTGGAACGTACGACATTGAAAAGTGGCTTGAGGGACAATGGTTTGACGAGTTCTATCATCAGTGTCCTATTCAATTTGTGCCTGGCTTGTCCGAAGGGGACCATTTGAATCGTTTGCGGCAGCGGTATGTTTTGTTGGCAACTGGCACAGGCGAGAACGAAGCTCCGGATGAATCATGGAAAGTCGCCGATGCACTTGGCCAAAAAGATATTCCCAATCGAGTTGATGTTTGGGATGAGAACTGGCGGCATGATTGGGAAACTTGGCGTGAGATGTTGCCTAAATATGTGGAGGAGATGCTGGCCAGCGAGTCACGTTAGAAGTGGCTAGTTTGTCACGCGAGTGGTGCGTGGAACAACGGCAGGATGGGGACGTGGCCCGCCGTCCTCGCCGAACCGCACGGGTAAAACATTCAAACTACGCTTTGAGCGCCGCTCGGGTGAAAGCACGCAAGTGACGCCTCAAGCACGCTCGGGTAAAAGCCACAGTGTTTTTGATGTCAGTCAGAAATTTATCTTCCTCGGCGAAACGTTCGCTTGCTGGTCTGGCAAGGCGGGAACTCGGTTTATCGACGCGTGCATTCCCATACTCGCGGGCACAAGGGGGATTCAAAGCACGTCTTCCATTTAAAATTTTGATTTTGATCTCTGCCCCCGGTCTGGCAGACGAAAAAACACGAGGAATCGACAACTCGCGTATTAACGATTGTTCGGATACGGCTTGGACACAAACCGGCTTCGATTTACAGTATCGTTTCAACAACCGGCATTCCGGCAATAATCTGGCCTACCTTTCCCGGAGAATCCTCTGGAATGTCGCAGTCCAACGGGTGTTTGACCGATAGTTGTTGTCATACGCGACGCATGCTGAATTTTGAAAAGTGAACCAAAGTGAATCAAAAGACTCTGCCCCCGACGAAGCGAATTGTGGCTTCTAACGAAACTGAATTCTTGGGCACGATTACCGAAGAGTTGCGTCGGCACTTGCTATGTACACTGGCCCATGACAACCAAAGTGACGATTCGGATTTTGATCGGAATTACTTTTAC
>JBLINZ010000595.1:0-3176 GCA_047639375.1 Mariniblastus sp. | reverse complement strand
GCGATCGCTCGTTCGGTGCAGGCGGCTGGTCCAATACGCTGCTGGAAAAAGCGATGCCGGTCGACTTCCAGATCAAAAACGACAAAATCTCGGCTGTCGGTGCCTTGGCCCTCATGATGCATGCCTCGGAAATGCAAAACGGCAACTACTGGCAGGTCAAAATTGGCGAAGAAGCGATCAAGGTACTGGGGCCGATGGATTACTGCGGTGTGATTGATTGGAGCGATTACCGTGGCAACCCTCGCTGGCTTTGGGAGATGCCGAACGGCGTCGATCGCGTCTACCAAAACCGCAACACCATGCTGGGCCTGGTCGGCCGAATGCAACCCGGCGACATGCCTGATTTCAATGCTCCCATGCGAGTGATGCTCAACGGCTTGAAACGTGTCAACGCTTCAATGAAGCACGTCATCATCATTAGCGACGGCGACCCTACGCCCCCCACCGCCGCGTTGCTAAATGGGTTTGTCAAAGAAAAGATAAAAATTTCCACCGTGGCTGTGGGAACCCACGGTGCAGCCGGCAGCACCCCGCTTCAAAAAATTGCCCAGGTCACAGGCGGAAGCTATTACGTGGCCAAGAACCCAAAGGCGTTGCCGAAAATTTACCAACGAGAAGCCCGGCGAGTTGCCAAGCCTGTGATCAAGGAATCCAAATCCGGGATGCAAGTGGTGCCCACCGCGACTGCAAGCTCACACGAAGTCATGACTGGGATCGACGTCGAGGGATTGCCTTCGTTTCTGGGCTATGTGATGACGACCCGCAAAAAAAGCAATCTTGTTGAGCAGCTGCTGATCTCCAACGATCCACCTAACGACGGCGGTGAAAACTCAACGCTGCTATCGACTTGGCGATACGGCAACGGGCGAACCATCGCGTTCACCAGCGACGCGGGTCACAAATGGACCAATCAATGGTTCAACAACGAACAATATGACAAGCTATTTTCTCAGATGATTCGCTATTCGATGCGGCCCATCACGGAGAATGCAAACTTCTCAGTGGCGACGGAAACCAAAGACGGTGTCGCTCGAATCGTCGTCACAGCGCTTGACGATAAAGAAGAACTCTTGAACTTCCTTGATATCACCGGCCACGGAATCAACAGTGCCAAAACCAGCGACGAAGATCGCGGCATCGCATTGGAATTTAATCAAGTTGGACCAGGTCGGTATGTCGCCGAACATCCCATCACGGACTCCGGCAACATGCTCTACACAATTTTTCCGGGTGAGGGGTATGAGCGTTTGACTGCCGGCATCAACGTCCCCTACTCTTCCGAGTATTCAGTTCGAAATTCAAATCAAGCTTTGCTCGATGCGCTGATTCAATTCAAGCCGCGAGGCGGCCAAGCTGGTGAGATGCTTGAACCCCTGCCACAATCCGAGAAAGATTGGTATTCCGGTGGGCGGCTGAATTCCCGCGGCCTCAAATTGCTGAATGAATCGATCTCTGCCAACACATTTCGCCCTACGTTATCCGCCGCGATCGGCATTCAAGACATCTGGCCTTGGCTGTTGGTTCTCTGTGGAACGGCGTTTTTCGGCGATGTATTCATCCGCCGAGTCTCCGCTTCCCCAGCGGCGATTATCGGTTCGTTCCTGTGTATCATCAGCTTGATTCTCTTGATGGCGATGATCGGCTGGATGATTATTCCAGTCTCGTCTGAGATTCAATTTCACTGGCCAACCATCGCACTCGTGGCGTCTTTGCTGGCCGTCTACATCGCGTTTTATCTTTCATTTTTTGTCACCTCCGAATGGTTCAAAGAAAAAGTCGCCTCCCTGATCGCGTCGGTATTCCGAAAAGACGTTATCAAGCCACAGGCCAGTATCTCGCGACTGCAAAGCCGTAAAGCCGAGATCGAGCGAGAGATTGAGTCACGTCGATCATCCACAAAATTTTCGCCGGACGCTGACGAGAAGGTCAGTGGCCAACGAAAGCTGGATGATATCCTCGCCAGCGAAATCGAGAAAACGCCTGCGTTGCCGCCGAAACTCCGCCGTGACAACCTTCAGGCCGACCCAGAAAACTCTTACACTTCGAGATTGCTGGATGCCAAACGTAAAGTGCAACAAGAACGCAACCGTGGAAGAAATAAAGACCAATAGGCTGGCCCAAACGTGCCACAGCCCAAACGTGCCACAGCTCAAACGTGCCACAAACCATCAAGTTCTGGGCTTGCCGTTTCAATCGCTGGCAAAACATACTGACGCTTGATTCCACACGAAACTCTCTCAAATTAAAATCGCTCAGGAAACTTTTTCATAATGAACGACGAACTGCAATTCCAACAACAAGCCCAAAAGTTTCGTGAGCGGTACCAGACCATCAAGGACGAAGTCCAGAAGGTGATCGTGGGACATGACGAAATTGTTCACGGTGTCTTGACCTGCATGATGATTGGTGGCCATTGCCTCCTCGAGGGAGCACCCGGTTTAGGTAAAACTTTGCTGGTTTCAACGTTATCCAAAGCCTTGAACTTGCAATCGAATCGAATTCAATTTACCCCAGACTTGATGCCAGCCGATATTTTAGGGACCAACATGGTTGTCGAGTCTCAAGCAGGCCACCGTGAATTTCAGTTTCAAAAAGGGCCGATCTTTACACAAATCTGCTTGGCTGACGAAATCAATCGTGCGACTCCAAAAACCCAGTCGGCGATGCTTGAAACCATGCAAGAAGGCACCGTCACGGTGGGTGGAACTTGCTATCAATTGGACAAGCCGTTTTTTGTGCTCGCGACCCAGAACCCGATCGAGCAAGAGGGAACTTACCCACTCCCCGAGGCCCAGTTGGACCGATTTTTATTCAAGTTAGTCGTTGGCTATTCCAATCGAGAGGAACTCTCGACAATTCTCGATCGCACGACCAAAGGCATTACGGTCACGCCGGACACGGTGATGGACGGCAAAGAAATTTTGGAGATGCAGGAGCTCGTACGCAAAGTCATTCTGGCCGACCACTTGCGGGATTACATCGTGAGGCTCAACCTTGCGACCCATCCGGAAGGCCCCTTTGCCACGCCGGTCACTAATCAATATCTCCGGTGGGGAGCGAGCCCTCGAGGCGCCCAAACCGTGGCCTTGGCAGCGAAAGTGCGTGCCTTGCTGGAAGGACGATTCAATGTGAGTTTTGAAGATATCCGCCGAGTCTACTTGCCCGCCATGCGTCAT
>JBLINZ010000594.1:0-3176 GCA_047639375.1 Mariniblastus sp. | reverse complement strand
GGAGAGTTGAGCTCTTTTTACCTTAAGCAGGTGGCTCAATCTGTGGCCGTTAAGATTCCCGGGGTCCGGGAAGTTCGAAACGAAATCCAAGTTCGATAATTCTTTCGAATGATGCGGACTCTATTTTGTATCGTCGAGAATTCAAAAAGCTGATTGCTGTTGCGTTGCCGTTGGTTCTGGCTCAGCTCGCCCAAAACACGGTTTCCTTCGTCGACACAGTGATGGTCGGCCGTTTGGGCAACGAAGCGTTGGCCGGAATTGCGATCGGGAGTACCGTTTTTCATTTTGTCCTGATCATTTTCCAAGGCGTGATTCTCGGAGTTAGTCCGACGGTATCCCACGCAACGGGAGCCGGCGATGAAGAGACCTGCGCTAGGGCGACCCGACAAGGCCTGTGGCTGGGTGTATTTTTGTTTCTGCCAGGACTGATTCTGTTTTGGAATATCTACCCCATTTTGATCTGGCTCGATCAGCCTCCTGAGTCCGCATTGGAGAGCAGTCAGTACTTGCGGGCGATTTCTTGGGGATTCCTACCTGCGTTATGGATCATGGGCCTGCGAGGTTTGCTGGAAGGGAAATCCAACACCAAACCGATCATGCTGATCTGTTTTGTCGGTGTTGGATTGAACATTTTTGCCAACGACGCACTCATGTTTGGACGATACGGTCTGCCGGAATTGGGGCTCGTCGGCACCGGATACGCCAGTTCGTTGGTCTACGGCTGTGTGTTTGTGATGTTGGCAATCTACGCCTCCGCCCGGTACGCACACCTGCATTTGTTCGCGAAACTACGAAAGCCGGATTTTTCGATGCTTTGGGAACTCATCAAAGTCGGCGGTCCGATTGCGATGACGCTGGCGTTCGAGTCGAGCATGTTTAGCGCCGCTGCGATCGCGATGGGGACGTTGGGCAAAGACCCTTTAGCGGCCCATCAAATTGCTCTCCAGACCGCCTCTATTTCGTTCATGATTCCACTTGGATTGGCGATCGCAACCTCGGTTCGCGTCGGTCAGGCGATCGGGGCGGGTTCCGCGAAACAGGCCGAAGTCGCAGGCTATGTGGGGATGCTCAGCTGCATGTTCGTCATGTGTCTGACGGCGATGGTGTTCTGGTTAATGCCGCGACAGATCATCGGGCTCTACTTAGACCTCGATGTCGAATCCAACCAAAACGTGATCAAATTCGCGACCTCGTTTTTGGCGATCGCCGCCTTGTTTCAAGTTGTTGACGGTCTCCAAGTGGCTGCCTCAGGCTCACTTCGTGGACTCAAGGACACCACCGCCGCAATGGTCCTGACGCTGTTTTCGTACTGGGGCGTAGGCTGTGTCGTTGGGTACTATTTATGTTTCGTGAAAGGGCAGGGCGGCGACGGACTTTGGCTGGGGATGACAACCGGCTTGGCGACGGCCGCGATTTTGCTGACCGTCCGATTTCATCGTAGAATAGCCCGTGCCAAGTCGGAGATTCTTTGAATCCGCACAAAACATTAGCGATATAATGAGGGCTGCCACGAATCCCGTTTGCCATTCGTCATTGAGCCAGCCGAGTCGGTGATGACCAGCGGTTCTGGACAAGCGATAGATTTTGACGAGTTCGAAACAATGGCTGTCGGTGGAAGGCCCTGAGCACTCTCAGTCGCATTTATTCCTGACGATGGACGGAATCAATAATACGCTGGCGTTCGGCCTGTCATCACGCAATTGATGCTTTTTAAACTCACTGATTAACTCCAGGCACCAACGTATATGTTTTTCACGATTCCCATCGGAACCGATGCGCCGTTGTACCACTGGCCTTTTGCGACCGGCGGAATGATCTTGCTCAACGTCGTGATTCTAATCTTGCAAACCATGATGCCGGATGTGGCGGAGGGGTTGGTATTGCAGTTTGGTACGATCAACCCAATCCAATGGGTCTCGGCCATGCTGATGCACCAGGATTTCGGCCACTTGATCGGAAACATGATTGGCCTCGCGCTGTTTGGGTGGGTGGTCGAAGGCAAAGTCGGTTGGTGGCGTTTCCTCTTAATTTGTTTTGGAATCGGGATTTGTGCCAATGCGTTTACCCAATTCGTCATGTTCTTTGCCGAGGGAGGGGCACTAGGATTTAGCGGTGTGGTGTTTGGGTTAATCGCTGTAGCGTTGGTCTGGGCCCCGGAGAATCACATCCACATGCTATTTTGCGGGATGTTTTTCTTTCGTCCATTTGCAATCAACTTTGATGTTTCGATTTCCACGCTGGCTTTCATCATGTTGGCCATGGAGTTCTTGATTGCGTCGCTTAGCGGGTTTTCGATGTCGACTGAGATCTTGCATCTGATTGGCGCGGCTCCTGGTTTCGTGATCGCATATTTCATGATTCGCTGGCGACGCGTCGACTGTGACGGATTTGACTTAGTCTCGTTGATGAAGGGTAAACGCGGCGAACGGGTGATGACGATCGCTGACGAAAAGTCCGAAGCCGAGGCTGTCGAAGTCGAGAAGCTGGCAACTCGAGACCGTCTCCAGACCGGACTCGAAAAGGTTCAGCTCTACATCGATCAAGGCCACTATGACCTGGCCGTCAGTCGATTTGGCATGCTCAAAAAATCCAACCACGCGATGAAAATGAGAGAGGAACAATACGTCACGCTGATCAAGCATTACGATTCGCAGGAAGCCACCAAAACCAAAACCATTCCGCTTTTAAAATCGTACCTCGAACATTATGACCGTTTTCGAGCGCCTTTCACATTGATGTTGGCGAGAGTCCATGTTTTGATTCAAGACCGCCCGCGGCAAGGCATCAAGGTCTTGAAAACGCTCGAGTGGAGCGATCTCAATCCGAAGCAAAAAGAATTCGTCCGACAATTGTTGGACCGAGCCAAAAAGATGATTGCCGACGGTGTTCTCGAAGTCAACGAATAACCGCTCCGCCGCAAGATGCGCTCGGACGCCGGCTTGAGTAGGTTCTTCAATCGATCTTGATATCGTACATGTAATACGGCATCCGTTTCATTCCTAGCGATTCGTAAACTTTCTGGGCCGCTTCGTTGTCCGTCTCGACGTACAGCCGGACAAACATCACCTCGGCTAGCTTTGCCAAATCAATTACGTGTCGATAGAGATTCTTGAACACACCCTTGCCACGGTGCTGTTTGTCGACGAACACCGATTGGATGTACCACATGTTGCCAT
>JBLINZ010000593.1:0-3177 GCA_047639375.1 Mariniblastus sp. | reverse complement strand
TTGATAGTGTGGAACGAACTGGAAAATCGCTGATCCAATCCGTCATGGATTGGGAGATTGACCAACAGAAACGTGTGGTGGCAGTGACGGATCATTTTTGTGTGCTTTGTCCTTTTGCCAGCCGGTTTGCCTTTCAGGTTTGGATCGTGCCACGTTCGGAAACGTTTAGCTTTTTGACTTGTCCCGACGCCGTGCGAGATGAGTTGGCAAGTCTTTGCCGGCGAACAGTGGCGCGTTACGAAACGGTCCAAGACAACCCAGCTTACAATCTCTTGTTTCATACGCCGCCCGTGAATCATTCCCATGAACATTTGAATGGATCCGAATCTGGTCAACGTCCCAATCAAAGCTATTTTGAATTGTTTCCGCGTTTGACGCGGGCTGCCGGATTTGAATGGGGGACGGACATTTGGGTCAACCCTGTGTCTCCCGAATCGGCCGCTCGTCGTTTGCGCGACGATAGTTGAAGGGCTGCGGGGGATAGGCTGTTACCGCTTACAGGCTGTCGAGATCTGGATCATGGTAAGCCGACTCGCAGGGGCTTGTTGATTTAATGAGCCGAAGGCGAGCATGGTAACCCGAATGCATCAGCGAGGGAGAGCTCTCGTTGGTGGCTGGCCGTCAAGGGGCAATCTCCCCTGCCTACCAACGTTCTGCGTTTGGCACTGTCGCCTAATCGTTAAGGGGCGGTTGAAAAATAAAACCCATGTTCGGGTTGTCAGGTTTGATTTATCTAACGGCCCCAAAACGAGCGAATGCTTGGTAGCGCAAGTCGTCAAGACTTTCGGAATTTTGGACGGCCGAAACTCTTGACGAATTGCGCTACCGCGGATCGTTGAATGCGATGGTCGTTTTTTCGGTTTTAGATCTCGTAAAAACGGATATATTTCTCAACCTATCTTTAACGATCTATCGTCTCGCATCTTAAATCAACAAGCCTTTACGCGTCGGGTTGCCATGGCTACCGCCCAAACTGCCACTCATTCAACAGGTCGCCAAGCCCGGTGTTCACGGCCTTAGGATGTCCTGATCGCGGGGTATTTCTGGATCGTCCGGATCGTCCGAATTGACAGCATTGCAATAACAATAAGTATTTTGCGTGGCGTTGTTTTTCGACCTTCGAGCGCTACGCAAATACGGTAAAACATTAACCATCGGTGTGACGATCAAATTGTGACACGACTTTGATTTGCACGACTTTGATTTGCCTAACGTTGGGCTTGCTCGCTGGAGTGAGTCGAACTAACGCCACGAAAACGCAATCACTTGCCTTGAAATGTTAAAAAGCTCATGAGCAATCCACAAATCCAACTTTGCCTGGTTCTTCACAATCATCAGCCTGTTGGAAACTTCGACAACGTTTTTGAAGCAGCGTATCAAGACAGCTACCTGCCATTTTTGGACGTGTTCGAGCCTTATACCGATCTGAAGATCTCGTTGCACACGAGCGGTCCATTGATGCAATGGCTGCAGACGAATCATCCTGACTATTTAAATCGGATCGCTCAACTGGTTGAAGCCGGTCGAATTGAGATCATTGGGGGGGCGTTCTACGAAGCGATCTTGCCGATGGTCCCCAAACGAGATCGAGTTGGACAAATTACCCGGTTCTCGAAGTGGCTTGAAGAGCGGCTGTGTTCCAAGATCAGTGGGATGTGGATGCCGGAACGTGTTTGGGAATCGTGTTTAACCGAATCGTTGGCGGACGCGGAGATTCAGTATACGGTTCTCGATGATTATCATTTCCGCCGAGCTGGATTGAAAAACGAAGAGCTGACCGGCTATTTTGTTGCCGAAGACGAAGGCAAAACGGTTTGCGTTTTTCCAGGCAGCGAGCATCTTCGATATCTGATTCCGTTTTCTGAGCCGGAAGAGACGATCAACCACTGCCGTGAATTGGCAGAACGTTGTCCCGGTAGCGTCGTAGTATTTGGCGACGACGGAGAAAAATTTGGGACTTGGCCAAACACCAAAGAGCACGTCTACGGAGACGGCTGGCTGGAGCGATTTTTTGAGGCGTTGACCGAGAACCAAGATTGGCTCAAAACCTCGACGCTGCGGACCGCCGTCGATTCGACTCCGCCGCGCGGCAAAATCTATCTGCCAGATGCGAGCTATCGTGAAATGACGGAATGGTCGATGCCGGTCAATCGCCAAGTCGAGCACGATGAGATGGTTCATCAACTGGAGCACGACGATCGCTGGCCGCAAATTCAGTCGTTCTTGGGCGGCGGATTTTGGAGAAATTTCAAAGTCAAATACCCTGAGTCGAATCAGATGTATTCGCGGATGATGTACGTCAGCGAGTTATTTCAAAAGGCGGTCTCGCAAGGCTGCAATCAGCAAGTCTTGGATTCAGCTCAAGATCATCTTTATCAGGGCCAATGCAATTGCCCGTATTGGCATGGAGCGTTTGGAGGCATTTATTTGCCGCATCTTCGAAACGCGGTCTATCAACATTTGCTGACCGCCGAATCGTTGCTTGAAAAAGCGATGGGGCGACCGCAGGTATGGGTGGAAGCCACCACCGAAGACTACGATTTCGATGGTCGACCAGAGATCCGCTTGGCCAATGAGAGCCTCGTGAGTTGGATTTCAGCTCATCAAGGCGGACAAATCTACGAATTGGATTTGATGGGAATCGGGCATAACTTGGGCGCGACGATTCAACGCCGTCATGAGTTGTATCATGCCAAGGTCCTGCAGGGTGAAAATGAGAATGACGATCAAGCCGCGAGTATCCATGATCGCGTGGTGTTCAAACAAGCCAATCTTGACGAGCGGTTGCAATACGATACCCGTCTTCGAAATTCTTTAATTGACCATTTCTGGGACGAAGAAGCCGACGTGCGTTCGATCGCTGACAGTCATTCGATGGAGCGAGGCGATTTCGCCGATGGAGAATACTCTGCGGTTGTCAGAAGGAACCCAGGGCGGATCCAGATTCTCATGACGCGCGAAGGCAACGCTTGGGGAATTCCGCTGACGATCAAAAAAGGAATCACGCTTAACGAAGATTCAAACCAGATCGAAGTCGCCTACTTGATTGAGGGCTTGCCGCAGGATCGCACGCTTCATTTTGGGGTAGAATGTAATTTTGCGGGCTTGCCAGACGGCCAAGACAATCGCTACTTCAGCGATGAGTCAGGGCAACGGCTGGGACACTTTGGTGAGTCG
>JBLINZ010000592.1:0-3177 GCA_047639375.1 Mariniblastus sp. | reverse complement strand
TGAACCCAATGGTCCCGATGGCTTTCAAATTGAGTTCCGCCCTAGCCTGCAATTCATTTGAGGCTCGATCCATGGACTCTGATAGCTCACCCGCTGTTTCGCCATTGTCGATGTAAATCAATAGGTCATCAGGAAACGCGCCCGTCGATTTGAATGTCTGATAAAACGGATTTCCTTTTTGAAGCTTGTGAGAAACATCAGCTTCAAGACGCGTGTAGAAAAAATTCTCGGTCGACCTTAAAGCCAGTTGAGCCGTTTCGATTGCGTTCATTCCGGCATTCTCTGCGACCGACATGGTCCAAGCAAATCGCGAGAGTGCCATGCATTCGATGGTTTTACCAATGAGGGGGATTCGCATTGCGATTTGCATGGGCAATGTCCCAAACCAACCGCGCACAGTGCCGAGGACCAACCCAACAAAACAAGCAAACCCAAAAAACACCAGAACGAAATAAGCAATCACGTTCCCCAAAGTGCTTCCCATCCCCAACCAGTTAAACTTCTCCATCCCCATTGTTGCGAAAATCGAATCGCAGATGGCCATCAGGCCACCCACCAGCATGATCGCCGCAAACAGTTCAAACGCGGGCCATGCAATCGCGGAAATAAACTTATTCCGAAACGTCACCAAGTCGCCGTAGTGCTTACTCAATTTCGCGAATGATTCTTCCAACCGCCCACCACGCTCACCAGCTTTCACAACCGAGATCGCCAAATCCGGAAAATACCCGCCCGTCGTTTCCATCGCTTCCGCCAATGGCTGGCCGCCTCCTAGTTGGTCGAAAACTTGCTTGGCTCGGATCCGATACGCAGGACTCCCGGTTTCGGTTTCGCGCTGATAAGCCGAACGAATATCGATCCCCGCGGTATAGCTGGTCGCAAGTCGATGAAACAGTTTGGACATTTGAGAAATGCTGATTCTTGCCATACTTCGCTCTTAAGTGTCCTGTAAAATCAATTTATGCGGGGAACCTGCTGGCCGGCTGACCAGCAATCGAAGGTCAATGATCAATCGCATGTCTTCATCACAAAAGATCTATTGCATTTGAACCGATGATCGGGACGATTGGGTTGGTCATAGCCGTCATCGAGCTCGATTTCATCATTTTTTTCATTGTCGGCGTAAAGGCAAGTCAGTTTTGACGATAATAGAAACCAGAGCGACTCTTTTTACGTCAGTTTAAGAGCTGAGGAATTCCAAAACAAACTTGGCATTTCCTTGTCATTACGCCAGAATAGAGTTCGCTGTAATCAATGTCAATTTTCATGAGTGTTTCGGGCAAAGCATTCGGGAGTTAAACTATGAGCAAATCTCGTAACATGAGCGGAATCCCTACGATTGGTTGGGGAATCGCCGTTGGGCTGATAGTCTCGATCTCGTCACAATCGGCGTGTGGCCAAAAAACCGACTTCGATCGGCAAGCCCTCCAGATTCACGACAGCGTGGTTCTGAAATCCGGCTCCAAGCTCAATGGAACTTGGCAATCAGAGTCAATCGGCGACGACAAACGCAATTATCTTTTGTTTCAAGCGCTGGATGGACCGCTGCTAAAGCTGGACATCGCCAAATCCGTTGAACGCGGTCAGATCCACCGACTCGATGATGCCGACCGAGAGTACAACAGTCTGCTCATGAACATGTCCGATGAACCCAACGCTCACTGGACCCTGTACGAGTGGCTCGATAATCAGCCCAAGAGTGTAGCGAGGTTTCCCGATCAATTGCGTTTTCATCTAGAACGGATTGTGGAATTGGATCCTAATGACGTGAAAGCGAAAAGGAAATTAGGGATGCGGCTGATCGATTCACAGGACCGATGGGTCCCGGAATTGCAGTATTTCAACTCCATTGGTTTTGAAAAAAGCGGCACCAGTTGGGCTCCTATTCGTCAAGCCGAGGTATCCCGGCAGCATCAGACGATACTTGCGATTAACGGCGAGCGCAAGAGTTCGTTTTCTCTGTGGCTCAAGAAATGGCGGAAATCACCCAATGCGAGATACTTGCAGGCTGAGCTCTACCAATTCTGCGATGCACCCGCGGTGCCCTACATCTACGACGAATGGATCAATGAAGACGATCCGCGGAAACGTTCGATGTATATTTATGCGATCGGCCGCGTGCCCAGCCGCGTCGCCCAAAATGCACTTTGCGAGATATCGATCAACGACACCGTAATTGCCAACCGTGAAAACGCCATGGTTCAACTCGCGCAAGAACACTACAGCAAAGCAGGGACCGTGGCGTATCTCAGTCGCTTCCTCCCGTCCCCCGGACGTTCCAGTACTCCGCCCCGTTCACAGATTTTGCGGGCTGCATTTGCGATTGGGGAAATGGGCGATGAAAGCGCCGTGTTAAAACTGACTCCCGCTTTGATTACGACTCATCAAGTCCAAGCGGGCGACCAACCAGGCCGCACAAAAGTCGGAACCGACAACACGGGTACGTTCAATTTTGGAGGTGATACAGCGCCAGTCAATCGATCGTTTCAGAACGATGACGTCGTCGCTGCACTTCGGAAACTTACCAATGAAGATTTCGGGTTCGATGAGCTGGCGTGGAAAAGATGGTATATCGAAAATCATACGCACCACGACATTCAATTGCGTCGCTAGACGATTCGACCCTAGGCGTTTTAGATAAAGGAACGAGCCATGCAGAAACCTTTCAATTTGATGAAATGGATTTCCGACCACGACGACGAATTCAAAATGCCTGTGATGAACAAGCAGTTCTACAAAGAGGCGGACGACGTCATTGTGTTTGTTAGCAAAGGCCCTAACACTCGCAACGACTACCACGTCAATCCATTGGAAGAATTGTTTTATCAACTCAAAGGCGACATTGCGCTTCGCGTTCGCCCCTTAGACGGCTCGCCTCCGCATGATGTCGTGATCCGAGAAGGCGAGATGTTTCTCCTGCCCCGACTTGTTCCGCATCGCCCGCAACGGCCAGAAAACACCCTGGGGCTAATCGTCGAGTTTCCACGCCCGCAAGGCACGACCGACAAACTGCGATGGTATTGCCCCGACGATATTCACTTAGTCTACGAAGCGAGTTTTCGGCTGCAACATATCGATGAAGATCTACATCGTGTGATGGACGATTTCTGGAATGGGCCCGTCGAACGGCGAACATGCAAGGAAACCGGAAAGGTCATCGAACGGGCCGAGCAATTT
>JBLINZ010000591.1:0-3178 GCA_047639375.1 Mariniblastus sp. | reverse complement strand
CTCGGAGTATTGAACGCCGAGGAAATAGTGGTTGCCCTTGTATTTATCCACCCAAAACGCCGGGTCGAAGTTGATCGAACTGTTGGTGACCGAGATCAGGCTCTTCATCACTTCGTCGACTTTCAGCCCAAACTCAAGAGCTTTTTCTCGGTTGATTTCAACTTCGAGCGTCGGGCTGTCGATGCGTTGGGCGACACGAGCGTCGGCGGTCCCTGCGACCAATTCCGCAACCTCGATGACTTTGGCTGCGATCTCTTGGCCCTGTTCCAGATCCGAGGTTTGGATTTGGAAGTGAATCGGCGAGGGTTCACCCATGTTGATTGCGGCCGACAGCATACCGCCGGTATCAAACGCGAACTCAACATGGGGGTATTTTTCATTGAGTGTTTTTCGCATCTCAGCGACATACTCAAAAATGCTTTTTTTGCCCTTGGTTTGAACTAACAAAAACGCATCGCTGGCGGCGTTGTTGGGGGTGTAGGCAGCCGGCCAATCCAAGAGCACTCCGATGTTAGAAACCAGGATCTGGAGGTCACTATTGGGGTCTTCGCCAACGCCGTCTTTGGCGAACGAGGGATCCGGTTCGCCGGTTAACGCGGTGATGTCTTTCTCGATCTCGATAATCGTTTTTTCGGTTTCTTCAATTCTGGTTCCCGAAGGCAAGCGTGCGTAGATCGTGACTTGAGCCGAATCGACCTGGGGGAACAACTCACGTCCCATCTGCGTCGCCATGTACCAAACGGAAATGCCGAACAGGACCATTGAGCCCACGACGATGATGGGTCGGAGGGTCAAGCAAGTCTTGAGGACGCCGCCATACATTTGCGTGAGTGGCCCTCGTTTTTCTTCCTCGTTGCCGACGTCGGGCATGAAGCTCGCACAGTAGGCAGGGATCATGGTGATCGCGAGGAAGTACGAGGCGACGATCGCCATCACGGCGGAAATCGCAATGGGTTGGAACAGCAGTTTAGCCATTCCTGTCAGGAAGATTACCGGCAAAAACACGACCGCAAAAGTCAAGGTCGCGACGAGCATCGGCAGCATCACCTCTTGGGTGCCGTCGAGGGCTGCGTTGGTGGGCGTTTTCCCCATCCGCCGATGTCGGATCACGTTTTCTAGTACCACGATCGATTGATCAATCAGAATACCAATGGCCAGCGACAGTCCGCCGAGCGTCATCGCGTTGATTGACGAGCTGCCTCCCATGCGTCCGATCAGGTACATGATCAAGATCGAAAACAAGATTGCGATGGGAATCGCGAGGACAATGACCAGAGTGAATCGCCAGCTGCGAAGAAAAATTAGCACGACCAGTCCCGCCAGTGCAGCGCCCAGCGCGGCGGCGATCTGGAGGGCTTGGTTGCCTTTTTCAACGCCGATCGATTGATCCATCGCCACGCTCAGCCCCAGCGTTTTCATTTTGGGGTCTTCGATACGTTCTAGTTTCAAACGGTTTTCGATCGTGCTCAACTGGGCGTTGATTTGCTTCACGATCGAAATCGTGTTGGCCCCAGGTTGGCGATAGATCGGGATGTACGCTTTTCTAGAATTATTAACGCGAACGATGTTGGATTGGATTTGGTTTGTGTTTTCAACACTGGCAACGTCGCGCATGTAAATGAATTGGCCGTTGACTTGTTTGATCGGGATGTCGTTGAGCATCTCGACTTTTTCCACGTTGGCGTTGGTGAAAATTTGCAATTCCCTGCCTCCGTCTTTAATGCTTCCCGCGGGAATAAGCACGTTTTGAGCCATCAATGCCCGTTGAACGTCCATCACAGACATTTCGTACGACTCAAGTTTGAGAGGATCGACGTACGCCAAAATTCGACGGAGCTTGCCGCCGTAAACCGCGGGCGCGATCACGCCTTGGATGGATTGCAATTTGTTCCGGAGCTCGTAGTAGGCGATATCGTAGAGTTCTCCTTCGTCCATCTGTTCGTTTGAGACAACGACGAGGCAAAGCGGAACGGAAGCGGTTGGATCGAAAGGCATGACCATTGGTGGGACGGTGCCCGGCGGAAGGTAATACATGTCGCTCATCGCGTAGGCGCTGACTTGGGACATCGCGGTGTCCATCGAGATGCCTTCGCGGAAGAAATCTTTCACGATGCAAACTGACTGCATCGCTTTGGCTTCTTGATGCTCGATGCCGACGGATTGACCGGTCCATCGCTGCAGGCGGCTCATGATGTCTTTCTCCATCACTTCGGGCGGCATGCCGGGATAGAAGCAGACGATCTGGACCGCTGGCGTATTGAACTGCGGCAGCAGGTCAGCCGGGATTTTCGTATAGGAGTAGCCGCCCAGCACGGTGATCGCCAAAGCGATCACGATCACAAGATACGGGTTTCTGAGTGCCGCTCGGACCATCAGTTCCTCGGTTGGTGAGTTCGAATTTTAGTAACGGGGCGTTGCGAGAGCCGCTATCCTAGTCGGCAGGGCAGGGGGCACATAGCAAGCGGTAGCTTTTTAGCACGTTTTTGCGTGAGAATCGATCGTCTTCCGTGGGCAAGATCGGGTTGCCCATCGCTGCCGGTCTGAGACGGACTGGCGAAACTGCAGAGTGGTGAAACTGCGGACTAGCGGAACAACGTCGATGAGTCGAATCCTGCTTCGTGCCATGCGGGGCCCGGGTTGGATGGGGCTGCCTCTTCAGCGATCCCGCTTCGTGGGTTAAGTGGCTCGTTGTGATTTCCAACGACAAACGCACTCGGAGTTAGTCCGTCGACGAACGAGGGGGCCGGGGATTGGCAGCTTCCATCGGAGCAAGAGGTTGAAGGTGCATTGGATCGCGATAACAAGCGGCTGGCGGTTGAGTTGCAGCGACAGCGAGAGGGTTTGTTCAGGCATGACGGGCAGTCCGGTGTGGTCACGTCGCATCCGCTGGCGTCGCAATGGGCGTTACTGCCGAGGCTGGCGTCGGCACTGAGCGATTGGCCAGCGGCACGCAGGAGTCGGACTTGCCATTGGTTGTAATCGGTAACGGCGTCAAGGTAGTCGGTACGCGATGTAGCAAGTTGATCGAGCGAGTTGATGGCTTCTAGAGGCAAGCCTTCCAGGCCTTTGATGGCGGCGAGGTTAATGGCCAGGCCATTGCCGGCTTGTTCGATGCTTTCGTTGAGGATTCCGACTTTGGCTCGGAACTCATGGACACGTTGATAAGTGGAAGTAACTT
>JBLINZ010000590.1:0-3214 GCA_047639375.1 Mariniblastus sp. | reverse complement strand
TCTCACGCAACACATCCAGTTTATATTCAGCCGGCTTACGACCGTGCTTGACGTCGATGTACTGCTGAACCATGCCGCCTTCCAGCGGACCCGGGCGATAGAGTGCATTGGTCGCAATGATATCGCGAAAATGGTCAGGCTTCATTTTCGAAAGCAAGTCTCGAATCCCGCCACTCTCCAACTGGAACACACCTTTGGTATCGCCCGCCTGAAGCAATTCGAAAGTCGCTTGGTCATCAAGCGGGAATTCTAACGGGTCGACTGTCTTCCCCGTCGTTTGCAAAATCAACTTGACCGCATTGCTCAGAATCGTCAGCGTCCGAAGTCCCAGAAAGTCCATCTTGAGGAGACCCGCGTCCTCCACATCGTTCATCGACCACTGGGTGATCACGTCTTCTTTTCCGGCGACGCGTCCCAACGGAACAAAATCCGTCAACGGTCCGTTACTAATCACCACGGCCGCGGCGTGGGTTCCAATATTCCTGGCCAACCCTTCTAACTTCAACGCAAAATCGAGCAGCTCGGCAATTTCCGGATCGCCTTCGTAGACGCCTTTGAGTTCGTCACTGGAATCGATCGCCTCTTGCAACGAGATGCCCAGCTGATCCGGAACCATCCCAGTGATCTGGTTGACGCGTGCGAGTGGAATCCCCAGTGCGCGCCCCACATCCTTGATCGCCGCTCGGGCCTTCATCGTGCCGAACGTACCGATCTGGGCAACGCTATCCTCACCGTACTTTTCCTTGACGTAGCGAATGATTTCGCCGCGACGTTCCTTACAAAAGTCGATATCAATATCGGGGGCTTCCAAGCGATTTTCATCCAAAAATCGCTCGAATAGCAAACTGTACTTGATCGGGCAAACATGACTCAGATAAAGGGCATAGCAAACAATCGCACCCACACCACTACCACGAGCCGTCGAGGGAATATCTCGCTGTCTGGCTTGCTCCACAAAGTCCCAACAGATCAAGAAGTAGTTGGCAAATCCCAGCTTGTTGATGACGCCCAACTCACGGTTGAGCCGAGCCATGACGATTTCGGACAATTCACCGTTGGGCCGCATTTCTTCGTTGTTTTCATACCGATCATGCAAACCCTTGAGGCACAAATCTCGCAATTCGTCTTCGGGAGAACGCTCGGCAGGCAAGTCAAACACCGGGAAGTAACGCTCGCCCAATTCCAACTGGATATCGACCGTGTCGGCGATCTGTTGCGAGCGAGCGACGGCGTCTTCGAGTCCTGGAAAATTACGATACATCTCTTCCGGGGGACGTAGATAGAACTGATTGCCCTCCATTTTCATCCGCTGCGTGTCGGTTCTAAATTTACCCATATTGATACACAGCATCACGTCCTGAGCTTCCGCATCCTCCGGGTCGACGTAGTGACAATCACTGGTGGCCACCAACGGCAGGCCAACTTCTTTGGCGACTTCGACGGCTCCCAGCAGCTGCGGCCTTTGGATCTCAACATTATTGTTCATGATCTCCAGGAAGTACCGATCGCCAAAGAGATTTGAAAACCACTGAGCAACGCCCTTGGCTTCTTTGAGACTTTCTTCCGCTCCGTTGCCTGAGTTGCGGAGAATCGCCCGACTAAACTCGCTCGACACGCAGCCGCTTAAGCAAATGATGCCCTCGTTGTATTCCTCCAGCAATTCCTTATCGATGCGGGGCTTGAAATAGAATCCATCGAGACTGGCGTGCGAAGCCATTTTGACGAGGTTCTTGAATCCTGTCGCGTTCTGGCATAGCAGGGTGAGGTGGTAGCTGGAGTCGCGCCCCCTGCCGCCCGATTTTGTCTTCCGACTGCCGGGAGCAATGTACGCCTCGTAACCAATGATCGGATTGATGTCCTTGGCTTTGCAAGCTCGATAAAACTCCAACGCTCCATGCAGGTTTCCGTGATCCGTCAATGCCAGCGCATTCATCCCGTGGTCCGACGTTCGTTGGACGAGCTTGGGAATCGAACTCGCGCCATCAAGGAGACTGTAGTGGCTATGACAATGAAGATGAACAAAGGGTCGCTCGGACATGGATCCGGTGCCTCCGGCAAAGTATGAACTCTCGTAAATTCGAATTCGAAACTGCGAGTGGAAAACCCGCTGATGGGTGAGACCGGTTCGCAATCAATTCTGTTTTCGGGGATGCGATTTTAACAGGTCCCCGGTCTCTTGCTATCGACCGTCCCCGCCCTTGTTTCCGACAAAACTCCCCCAACTTGCACCCATTCTAACGATTATTCACCTTCGTCCACAAAACGGGCGATTTGTCGGCGTGTCAGCAATTCCTAACCTATGGTTCATGGAACGTCTGTATACCGACGGAAACGTCAATATTTCAGCCACTCAGAATCTCTTGATTTTTTCGTTTTTGAAACGAACCGAATACACGCACCATGTCGACCCCCATCAAGACTAGTAAAAACACGCCTCGAAAGCCGAGCTCAGCCGCTCGCATTCTTGAAAAAATTGAATTGCTCGTGGCTTTACACGAAAAGCAAGGCGAATCGAAATCCAGTGATTTTTCCGAATTGCTAAACCAAAAAGCCGTTGAAATCACCACGTCGCTCGAAGAAAAAATAGACGAACGACTCACCCAGCTTGAGTCGCGAATCGAAAAACTCAGCCAGTTGCCAAGCCAACTCCCGGGAACCGAAGCCACCAACGCAGCCAATAGCCTCGATCAAGTTACCGCCCAAGAACTCGTTGCCGAATCGGCACTTGAAGTTTCTTCGGCCCTCGAAAGCCATTTCGATTCCAAGTTCTCGTCTCTGGAATCACAAGTCGAAAAACTCAGCCAAGCGATCGCTCAAGATTCGCCCACCGACTCAACCAGCCTCTGGAACGAACAAGCGTCGAGAGAGCTAGCTGATGAAAAATCCCTTGAGATTTCAAGTTCGCTAGAGTCCCATTTGGATACCCGATTCAAGGCGCAGGCTGCCGAAATTCTTGGTGCATTTGATAAGCAATCCTTGCTCTTCCAAACCATCCAGGCAACGCAACCCGACAACGCGGGGGACTTTGAATCTCAACGCACGATGATCGAATCGACTTTTGAGTCCATGGCAGAAGGCTTTCGTGATCGAACTGACGCGATTGCGATTTTGCTTCACACGAAAATCGAAGACACCTTCCAAGAACTAGATCTTAAGATCTCCCAAATCCCGCAAGGTCAGGGAGAGCCACGGGACCACGGAGAACCGCAACCTC
>JBLINZ010000589.1:0-3244 GCA_047639375.1 Mariniblastus sp. | reverse complement strand
TCTGTGAGCGGTTTTGGCGCTAGCCACCGGTTGCCTATGATCGAGCTCTGCCCAGTAAAACCCGCGGCTAGCGCCAAAGCGGCTCACTTGCGGATGATTCTTGCAATCTAAAGTAAGTACCATTCGCGTGTCGGACCGAAGTACGTTGTCAATCGGCCCAATTTGTCGTCATGATCCTGATTTGAAGGCGCACCAAGCCATCAGCGGTGTCTTGTGCTGGCCTTCACTGATGCATGAACTTGGTTCGTTTCCGTAGTATGCTCAATTGACTGGTTCGTTAAGAGTGCTTTACTTTCCGGCCTCGTCTTTGAGACCATCCATCTTGCTGGCAACAGCTCCTTTCGGAGCCTTCGGCCATGGAGTCTCGCCCGGTTCCCATTTTGTGGGCTGTTTCGCCCGGACTTCGTTCACCGCTGTGATCAACCACTCGGGGACATTTTTCTGTTCGTTCAGTCCGTAAACGAAAGGCAGAGGTGGGTCCATTAACAGTGGCTTGTCTCCAAGTGGCGAGCGCTCATTGCCAACGGCGGCGACGCGTGCTTTCAATGCTTTGACGAGATCGGGATGCTTCGCGGCGACGTTGGTCTGTTCGGAAGGGTCATTCTTGATGTTGTAAAGCGCATCACCCATGAGTTTGAAATTGCCACGACGAATGGTCGGAAGTCTCACGCTGCCGGAGACGTCAAAGACGATTTCGCTTCGCTTGCTTTCGGTTCCTTCAAACAGCATGGAAGTCATGTCGATGCCATCAATCGGCCGATTTTGTTTGTGTTTCCCGCCGGCGATCGTAATGAATGTGGGGTAAAAGTCGGACACGAACACCAGGCCGTCTTTCGTCGTTCCCGGTTTGGTGTGACCGGGCCAGCGCAGGATCGCCGGCTGCCGAACGCCGCCTTCAAACGTCGTATTCTTTGTGCCACGAAACGGTTTGCTCAATTCTTCCAGAACTGGCCCGTTGTCGTTCGTGAAGATAAACAGCGTGTTGTCACGAAAACCGTTATCGTCGATGGCTTTGCTAACGCGACCAACGGCTTTGTCCAGACTCGCCAGCATCGCGTGTCGGATCGCAAGCGGATCGTTTTTGTCACCCTCAAATCCGGGCGGAGGATTAAGTGGACCGTGCACAGCATTGAACGCCACGTACATGAAGAACGGGCGATCGTCGCCCTTACGAGCTGCGATCACGCGTTCGGCTTCTGCGGCGATCAGATCGGTCGCGTACCCGTCTTCTTTGACGGGTTTCTGATTCCGATGCCAGTCATAAACCGCGAAGCGAGCCGGAGCGTTGTGGACGATGGTTTTCGTATAGTAGTCGATTCCCCAACCGTAGTGTCCATATTGATGCTCGAACCCTTGCCCCATCGGCAGGTGCTCAGGCAGCCATTCCCCAAGATGCCACTTGCCTAGCAACGCCGTGAAATACCCCGCTTCCTGAAGTGCTTCTGCTAGAGTGCGCTCATCCGTATCGAGTGCGTGAATTCGTCTTGTCGGTTCGCCTTGCTGGTTGTAAGCAAGCTTCAGGCCTAACTTCGCAAGGTAACTCGGCTTGCCGAAGTCTTCTGACCGCCAGTCACTCCATGTTCGGAACGCGTATCGACCAGTGAGAAACGCCGCGCGGGTCGGGGCACACACACTGTGCGTGTAGAACTCGTTCAGCCGCATGCCTTCGGAAGCAAGTCGATCGATATTGGGAGTCAGTTCAGGATTTCCTCCGTTGAACCCCGGCTGGTTCCAGCCCATGTCGTCGGCCAAAATGAAGACAATATTCGGGCGCTCTTCATTCTGCGATGCGCTGATGTGACTGCCAAAGAGACTGCAAAGTGCGGTAACCATCAACAAGTAGACTGGAAGTTTCATTCTGATCTCGTTCTCGATACAGCTATTTAAAGTTTTCGCAGACGGATAGAGAGTTGCCAGCTAATCAGGGTGGCTGATTGGACATGGCGTGTTGAGCGCACGAACTGAGAGACATGATACGCCGTGCCGTCTTGTAGATACAGGACATTCCTTGGTTAAAGTTGGATATGAATCCACTCCCTCGCAGATTGGATTCTGACGATCCTGAACCTAGCCCATATCGCACCGCCAAAAATCCCGATTGACGGAAAAAGCATGAGGCCCTTGCCCCGTAGATCCGAACTGGCAGAGTAATTTTCGTTTTGATTCCCTGTGATTTTCTCCAGAAGAAATTCGCAGGCAAATTCTTGGATTCGATTGATCGCCATCCACGCAACTACGGCCGTATCTTGCAAGCCATGGTTGGAGCACAAGACCGAAATCCGTCTCAAGGAATGTACTAGAAAATTTGGCAGCTATTTGCTCAAGCAGAACAAAGTGCTCTTCGGTTTTGCCAATCCAAATAACGTTGGTTTGAGAAGGCCAGAAATGAAGTTTCCGCCATGTCCGTGATCAAGTGTCCCAGAAACCCCAATCAGACGTTTTTTGAACTGAGTTTGGACCATGGGTTCGCAGTTTTGCTAAGTTCTACCAAGTCAAATTCAATATGTTTTTGAATTTCCTGAGGCATGAATTAATCGTAGATCTCGCACTGTATACCAAGGTCCTTTAGAACCTATAGGTCTAGCGACGCTAAACTCAACGTTGATCTGACGGGTCGCGTATTTTGATCGTCAAATTCATGAAAGAATTAACGTGAATAGTAATCTTGGTAAACGAGGATTTTTGTCGCTGATATCGAATAAGTGTTTTGGAGCAGCGTGAAGCGACTCGCTGCGGTACTCATGACAAGCAACGATTTCCCAGAGGTCTATTATGAACAAAGTTGAACCATCGCTTGTCGGTAGTCTAGCCAGACGCGTCGCACGTCGATTGGTCAAGATCTACTATCCTCACATTAAACTTACAGGAGCGGCGCTGATTCCTGAAGCTGGGCCTGTGCTCTTTTGCGGTAACCATCCGAACTCGTTAGTCGATCCCCTCGTCATCGGTATCGCCTCTGGTCGGCCGGTTCGGTTCATGGCCAAGGCGCCTTTGTTCAAGACTCCCGTCTTGGGCCCGATCATGTATGGACTGGGAATGATCCCGACTTATCGGGGCAGCGATGATTCGAAACAGGTACGACGAAATCTTGAAAGTTTGGACAGCAGTATTCAATTTCTCGTCGAAGGCCACGCCGTGGGGATCTTTCCTGAGGGCAAATCCCATGATGCGGTGCAGGTTGAGATGGTACGGTCTGGGGTGGCGAGGATCGCCGTCCAGGTCGTCGAACGAGGAGCGAGCGAAC
>JBLINZ010000588.1:0-3289 GCA_047639375.1 Mariniblastus sp. | reverse complement strand
TATCGGCCGCAAATGCCTGCCCGCCATAAACCGCATCGAAATCGGCTTGTCGGAGCAAGCGGGCAGTTTTTGGGAAGCGTTGATCAGGCATGCTTGGGCTCTTGGCTCGTGGTCTGTGTTTGAAGTCCATCCAAATCTTCCTGAGCGTGGCTTGCGTTCCACAGGAATGCACGGAAATTTGGGATGGGGGTTACCAGCTCAACTCATTGCGGACGGCCGGATCCGACCACGAATCGCTCAATTGCTTCAACGTTTCAAGGTCAGCCTTGGTTATTTCGGTAGGCATCGTGATTTGTAATACAGCGATCAAGTCGCCGGATTTGTCACGTGATTTAATTCCCATGCCCTTCAACCGCAACGATTTTCCATTGTTGCAGGCAGGCGGGACAGTCAGAGCGACTGTTCCGTGTGGCGTTGGTAAGTCGACTTTGGTCCCGGCTGCGGCCTCGGTCATAGTGATCGGAACGGTCACTTTAAGGTTCAGGCCTTGGCGAGAATAACTGGGATGGGGTGCGACATTGACGGTAATCATCAGATCACCCCGTGGCCCTAGTCCCCCTTCACCGCCGGATTGGCCTTGGCCACGCAATCGAATTCTTTTTCCAGGTTCGATTCCGGCCGGGATTTTGACATCAATCTTGTCGACCTTGCCATTCCGTCTTTGCAGGCTGACTTGATGTTGTCCGCCCATCACGGAAACGGAAAACGGAACGGTGATGGATTGTTCCACGTCGCTGCCTCGCATGGGCCCGGCCGGTTGACGTCGACCGCCTGGTGCGGCTCCGCCCATCTGTCGGAAAATGTCTTCGAAACCGCCGCCTCCCCCGCCACCAAAAATTTGGCTTAGATCGATCCCGCCGGCTCCAGCTCCGCCGAATGGGCTGCCTCCTCCTCCTCCTCCGCCATATGGGTTTCCGCCCATCTGCTCAAACCCAGGCCCCATTTGATCGTACATTTGACGTTTCTTAGCGTCGCTGAGGACATCGTAGGCCTGCTGGACTTTTTGGAACTGCTGTTTGGCGCGTTCACGTTCCCGTTCGTCCTCGTCGGCATGAAGATCAGGATGATACTTCCGCGCGAGCCTGCGATAGGATTTTTGAATTTCGTCTGCCGAGGCGGAGCGAGCCACGCCTAACACTTTGTAATAGTCTTCGTCTGCCATTCCGCGAGATTGCCCAATTTAGTTTGTCGAGATTGCGAACCGTATTCTATGTTTCGATACGTCGAATGTTCAACCTTCAATTGATGAAGCTTTGAGAAGGAGTTCAATCGGCACGTTGTAAAAAGACCACCTCGCACGCGTCCCAAGTCAGTCGAACAGCAAACTCCAGAATTTTCGGAGTTGGCGGTTCCAGAATTGTGCCAAGCGGTCTTATTTGCTTCCTCGAAAGCGTCGAAATCGGTTTCGCCGGTTGTTTTTGAGCAACATTCAACACGGGCTCCCCGCCAAACGTTTCGATTTCGCAACATTCTGATGGAACCAGTCGAGCCTTCAAAACGACAAAAGAGTACGAATTCCCGAGGAATTTCGTGCAACACCACTTTTGTCTACGCTTTGGCACCGGTTCTGCATTAAGAGCGATTCAGAGAATGAAGCGATTCAGAGAATCACTACACAAGGAAAATGCAACATGGCTCGGGCAAAAAACAAAACTGAATTCGCAGATACCATCGAACTTCAAGACGATCCAGTCGAAAAAGGTGGCACCAAGGCCGCGACGAAGATCGGCGATAATCCAATCGATGACCCGGTTCGCATGTATTTGATGCAAATGGGCCGGATTCCGCTTCTGACTCGTGAAGAGGAAATCTCAGCGGCCACACAAATCGACATCGCTCGATTTGCCTTCCGCAATACCATGTTGGCGACCGATTTCATGCTCCGGGGAGCCGTTGACCTGCTGCAGAAGGTGCTCGAAAAGAAACTTCGTCTCGATCGGACTATCGAAGTCTCCGTCACCAACAAGGCCGAAAAGCAACGAATCATGCTGCGTCTGGTGCCCAATCTCAAGACGCTTCGTCACATGTTGGCTCGAAATAAATCGGATTACTACTTCGCGGTTTCCCATGGTAATCCGACTACGGAACGCCGAGCTGCTTGGCGTCGGCTGATCATTCGCCGCAACAAATGTGTCCAGTTGGTCGAAGAATTGAATCTTCGATACAGCAAGCTTCAACCGCTGTTTGAGCAGTTGGACGAAATTAATTCGAGAATGCAAACGCTGCTTCGCCAACTCAGCGAAGCGGAGGAAACCGGATTCGTTGGGGCCCGTAGCTTAGAAGAGATTCGAGCAGAGTTGCACTACCTGATGCAGCAGACGTTTGAGTCGGCAGCTACGCTTGACCGACGTGTCAAGAAAACCAAAAAGCTCCATGAGATTCAAGACGCCGCGAAACGCATACTCTCTGCTGGCAACCTTCGCTTGGTCGTTTCAATCGCGAAAAAATACCGTAACCGTGGATTGAGTTTCTTGGATCTGATCCAAGAAGGTAACACAGGGCTGATGCGGGCCGTCGACAAATTCGAACATCAACGCGGGTATAAGTTTTCGACTTATGCAACGTGGTGGATCCGACAAGCGATCACGCGGGCGATTGCCGATCAAAGCCGGACGATTCGCGTTCCCGTTCACATGATCGACACGATGAGCAAAGTTCGCAACGTGATGCGTGAACTGGTTCAGGAACTGGGTCGCGAACCGACTCCCGAAGAGACAGCGGAAAAAGCCAAGTTGTCGCTGGACGATACCCGTGTCATCATGAAAATGGCTCGCACGCCGCTTTCATTGGACCAACCCGTGGGCGACCACGACGATAGCTATTTTGGCGAGTTCCTCGAAGATCACCGCAACGATGATCCGCTTTATGAAACCCATCAAGCTGCCTTGAAGTCGCGAATCGAAGAAGCGATGGAGCATCTGAATTACCGCGAACGTGAAATTCTTCGACTCCGATATGGCTTGGCCGATGGATACTCGTACACGCTTGAAGAAGTCGGCAAAATCTTTTCCGTTACTCGTGAACGAGTTCGACAAATCGAATCAAAAGCTGTTCGGAAACTCCAGCAGCCATACCGGAACCGTTCACTGTCAAGTTTCCTCGATGGCTACGATCCATCGATGGACGGTCCTGTTGTTGAAAACTAGTCGACGCGAGTTTGATGGTTTGAGTCCAAGAATACAAAACTGACGATCTGTTTCCCGACGGATTTTTGCGTCCCTGCCTTGAGTGAATTCCTCCGAATTCCCCAAACATCTTCCTGGTGTGTGTGTTTCTCTGAGAAACACTC
>JBLINZ010000587.1:0-3290 GCA_047639375.1 Mariniblastus sp. | reverse complement strand
CGCGACCCATGTTGGCCATGACCAGCACGTAGGGATACGACAACTCAAATTGCGTGGCCGTGTCGATGTAAGCCATCCCGATCAAGCGGGCGTCTTGGAGCTCGCCGCTAAACGGCTGACTCAAGAAATCGAAATGTGATTGAGTGATCAACGCGTTCGCGCCGTCCTGCGGCTTCAGCGCCGTTTGTACCGCTTGTGGATAAAGCCCAAGAATGATCCGATCGTCGGCCACGCACCAACTGGGTTCAATCGGAAACGGAGTTTGTGGAACTCGAAGCGTATAGATTTTGTGTTCGCCAACCGTACGTTCAAAAAACTTGGGAGCGTACCGATCGCCAGCGGTTTCTTTCACGATTCGCTTGATCAGCCGTTGAGACGCCTCAGCCAAACCCTGGCTGTCTTTCAGGGTTCCGGTAAGCGTCAAGCCAGATAACCAGCCGTCGCCAGCGCCGTTATAAAGCGTCCATGTCTTGCCGACATTGTCGACCAAGTCTCGTTTAAGATCGACGCCCGTTTCTCGCTTGAACTCTTCCAGGAACTGTCCGAAATCGTCGTTCCTTCCCCCCAGTTGAATACTTGCCATTTGAAAAAATCTGAATACACGCCCCGGATCGATCGAGATTCCCGTCGCGAATAACGCGTCGTCGGGAAACTGTTGTAGTTCCGAAGACTGGATCCCGTCAGCCGAAGCCAAGTCAAGCAAGCCCTCGGGCCGACCATCGGTTCGAATCAACATTCGGCTAATCGATTGTTTCTCAGAAAATCCGGTCGCTGTTTCGATGGTGTCAACGTTTCCCAGTCCGGAAAATCCAATCACCATGGTGGCCTCGGGACCGCCCATGGATTCAAAAACCCCACGGATCTCTTCGACGTTAAAATAGCTGAAATTGGTCACGCGATTGATCCGCTCGCGCGACTTGAATTCGCGTACCCAGGTCGGAATTTGCTGCTTGGCCATGCGCCGCAAAGCCCCTTCGATCGTGTCTTGGCCGACTCCGATCATCAGCTTGCCGTCCACATTACCAAGCAATATCTCCAACCCAGACTCACCGCCAGGCTCATCCCCAGACTCACCGCCCAATTCGATTTTGGTGAACGTGACTCCTTCGATTCCGGTTTTGCCAGGCGCTTCGCCCTCGAGCGAGTAAAGCTTCGTAAACAGGTCGACCAACGGCTGGGCATTGCCGCCGGCGTCAATCATCAAGAGAGCTTTGAGCGACGGCATGTCTCCGTTCCGCCCATTCGGCAATTTGAAGTCCTGAATAAAGAAGCAACCGGCGTTCTTGAAAACACTTTCAGCCAACATCGGCCCAAGTTCATGAACCAAGGCTTGGATTTCCTCCGGTTGATCGGCGACCATCGCAGGCGCAAGTAAGCCGGCTCGTTGGATCAAGTCATCGATAAACTCGCGAATTTCCGGCTCGGCCAACAGCCGCTCCGATTCGTTGGAGCTGTTGGGATCGTTGGTCTTCGCGGCCGACCAAGCCGAATAGGACCAGCAATTTTCGGGGGCAGGGTGTAAGAACGAGTCTTCAATCTGCCGGGCCAGAACCAGATTCGGCACCAGGCAGAGTAACGCCAGGCAGAGCAATCCCAGACGACTCAACATCCATCCAAATTTTAATCGCTGCATGAGACTTTCCAAACTTAAAGAACTAGCCAAATCAATCCACTTGCGGAGAACCCTATTTGACCCCAAACCTGGTGCCAGGGCCAGAGAATGCGAGTAAGCTTCAAAACGTTTCATATTTCATCTTCGTACTGTACATTCTGTTCATTCTGTCAAAATAATCAGACAGCGCAGGAACGAACAAAATTTCGTGCGGCTCTTGCTGACGCAACATTGCTCATCTCCCAGAACACAATCGCCAGCAAGTTTCTCAATTTTTCATTCTCAGTCTGTCAATTCTGTTTGTCCAGTCAAAAATTGCTTACCAGAAAACGAGACAACCATGACTAAATCTCCAACGCGGCGGCGGTTTCTGAAAACCGCTTCGGTACTCGCGACCGCGCCTTACTTCGTGCCTTCGACTTCATTGGGGTTAAACGGTGCGGTCCCGCCGAGTGATCGAATCGTCATGGGAGCCATTGGTTGCGGCGGCAAGGGGCAACACAACACCGACAAATTTCTCAAAGACCCACGCGTCCAGTTCGTCGCAGCGTGTGATGTCGATCAGAACCATTTGAAAACCGCCGCCGAGAAAATCAACAAGCATCATGGCAACGAGGATTGTGCAACGTTCGGAGATTTTCGCGAGCTAATCAAACGCACCGACATCGATGCCGTTCACGTTTCGACCCCAGATCATTGGCACGCCGTTGCCGCCGTCAACGCAATGCGGAGCTGCAAAGACGTTTACTGTGAAAAACCGCTGGCCAACTCGTTCGGGGAGAGCAAAGCGATTCGCGACACGGTCCAGCAGACCGGTCGGGTCCTCCAGTGCGGTAGCCACGAGCGATCCACCAGCAATTGCCGATTCGCCGCAGAACTGGTTCGCAACGGAAGAATTGGCGAACTTCAAACCGTCCGCGTGCAGATGCCTTGCGAACAAAAACATCATCTCACGGCCCGCGGCACAACCACGATGCCAGCGACTCAACCCGTTCCTGAATTCTTGAATTGGGACATGTGGCAAGGTCACACTCAGCCGACCAACTATTTCCCGGAGCGCTGTCACTTTTGGTGGCGGTTTATTCTCAACTACGGCGGTGGCGAGATGACCGATCGTGGCGCTCATATCATCGACATCGGGCAGCTGGGAATGGACATGGACCGATCTGGCCCGGTTGAATTCGAGGCGGCCGGAAGTCAGGTCGCGGGCAGCCCGTACGATGCGTTTTGGGATTACAAATTCACCAACACTTACGCCAACGGCGTCAAGTTAATCGGATCGACCGAGGGACCCCGTGGACTTAAATTCGAAGGCTCCGAGGGCTGGTTGTTCGTTGCGATCCACGGCGGCGCGCTAACGGCTTCCAACCCAAAAATACTGCCCCCCAAAGTCCGCGAAGGGAAACCGGTGGGCGTCGACGATCCGGTTCCGGAAGATTTTCAAGTTCGCCTCGGTCGCAGCCCAGGCCACCATCAGAATTTCGTCGATTGCGTAATCAGCCGAGAAGAACCGATGGCGACAGCCGAGATCGGGCATCGAACGGCGACGATTTGCCATTTAAACAACATCGCGATGCGAGTCGGAAGAAAGCTGAAATGGAACCCGGTCTCCGAAGCGATGATCGACGACCCAGAGGCAGGGAAATTATTGGTCCCCCCAATGCGAGTTCCGTGGACC
>JBLINZ010000586.1:0-3292 GCA_047639375.1 Mariniblastus sp. | reverse complement strand
CGATTTGGCGGTGACCGTGATCGCTGGCATCACCAACTGGGTGCCCTGCTTCCCAAACATTTTCCTTGTGGGAATGTGGTAGAGCGTTTCATGGGTGTGGATCAAATCCACATTGGCGACAGGGACAAACTGACCATTGCGGACACGCAAGTATTCATGCTCATTGATCGGCACCCCGTGAATAGCCATCGAATATTGATCCAACGAATCATTATGCTTGACCTTGATCGCCCCGTCATCGGCGACGGTCACACGGTATCGAGTACGTCCCGTCTTCGGATATCGATACATTTTCTTCAAGATGCTGATTCTTTATGCTGGGAGACTCAGGCCTAGTACGGAGAGCAGCCCATGGATTGATACTGTCGGAGTCAGGCCAGGCATATTGCCGCGTCGATCCCGCCCAAAATGCGGGCGACAACGCCAAACTCAGTCGAGTGTGCCCGCTCTAGTACAGGTACTGCGCAGCAGAGAATCATTCGGACAGAGCAAATCGAATTCTTTTGCGAGCCAGACTGCCATCACCAACGAACCGCAGCGACTGCTATTTCGTCGACGAGCTGGTTGTTATTTGTTTAAAACCCGCAGCTCAGCTTGGAAAGCCAAGCGGCAATGTTGCTCGGTTCTCCGAACCGTCAGCGTTTCTCTCGCTTGCCAACGCCTTAAAATCAATAAGCCCTGACGCGTTGAATTACCATTTTCCTTGCAATACAGACAAAAATCATCGGTGCTGATTATTTCTTGTTTCGGTAAGAAAATAGGGTTTACCCTCTTCACCGCAACCTAGGTTTTCTCATTACCATTTGCTACGAGGATTGAAATGCCAACCATCACTAAGAACCAAGCCCCTGCGTCGTTTGTATCCGACGAAGAAATCTACACATTCGTCAACCATTTGAAATCACTTCATGACGACCTACAGCCAACCGTCGTCGACCGCCGCAGCGTCTCACGGTGTGATATCAACGTTGTCGTCGATCTCATTCGACTCAACGAAGAACTGACACCCACTGGCGAACCCTTCCAAGCGATGTCCAAGAACATTTCCAACACGGGAATTGGATTATTGATGACCGAACGACTCGATTGCGAACTCGTATTGATCAGGATTCACGCTCCCGATCGGTCAACATTGACCATCAAGGGACGTGTCATCTACACGAAAAAGTACGGCCCTTACGACGGCGTTGGCCTGCAATTCATAACCGGCTAAGAAGACGTTCAACATCCACCGGTCCGCTTGTTCCGTCATCACTCTAACGGTTGTCATCGGCTGATCCTGCGAAATCTTCAATTACAGCTTCGTTCATTCCTGGGGCTGAGGTGGCGCTTTCAAATCAAAAAGGCATCGGACGCCAGCACGCCACATCGTGAATGGCTCAATCATGTTAGTGAATTAACTGCCAGAAGTATGCCGATTCGTGAATTCTGAACGTGACTTACGCCTGTCCACTTCCCCCGACTTGTGGATATACTAGGAGCTCAATCGACTGCTGAACTGGAATGAGTGAATGTCCCAACAAACGATCCCAACCCAATCGAAACAATCTTCACCGGCCCCCGAAAAATGGACGCGTGAATCCGTCGAGGCGCTGCTTGAGCTTCCTTTGATGGATTTATTATTCCAAGCACAAACGGTGCACCGTGAAAATCATGATCCCAATCGCGTCCAATTGAGTAGCTTGCTAAGCATCAAAACGGGAGCCTGCCCGGAAGATTGCGCTTACTGCCCTCAAAGCGCTCGCTATAAAACAGGACTCAAGACGGAACGGCTGATGCCGACCGATCAAATTATTGAGGCTGCAAAAACGGCCAAGGCCAATGGCGCCGGTCGATTCTGCATGGGAGCCGCATGGCGCAGCCCCAAAGATGGTGACATCGAAGCCGTCGCCGAAGCCGTCGCAGCCGTCAAAGCTCTCGGGCTTGAGACCTGTGCGACACTAGGAATGTTGACGGAAGAACACGCCGAAAAACTGAATGACGCCGGGCTAGATTATTACAATCACAACCTGGATACGTCGCCTGAGTTTTACGCGGAGGTCATCACGACGCGAACTTATGACGACCGCCTAGAGACACTTGAGAACGTGCGGCACGCAGGCATGAAAGTCTGCTGCGGTGGGATTGTGGGAATGGGTGAATCGAAACAGGATCGAGCTGGCTTGCTGGTCACCCTGGCGAACCTTGAACCGGCTCCGGAAAGTGTACCGATCAATAACTTGGTCAAGATTCCGGGAACACCGCTGGCCGAAACGGAAAACATTGATTCGTTCGACTTCATTCGTACGATCGCGGTTGCCCGAATCCTGATGCCAAATTCTTACGTCCGTCTCTCGGCGGGCCGGGAAGAAATGAACGACGAAATGCAAGCCTTGTGCTTTATGGCAGGTGCGAATTCGCTGTTCTACGGAGAGCAGCTGCTCACGACTGGCAACGCGACGGTCACGCACGACCAGCATCTGTTCCATCGCTTAGGAATTAACTCAGGGCAAATGCCTCAAGCTCAAAATCCAGAGGGACAGCCCGATTCGGAAACTTCCTCTCACGGCTGTGGAGGCGGTTGTTCGTAGCAGTTCTCGGCAGTGGACGAGCCTACGATCTTCCTGAAAACTGAGCTTAACCCGAAAACTGAGCGGAATCCGAAAACTGAGCAACGAATGTTCAAGCCACTGGCTGGCATGAACAGCCGAGGTTTTCAGTTTGGACAATTCCCCGAAAGTGACGAGAACAGGGCACCCACTATCGCCTTTCAAGAACGATTCAATTATGCCTTGGCGCACGCAACTTCAATCTGAGCACGATGATCGAAAACGCAATCGTCTGTGGCGCACCCGCCCGATGATTGGGAGCCCCCAGGGGCGAACTTTAGAGATCGATGGCCAGACCTATTTGAATTTTTGCAGCAACGACTATTTGGGCTTGGCCAACGACGCACGTGTCAATTCAGTCGTAGCCGAGGCAGTGCTGACAGCGGGAACGGGCAGCGGCGCGTCCCATTTGGTTTGTGGCCATTCGTCCCAGCACCATGAGCTGGAACTGCAGTTGGCTTCGTTTGTGGACGCTGAAAAAGCGGTTGTGTTTTCGACCGGCTACATGGCGAATCTCGCGATCCCACAAACATTTCTCAAGCGCGGCGACCTGGTTTTGCAAGACAAACTGAACCACGCTTCCCTGATTGATGCAGGCCGGTATTGTGAAGCCACGATGAAACGGTATCCGCATTCCGACGTCGAGCGAGTGGACACGCTGCTGGCCAAATTAGACGCCGACAAAAAAATGGTGATCACCGATG
>JBLINZ010000585.1:0-3293 GCA_047639375.1 Mariniblastus sp. | reverse complement strand
GTTGACCGAACACACGCCGCCAAAGGCTCAACCAGACAACCTTGAGACGCGCGAGCACAGCTCTAATTTCATTGGGGATAGGGACGATGCTTCAGGCGATCGCAAATTCGAATCACCGGCTAAGCAGAATCATTCGTTCGATCAAATCAAATCTGACTTGGCTGAACCGACGGAGGATTGGGTAGACCAACCAGGCATCAAAGATCCACAGCGGGTGGACGATGATGATTTGCCCCAGGCTGTCGCCCGCCAACCAGATGTACTGGGCGACTTCGCGCGGACGGACCATGGGAACACAGCAATTGCGACGCTCACCGACGCAATCATCGAACGATTTCCACTCGGAGCACCCGCCGTTTTGACATTCGTCGGTTCAGAAGCCAATCGCCACATTGACGAAACATGTGCCCGCGTTGCGACCGAGCTGGCCCAACGAAAACTGGGCCGCATTCTCTTGCTTGATGCAGATGACTTAGACAAATCGCTTTCAAAAGCCAGCGGCGTGGAAGGCGAACTTGGGTTCACCAACGTGGTCAATAACGGACACGACTGGGAAAAAGCAGTTTATGGACGGTCAGCGACTGGATTGGATTTCATGGCCGTTGGGACGGGAAGATTTCACGCATCCGATCCCGGTCCACAGCTTCGCAAGACCGTCGTCGAACTCAAACGTGAGTATCAATTCATCTGCGTCGCAGCGGGCGATGCTCACGGGCATTCCGCTCGACTTTGGAACGATGTCTCGGACGGAAGCTACCTTCTGGTGAGCGTGAAGAATACGCACGAAGCTATCGCTAAATCCGCGGTGACGGAAATGCGATCCAGCGGCGCCAGGTTGCTTGGCTGTGTCGTCACAGATGTCGGGTAAGCCCTCACCGTCGCCCGACCATCGACGGGCGGGCCCTCAACGCTAGACGAAGAGTTCATAGCCTCGTCAATTGACCAAATCCGCCCCTCTCAAATCTTGAATTCACCTATTCCAACTGGAGCTCGCATGCACGTTCTCGTCACTGGAGGTGCCGGATACATCGGTAGCCACACTTGCCTGGAACTCTTAAATGCAGGCCATCAAGTCACCGTCGTCGACAACCTGAGCAATGCGTCTCGAGAATCGCTGCAACGGGTGAGCTCATTGACGGGCAAAGAGCTTAGGTTCCATGAGGTCGATCTTCTCGATCTCGAGACGCTCGATGAAGTATTCGAAGAAAACTCATTCGATTCGGTGATCCATTTCGCGGCACTCAAAGCCGTTGGTGAGAGCGTCGCCAAGCCCCTGGCCTACTATCACAATAACATCACCGGAACATTGAATTTGTGCAAAGCGATGCGGGCTCACGCTGTTCGAAATCTCGTTTTTAGTTCGAGTGCCACCGTCTACGGCCTGCCCAAGCACCTGCCCTTGACCGAGTTATCAGACACATTGATTGCCGAAGTGACCAATCCCTACGGCCGCACCAAGTTGATGTTGGAATATATTCTCAAAGATTGGCAAGCCGCGAATCCTCGCAATAATGTGGCACTCCTTCGGTACTTCAATCCTGTGGGGGCTCATGAGTCGGGTGAAATCGGTGAAGATCCAAATGGGATTCCGAACAATTTACTGCCTTATGTGTCGCAGGTTGCAGTCGGAAAACTCGAATCATTAGGGATTTTTGGAAACGATTACGAGACCCCCGATGGGACGGGTGTGCGTGACTACATCCACGTCGTCGATTTGGCGGTTGGGCACGTGCTGTCCCTCAATAAGCTGTCCCAAGATCCGGGTGTCGTGACTTACAACCTGGGAACAGGGCGTGGCTACAGCGTCTTGGAAGTCGTGGCTGCTTTTGAAAAAGCCAGCCAGAAAAAGGTGGCCTACCAATTCGCCGAGCGAAGACCGGGCGACATCGCAGCGTGCTACGCTGATCCCACGCTTGCTAAACTCGAATTGGGCTGGACTGCCGAACGCAATCTCGACCAAATGTGCGTCGACAGCTGGCGCTGGCAGTCACAAAACCCCAACGGCTATCCTGCATCCGTCGCCTCCTGATTCATGCTCGCTTACGGCCGCGTTGATTTGGTATACGAGACGATAGATCGTTTAACGATTAGCCGGCAGACGACAGTGCCAAACGCAAAGCGTTTGTAGGCGAGGACGCATGCCTCTTGACGGCAAGCCACCAACGAGGGCTCACCCTCGCTGACGCATGCGGGCTATGACTGCCCCCACTTAACCGGTCATTCAATCAACACGTCCGATTTCCGTTCCCGCCTTCGGCTCAGTCTTGAAAAAAGTCGCAGCCTTGTCGAGTTACACCAATCCTGTATTCCTCAACGCTTGGGTGTGGAGGCTACTTGGTCGATTGAGTCAATGAACTGTTTGAGCTCGGCCCAATAGCGACGGGGCAATGGGTCCAGGTGCCCCAACCCTTCAATCTCGTTGAAAACTTTGGATTTTGCGGGCGAGTTTTCATACAATTTTCGTGCCAGCGAAACTGGGATCATCTTGTCCACTGATCCATGAGATTGATAGAGCGGCATCGAACATGACTTGATCTTTTCCTCTGACGGGTACTGATTCCGCATGATGTACTTGACGGGGAGCCACGGGTAATGGCTTTGCGCAGCATCCGCGAGTGAGTTGAACGTTCGCTGAAGTATCAAAGCCTTGCAGCCCCGGTTGGCGGCCAGATGAACCGCTGGGCCACCGCCCAAAGAATGCCCTACTAAGATAATTTGGGAGGGCGATTTTTCAGATCGTTTACAGATCCAATCAAGCGCCGCGTCTGCGTCCGCCAAGACGCCAGCTTCACTCGGGCTGCCGCTGCATTTTCCAAATCCGCGATAGTCGAACACGAATACATCTGCATTCAATACTCGTCTGAAGGTGTCACCGCTAGTGGCCGTCGATTGCGAGACGTTTTCCCCGTTTCCATGGCAAAGCAAAACCGTTCGAACCGGATCCCCCGCTGGCGTCGAGTCAGGTTTTTCTAAGTACCAGCCAACCAATTCTGTCCCGTCCGCCGAAGTGAAAGTCACTTCTTCAAAATCGAAATGGGTTGGATTCCAGTCTCCCCTCGGATAATCCGAGCCGGGATAAACGAGGCTTGTTTCGTTGGCCACCAACATCAGCAAAACGGCCACGTAAAGAATCCCCGCGTAGACCACAAGTCGCTTGCAGAGATTACGGAGCCTGCCTTGCTTTTTCTGAGGCCGATTGGAGGCAGGTTTCTCTATATTATGGTTCAAATTTACTTCCGTATTCGTGGTTCACGCTTGGTGGGGTGGAAATCAAACTCACTTCTAGAATAGAG
>JBLINZ010000584.1:0-3297 GCA_047639375.1 Mariniblastus sp. | reverse complement strand
GCAATAACCGTTTTGCATCGACCACAGTCGGTTGTCTTGATTGCCCAAGGCTTCCCCGAGTTCGTGGAGGCAATCGATTTGGTTGCCACTCGTCTGGCCGATTTGTCCTCGGCAGGGCACGAAGTAATTTCTATAGATCGTACCGGCTCCAGCACAAATCGAGCACGCGGGGCCCTGCGTCCAGTCATTCTGGTAGATGCCAACTCCATCTTCCGGTGTCAAATGCGGGGCCGCCATTTCAAGGCAGTTGAATTGTGAAGCAACCTGAATCACCGCGTCTTGATTGGCTGGGTTCTGATGGATCGAGGTGACGTCCGCAACGACTTGTTGGATTTTCATGCCTTGGTCGCCAATGGATTCGAGATTCAGTCGAAGCTCCGCGAGGGAAGGCGTGGTAAATTCGCCGTACGTGAATCGCCTATCATTTGCTGCTGATACCAGATTCGCTTCTTCCAGGCGGAGATCGGATTGGACGGCATCGTGCGATCGTTCTCGAAAGCCGGTGAGTTGGTCAAACCAAGTCATTGTCTTAACTCATTCATTGCTTGAGTCGGCCAAGATCGCGTCGACGGCCGTTGTCAGTTGACCAATCAAATCAGCGTCCATGAATTGGTATTCATCCGGGATATCCAAGACAAACAGCGTTTTGAATTTCAAATGACTCGGATACTCGTTTTGTAAACGTTGTCGGTGCCTTTGCTCCATCACAATCACGATGTCAGCCCAATCCAAATCTCTTGGCCGAATCGTTTGATTGGCTTTTCGATTGGTGCCCCGCGAGCGTACGTTCACAAACGGTCGATCGGCGTAGACTTTCTCCGCTGTGGGGCTGCGCCACTGGTTCATCGAACATACAAACAGCACATTCAAGTCGACTCGGTCTGGCATGTATTTTATAGAAGCTGGTGAAAGAACGAATTGTCGTGGTTACAAAGATCGATTGAATCGGTGAGGAGTGACCAAGCAATCTTGCTCTCGAATGCGAACCTAGTGTTAAGCGTTCGCGGTCGGTTGGTTCTCTACACAGTCCGTGGTGGGTTTCGAGCAAATTCCGCAATTGGATTCGCCGTCTTCGTTGGTCACATTAGCAATTCCGCCACACGATCCCGTGATTGGTTTATTGGCAAAAATCGCCCCCACGGCCATGAAGACGATCATCAAACCAAAAATCACAATCGCTCCGAGAAACGTTGGCCAGATACTATTGGAGGCTACCTTTTTCTTGACGGGTTCTTGAAAAGGGAAACCCGTTGATGACTTGTCGACGAATGAAGTACCCAACTCAGAATCACGATTGACAAGGTAGTAGTCGACACCGAGTTTCTCACACATTTCAGCCCCTGCTTCAAATCCTAGAACCGAAACGGCTGTGGCCAAGGCATCGGCGGTCATACAATCGTCCGCGATAATGCTGGCCGTTGCCAGCCAGTGTGTCACTGGGCGGCAAGTTGCTGGGTTGATCGTGTGAGAGTAACGATGCCCTTCGAACTCGGCGTAGTTTCGATAGTCGCCAGAAGTGGCCAACGCGCGATCTGAAATTACGGCAACGCCCGACCATCCGTCGCTAGAAGAGCTTTTTGTCTCGGACGGTTTCTCTACCGCGATTCGCCATGGGCCACCGGCATACCGCTCGCCCATGGTTCGTATCTCTCCCCCGACTTCGACCATGACTTGCCGGCAGCCCAAAACGGCCAACTCAGCGAGGACCTGATCAACCGCATATCCCTTGGCAATCGCCGAGAGATCGATTTTCACGCCTGGCTGCGATTTCCGAATCGCTGCCGGTTCAAATTGAACTGAGAGCTGTTCGTAGCCAATCACTTGTTTAACGGCCGCGATCTCTTCGTCGCTGGGAATTTCGAATCGCTGTTTTTTGTTGGGTCCGAAATTCCAAAGATTGACGGCTGGACCGACAGTAATATCAAATGCTCCCTCGGTCTGCTGGCTAATCTCAATCGACCGTGCCACGACTTTCGCTGTCTCCGGATCGACCTCGAAAAATTCCGTCGAGTTCGAATCGTTAAAACGGCTGACGTCGGATTCCGCAATGTAAGTCGACATCAGGCGATTGACGCGTTGGAGCGAATCAACAACCGCAGACTGCAATGCTTCGGAGGTCACCGATTTTGGATAATGAGCGACGACGACCGAGTAGGGGATTGGCCCCATCGTGCGCCCCGTTAGCTCCAAGGGTGCATCGATTCGATCCTGGCCCGAACTGATGGCTGTTGCCAACAGAAGCAACGCGATCGATAGCACCGCTTGCCATGTATTAACAAAATTGAAGTGAGTTTTCATAGTCTTTCATCCAAGAATCTAAGCCTGCAGCGACAGCGAGAGGGACAGCTTGCGACAAGACCCAGTTTGGGCCTCCCGAGCTTGCAACCCTGACACCCGATCGATGTAGATCACTTTTCCTCGTTGGCAGCAGCGGCAGCGGCTTCGATTGCTTTTGTGTCGAGCCGAGCACCATTGAACATGCCTTCACGGAGGATCTCTTCGATCGACATTTTTTGCTTGGATACCTCAACGAAGGCGACTTTGAATTCTTTCGCTGCCAGTTTTTCGAAATCGACGACAGCGCCCTTTTCCTTGGTCACCGAAGACGGGTCGGCTTTCTTGGCCGCTTCGTCTGTGGCTGTCGCAGCCGCAAATTGCTTGGAAAGCCCTTTGTCTTTCATCTGAAGGTAAATTCGCTCAGCAAACGCCGTCCGAATCTTGCGGTCGTCGCCGTCTGGATGACAGGCCTTGCACGAAAACGACTTCAACATGTATTGCTCTTTAAGCACATCCTGAAAAACGTCGTGTCCATGAGCGAATGAAGAAACGCTCAACATGACGGCGGCAACGACTAAGGAAGCGACTAGTTTGTTTAACATGGATTTTCTCTCTGGCTGCAATGATTTGATCGGAACTCAAGCTAGGCGGGAAACGCATTCAATGAACTTCGTCAGCCGCCGACATTATTGTAGCACTCTCAACTGGTTTTCGTAGCTGACAATGGTAACCCGAAGTGCATGGGCGTGTTGATTTATTGAGCCGAAGGCGGATTGGGTACCCCAAAGCGTCATTGCCATTAAACGTTTTTCGCTTGTTCCCACCGCCTGCCTGCCAATCGTTGAGCGGTTTCCCGGCGTGCGAATCCCGGCGAACCAGGCCCCTTGAGGTAATTGATTCCTCTCGACAATCCGTGGTAGCGAAACTCGTCAAGCGTTTGGGCAGCTCAATATTTCGAAAGTCTTGACGACTTGCGTTACCATCACTCGCTTGGGCCCAGTTGGAAAATGCAACTCTTGT
>JBLINZ010000583.1:0-3312 GCA_047639375.1 Mariniblastus sp. | reverse complement strand
CAGTTGACGTTTTCAAACTGCACACGAATTTGATGCTTTCGTCCTGTTTCCAGTTCCACCTCAATCAAACGAATTCGCTCGCCATTAATGGGGCTGAATCGGCCAATCGTTCGGTATCGCAACCGAGCAAGTTTTTCGTTGGGGTGCTTGGGGGCGTTTTTCCTCAGAACCTCCATCCGATGCCGCGATTCATTTTTTATCAAACGATCTTCCAATTGGCCGGAATCGCTCGGCAAGCCATCGGGGATAATCGCCCAGTACTTCTTCTCTACGGTCCGACTTCGAAACTGTTCAGACAAACGACTGGCCGCTTTCGACGTTCTCGCCAAAACAACAACGCCAGTGACAAACGAATCCAAGCGGCTGACCACACCAATGAATACGTTTCCTGGTTTGTTGTATTTCCCTTTGAGATACTGACGAGCCCGCTCGACAAGGCTGTCTTCACCTTCTTGCGTGCCCATCGTGGCCAGCAAAGGCGGCTTGTCGATCACCAGTAAATGGTTATCCTCGAAAATGACTTTCAGCTCGGAACTGGCGGAGGGCATGGCAGGTTGGGCTTTCACGCATCGAGAAACGAGATCGGAACCGCAAGCGGCTAACGGATATTGGGCCTGCCGATCCACCCAGGCCAAATCAAATCTCAGCCGGGCTTCACAAACTGTAGCTTCCCAAATTGGTTAACAACCGTTCGAATAAAATTCCTAACTCTCAGATTAACACAATCCAATCAGATGACCAATCGACACCCACACCTGATCCTCGCCAGCCAATCCCCTCGTCGTCGTCAATTGCTGACCGAAAACGGATTCGAGTTTATCGTCGATCCTCCCGATGAGTCCATTGAAAAAATGGTCCAAACCGAACGAGGAATTTGCTCGAAATGCTCACCCGAAGAATTGGTCTTGGAGTCAGCGTTAGTCAAAGCCAAAGCGATCGCAAATCAACATCCCACGGGACTTGTCCTGGCCGCGGATACCGTCGCAGAGTGCCAGGCTGAAATCCTGGGCAAGCCCGTGGACAGGGACCATGCCGAGCGAATGCTGCGTCTGATGAGTGGCCAGCGGCATCGCGTCCTCACCGGCGTTTGCCTATGGCACCGCCCCAGTGATGTGTACGCGTTGCACTTGGAGCAAACAATTTTAAAAATGGATCCGCTGACAGAGCTCCAACTCGAAGAAATCCTTGATTCGGATGGCTGGGTCGGCAAGGCGGGAGCGTTTGGCTACCAAGATGGCCTCGATTGGCTAAGTATCGAGGCCGGACTGGAATCTACCGTCGTTGGATTACCAGTCGAACGCCTCCCGAACTGGATCAAAGAACTCAATGATCAAGCCGGACAGCAGGATGCCTAAAACAGCCTGTGCCAGCCAACTAATTTCACGCTCGCTTAGTTTGTCGTTACGTGATCCAGAAGCTCAAGGCGATAGACTTCCGCCGATAAATCGTCGTACGTCAGCAGCGCTGTCGCTTCGATTTTCATCGCACTTCGTTTGCCGTCAGCGAGTTCGGGACCGCTTGCGATTTTAGCGATCTTGGCCATGTTCCGACGCTTGGCTCCATTCAGGCGTTTCAATTCCTTATCCAGTCCACGAACTTGCTGAGAGGCGTTATTCCTTGTGCGGACAATTTGATTGCGCGTCCCATTGAGCGAAAACGACAGCTGATTTCCAGTAATTCGAAAATTTGAAAGACTGTATTCCGCATTGCGAATTTGGTTTCGCAGCCCAACCGTCGAAACAAAATGGCCATGCTGTTGCTGATGGTTGATGGCCGACGCCAAATCAGCATACAAGTATTGCAAGTTCAATTGCGTGGCTTGGATGTCAGCCGACACCGCATTGATCTGCCGAAGCATCGACGCAGCCTGACTATCCAATCGTGAAACCTCGTTATTCGACTGCGATTCGATGCGTTCCCGCTGCGGGATCAACCGGTTTTCCAATTGTGCGATCGATTGGACTTGCTGTTCGAGGTTAATTTTTTCTTGATCATTCTTCGCTTTGACTTTGACGAGTTCGACCTGGGTCTTGCCTGCTTGAGTTTTCAGGACGGCATCATATTCTTTCAACACGGAGTCACGGCTCGCAATGAATTCCTGCAAGACATCGGGAGCCAATCCCTTTTCTAGGCTCGTGACGGTCCCTTGGAAAATATGCTTGTCGACACGACCATTGACGGGGCCCTGCATGTATCCAATCAGCCTTCCGAGTCGTTGAAAGATCTCGACTTCGATCGGTTTCGGCAGTTTTTTTCGGGCGTTGATTTGTTTCTTGAAGGCCCGCATGTTGACCAGAGCAATGTCGTATTTGTTCTCCAAAGCATTGAGCCAAGTCAGCATCATCCAACCGTCAAGATTCGCGGGAAACTCCGAAGTCAAACGCTCCGCAACCTGCTTCGCCTCACGAGTTTTGTTCTGCTGGATTCGATTGACGGCGTAAGCCACGAGCGCGATTTCGCCGCCGGGATTCGCTTCCTGAAACAATTGCTTGGAGGCAGCTTCGTTCCTTAGATCTCGCTTCCAATAATCGTTGAGAAACTGGTTGACGGGAAGGCTGGACTCAACGCTCAAAGGCTGGGCCGGAGGATTGAGCAACTGGCAGCCAAAACTCGGCGCAGCCAAAAGTTTCAGACTTAGAAGTGCCAGCATCGCGATTGCTAGTGGTGCCCGCAGACGGACACAGCGCATCAAACAAGAATTGAATTTATCGATCATTTCACTATCCTTAGGTGCCCCCAGCGTTCTCAAGCTAATTATCGGAGCTTCCGCTGGCAATGCAAGGTTTTCTCCCCAAGGAACCCTGCTTTACAGCAGCTTTCGCAAGCAATAACGATCAGCATTGACTCAAGTTCTGATTCGGGACAAGTTATTTGGAATCAGCGATGGAATTTCGCTGAACGCAAAGGAAATGCAACTGGACTGACAACCGTTCAATCCACAAAAAATCCATAAAGTGCAAGGATGCTCGTCATGGTAGTCAATTCACATTGGTCTCAATTTAGTCGCTTGGGCATTCGGTCCGTTCTGACGCTAGTGTTAGTCTTGGTAAGCTGGGCCCCATCCTTGGGCTGGGCTCAATCCGAACTAGATAGCCCGCCCAACCCTGACTCGAGCCAAGCATCCATTTCCGTAGACCCGACTCTTAGTGCCAACCCAAGCCAGTCGGATTCGTCTTGGGCCAATCGAACGGCCAGCCCCGACAGTTACCGAGGCCAAGCAACGTTCACCGCTAACCCGTTCCCGCGAGCGCCGCAGGCTCCAAGTAGTATCCTTCTGCCAGAGACGCCCACCGAAGACCTGTTTACTGCCGA
>JBLINZ010000582.1:0-3313 GCA_047639375.1 Mariniblastus sp. | reverse complement strand
ATCGAGGAGCCACGCCAGACATCCGAAAAGGTACCACGCCAATCCACGCAGAACCATCGAAGGTGTCAATCTCGAGATCAGCGGGAATCAAGCGACGCAACGCGTCCACTTCTACTCGCCAATGCATGAACAACAGATCATGCCAAGCCATCCGCATCGCCCAAGAACGCTTGGGACGTGGCCACGTGCGGCCCAAATGCTTTTTTGGTTTAAGATTCAACATAGAGTTCCCTACAGCCGTTTAGGCGAATCACAACGCCCAGACGACGGATCTTCACCGATTCAATACTAACGGACCGATAAGCACGCGGGCACTTAACTGTTGTCTGAATTTCGTAAAACTAATGCTCATCTATTGGAGTACAGTAATATCATGCAATGAAACACCTCTCATCCTCATCGCAGGATGGTGATTTTGTTCTCTCAAGTTGATGGAATGGCTTTAACTCTCGATCTATATTTCAGGTACTCGCGATGATTAGCCCGAGAAATGATCTGTCCACGCAGGCCGGTCCAAACTAAGGTTTAAGCCCTAGCCAACGACGAATACGCACGCCGAACCCAAAACTTTATACTCTCCTATGAACTATATTTTCGACGGCACGCTTGCCAAATGCAGTCTCCTCATCGTGACTGCAATCAGCTACGGTGGCATTGCGGACCACGCGATGGGCCAAACAGAAAAGACACTCGGCCAGCCCCAATCCAACACGCTAGATCGGGGCTCGTTGAAAATTGGCGACGCGATGCCAACGGTGGAATTACAAGACTTTCGTGGTAAACGTTGGTCGTTCGGGAAACCGCAAAACAATCAACCGATTGCTGTCGTTTTCTTCGGCGTAGAATGCCCGCTGGTCAAACTTTATTCGTCAACCTTGAATCGCCTACAAGAAAAATTTGAGGGCCGGCTGACAATCGTTGGGATCAATTCCAATCGCCACGACTCGATCACCGAGATTGAAGAATTTGCGAAACTAACCAAAACCGAATACCCGCTGCTCAAAGATCCCGCCAATCGTGTGGCTGATGCGTTTGGCGCTCAACGCACGCCCGAAGTCTATCTGTTTGATGCCAACAGAAAGCTTGCGTACCGGGGAGCCATCGATGATCAATGTAGTTACGGCAAACAAAAGCCTCACGCCGACAAACGTTATCTGCTTGACGCCATCAAAGCACTCGAAGACCAGCGTCAGCCAGAGGTCCAATTCGTAGAAGCCGAAGGCTGCCTCATCGGCCGCGTCTTGGTGAGCCAAGACGCCAGCCAGATCACTTATTCCAATCAGATCTCCCGCCTGCTGAACGATCGGTGCGTCCAGTGTCATCGCCCCGGTGAAGTCGCACCTTTCAGTCTCACCGATTACGACGAAGTCGTCGGGTGGGCAGAGATGATCGCGGAGGTGGTCGAGGAACGGCGGATGCCACCATGGAATGCCAATCCAGATCATGGCTCCTTCAAGAACGATGCTTCGCTGACGGCAGCTGAACGTTCCTTGATTCAAACTTGGGTCAAAAACGGCGCGCCTTTTGGCAAGACCAAAGAACTCCCGGAGCCTCGCAAATTTGTCGAAGGCTGGCAGATAGGTACTCCCGATTTTGTCACCCAAATCCGAAAAACTCCTTACAAAGTCCCTGCCAACGGCGTGGTCCCCTACGAACATTTTGTGGTCGACCCTGGTTTCAAGGAAGACAAATGGGTTCAAGCGGCCGAAATCCGAATCGATAACCGAGCGGTTGTACACCATGTTGTTGTCGTCGCCGACAGTCGTAATCAAAAGCCCGTTCACGGCGAAATCGACTCAGAGTGGATTACCGCGGCAGCACCCGGCTCGACACCGTTAATTCTCCCAGAAGGTTACGCAAAACTGATTCCGGCTGGATCGAAACTGATCTTCCAGATGCATTACACGACCAATGGTACCAGCCAAGAAGACAACTCCTACATTGGTTTTAAATTCATTGACAAATCCAAAGTCAAAAAAGTCGTGGGAACGGAAAAAGCGTCCAACAGAAAAGGCTTGGTGATTCCCCCACATGCCAAAAAACACAGAGTCGCAGCCTCACATCGGTTCAGAAACAAAACCGAATTGTTAGCACTATTCCCCCACATGCATGTGCGTGGAAAATCATTTAAGTACATCCTCGAAAAGCCCGGCCAGAAGCCTGAAACGCTGCTCGACGTTCCCAATTACGATTTCAATTGGCAACATGGTTATAAATTTTCGGAACCAATCATCGTCCCCCGCGGCAGCATCTTGCATTGCATCGCCCACTACGACAATTCAGCGGAAAACTTCGCCAACCCAGACCCGAGCAAGACGGTTCGCTGGGGTGATCAGACTTGGGAAGAAATGATGATCGGCTATTTTGACATGGCACTCGCAGATCAAGATCTAACGAAAGACAAAGAATAGCCAAGCTCGCCACGGCCCGACAACCATCAGCCGATTCGGCAACCCGTCTAACAATTCGGAGTGATTTGCTGCCGTCGACGTGTCGCACCACCTGCACAGCCACCTTCCGGATTGTCGTCTACGAAGTGGCACCAATGGTGGATTCTCAGGCCAAATGCCGTTCTTAACTCAATGTTACACGTCTGTTACATTCGCAGAGTCTGTAGCGCCTAGAATAAACCTAGCGTCTACAGGACGACTGAACTACGTTCGGTAGCATGCAGTCCTACGGAGCCCAAGGCGTTTACATTGAGCCAAACCTGGATCCAGCCATGACGCGAGCGACTATCCTCACCATCGAAGACGATCCGGCGATTCGGCGGGGGATCGTGGACGCGTTGACGTACAGCGGCTACCACGTCCTCGAATCCGCTGATGGTCACGCGGGCTTGGAAATCGCCACAACCGCAGCCTACGACCTCCTGCTTCTCGACCTCGCGCTACCAGGAGTTCCTGGGCTTGAGATCCTTCAGCAGCTAAGGAAAATCCGCCCGACGCAACCGGTGATTGTGTTAACAGCCAAGGGCGATGAGTCCGATCGAGTGAAAGGCTTGAAAAACGGAGCGGACGATTACGTGGTCAAACCCTTTAGCATCAAAGAGCTGTTGGCCCGCGTCGAAGCCGTCTTGCGACGCACCCCCGAACGGCCCTCAAATATTGCAATCGCCCAATTCGCGGGCGGAGCGATCGATTTTGAACGTCGAGAAATCAGATTCTCCCACTCATCAGACGATCAAGCCGACCGTGTCGAATTGTCCGAAAAAGAAATCGAGCTTGTCCAATACCTCGTCAACAACTCGGGACGAGCCATTTCACGTGAAGAAATTCTTTCCAGTGTTTGGCGGCTAAGCCCGCAGGGGATC
>JBLINZ010000581.1:0-3326 GCA_047639375.1 Mariniblastus sp. | reverse complement strand
ATACAGAGAAAGCTTCCCAGACTTAAATACCCGAGGTTTCGTAAGGCGGTGCGACGATTTGGCGAAATGGATTCGTTCATGATGTACTGCGATTCGGTCGAATAATGTACCTTGGGAGGGAGCGAGGGGGGGCGAAGCGTATGGGGATTCCAAACGCAAGTCAGGAGAGATTTCCCCGCTAGCAACCATGACGTTATTGATTTTCGTTGGATCTCACGGGCGGCAAGGGGAAAAAGCCGGTTTGGAATTCATCACCGTTGGGAAACTACGGCTCAAATTCCGGTTCGGAGAATTTGATAATTGAGCCGACTTTTTGAACGAAAGATTCGTATCGTTCTGGCGAATGACCAATTTGAAAAAGCGTAAGCAGCTTGTTGCAGAACTATTGAGGACTAGGGAATTACGGCGGTGGACAAAGTCGAGTCGAAACAATTGAATGACGATCACGTCGAGCGCGCACCTTCTATGGGCGATTTTGAGCTTGAGTATCGCCATGATCATCCCATTGCCTGGTGGCTGGCTTTGGTGGGACCGCTGCTGCTCACGGCTGCGATTCTTGGACTCGTGTACGCATTCCAAGGGCCCGAAGTAGCGTTCAGTTACATCGGTGCGGCCGCGACCGCTTTCTTTGCGCTGGGGCGATTCATTATCCTCATCGGACAAGCCGAGCCGAATGCCGACGCCGAATTTTTTGTCAGGCATTTAGACGCCCGCAATCTGTTCGTAATGCTGACTTACCTCGATACGATGGTTGCGGCGTTCGTAGCATTTCATATGGGGATCGTGTTTCGCATCCCTTGGGTCGGCCCTCGGATCAAAGACATCGTTTCTGACGGTCAGTTTATTCTGCAGAAGCAACCTTGGATTCGCCGCACTGCTTTTGTTGGGCTCGTCTGTTTCGTTATCTTCCCGACGTCGACGACGGGTAGCGTCGGTGGTTCGATCTTTGGTCGCCTGTTAGGGATGAAGCGTTGGCGGGTTGTGTTGGCGATTCTTTCTGGCAGCATCCTTGGAAATGGATTAATGCTCTTGTTTTCAGTACAGATCTCCAAATACGTTTCTGGCGATAGTTGGGCGCTCAGAATTGGCGGTGTCTTAGCGATGATCATTGCGTTGTTTCTGTTCGAGCGCAAGTTTCGTCGACTCAAGAATGAACATCTCGCTCAAGAAGAACTCAATCGCAAGAACCGCTCCTATGCCTCAAGTGCGCAGACGACTTCCGATTCAATCACAATGGCAGATCAAGATTGAGCAAAGCTCGCTGGAATCGGCTGAACGTTGAAGTCCAACGTTGCACTAAGTGCCCTCGCTTGGTCGCCCATTGCCAAGAAATTGCCGTTGAAAAACGGCGGGCCTATCAGGACGAAAAATACTGGGGTAAACCGGTTCCTAACTTGGGTGCTCCACGGGTCGGGTTGTTGATTGTGGGTTTGGCGCCTGGAGCCCACGGGGCCAACCGAACGGGCCGGATGTTCACTGGAGATCGCAGTGGTGAATGGCTGTATCGCGCCATGCACCGGTTTGGATTTGCGAACCAAGCGAATTCCGAATCGAAAAACGACGGCTTGGAATTGATCGACTGTGCCGTCACGAATATTTGCCGATGTGCCCCGCCCGATAATAAACCAACTCGTGAAGAACTAGCCAACTGCCAGCCGTACTTTGACGCGACACTTGAGCTCTGTGATCCCGTCGTGATCCTCGCTTTGGGAGCGTTGGCTTGGAATGCCTCAGTTCCCGAGATTGTCAAACGCGGTTGGCTCGCTCCGCCCAAAAAACGCCCCAAGTTCTCCCACGGCGAGTTGCTGAAACTCGAGGATGGCCGGTGGCTACTCGGCAGTTATCATCCCAGCCAGCAAAACACGTTCACCAAACGCCTGACGGCAGGCATGCTGGACGATATTTTTCGCGAGTCGAGTCGGCTGATTGCCAAGGAATCGTAAGCCGAAGGCGAACTCTCATTCAGCCAGCTTTGGTCCGTGTTCAGAATTGCGTTTTGGGATAGAATGTCGGCTTGGCCCTTTGGGTTGAAATTGATATCTCCCTGACCAAGAAATTCGCGATCTGCAAATTGGTTAACGCCAACTAGTTTCGAAGGAAACCCGTGAACTCCGATCCACAATCGAATTCAGAAGAACAGCCATCGAACTTGGCCCCCTACGCTTCTCCGCGCCTTGTGCAGACTGACCAAGCGGATGATCTCGTGGATGCCGAGTTGATTCAAGTCAATCCGCCACGGCTGTCTTGGGGCGGGATCGCCGCTTGGTCGTTCGTGATTTTAATCACAGTTTTTTTGTTTATGAACGTGGCCTATTCTCAGGTTGCGACCAAGCCCCAAGTCGGTGGTGATGCCAGTCCGAAGGACTTAATGCAAGTTCAATTGCAGGCCAAGGCGATTGTCGGCCAGAAACGCATGGGCGAGCTTTCCGGTCAGCCGCTGCCAGAATCCACCAACCAAGTCCCCGAGGGCTTGGATGAGGGGCCCTACGAGCAACGATTGTGTTACGCCATTTTGGTCAGCGAGATCGAAGGCCCAGCAGCCGCGATTGAATACCTCGGCGAATTGAAGGCCAAAGTCGATGACCATGATCTTGAACTGACGGAAGATCAAGTTCAAATGCGCGACGCTTTGTCGGGTCTGTTTTCTGAATACGAAAACGAGGAATTTGAGGGAGGTGATTTTGCCGACGGCACGACCGGAAAACAAAGCCGGGACTTAATCGAATCAAAACTCAAATGGATCGGTCAGTTGGCTTTTTTGCCCGAAGGTACGACGAGAAAAACTGAACGCCAATCTTTGTTGGCTGAGACCGATGGATTGATGATCGTGGGCGTCCTGAGTTTGTTGGTCGGCGGCCTCGGCTGCCTGTTGGGTATCGGGATCGCAATCACCGCCCTAGCCTTGCTGACGTCGGGACGACTCAAATCGAAGTTTGCGAACAGCATCGGCGACCACAATATTTACATCGAAACATTTGCGATTTGGATGGCAATGTTTTTCGGAAGCTCGATTGTGTTGAGTATCGTCGGGATCCCCTCGGCGCTGGTCGGGATGGCGCTTCAGCCGATTGTGTTTTTTGGTTCACTCGTGGCACTGGCTTGGCCAGTGATTAGAGGGATCTCATTTCAACAAGTTCGCCAAGATATTGGTTGGACGGCTGATCGTCCCTTGATTGAATCATTGCTGTCGGTGCCGACTTATCTCGCGACGTTGCCATTCCTGATTCCTGGGATTGCGTTGGTTTCGATCTTGACCAGCGTAGTCGCTGGATTTCACGAGCCACAGGAATTCGGGCGGCCAATCGTGCCTGGGCATCCCGTGCAGG
>JBLINZ010000580.1:0-3334 GCA_047639375.1 Mariniblastus sp. | reverse complement strand
TGCTCGGCCGCGTGCTCGATGCGTTGGAGGCCAGTCCTTACGCGGACAATACGATCGTCGTGCTGTGGAGTGATCACGGCTATCACCACGGCGAGAAAGGCCAATGGGGCAAACACACGCTCTGGGAACGCACGTCAAATGTGCCCTTCATTTGGGCCGGGCCAGGAGTCGCGCAGGGTGCCAAAACGGATGCGACGGCCAGCTTGATCGATATGTACCCAACGCTGGTTGAGCTCTGCAAACTGCCGACGCCTCACCAGTCACTCGAAGGCGAGTCACTTGCTTCGTCGCTGAACAATCCAGCGGCGGCAAAAGATCGTAATGTCTTCCTGCCCTACATGGAGCCGGGAGAGTACGCGATCATCAATCGCGACTGGCGCTACATCCGCTATGGCGACGACGGCGAAGAACTCTACAACCTTCGCGAAGATCCGAACGAATGGACCAATCTTGCGTCCCAGCCAAAGTACGCGGACGTGAAGACTCGGCTTCGCAAGTCAGCCCCAAAGAGCTTTGCCGCACCAGAGACGAAATTCAATCTACGCAAAGACCTTGTGATTGAAGGCGAAACTTTTCGCTGGGAAAAGGGCCAAGGGAATTACAAGCCGCTACCAAAGTACAGACCCTACACCTCGGCGTCCGAAAAAAGCGGCAAATAGTATGCAGGCTTTGCAAGCCACTTTGCTCCCTCGAGTGGCAAATCGGCCCGCCTTCCACAATGCCCTCATGACGGTTTTTCCCGACTCGACAAACTCCGTATTGCGATACGGGGAACGTTAAACTGTTACGTTTGAACCAGTCACAAGACCGGTCCCGCCAAAGTTCAGCTTATGCCGGTTATTCAGACGATAACTGTTATGCGTAACAAATGAATCTGTAGATGGGACTGCGATCCAATGGGTAATAGAACGTTGATGGCTGGATTGATTCTGATTGCTTTATCAGGATGCCAGTCGCCCCAGACCGTGCTGCAAACGCTTAACCGAAGCGACCCCTGTTTTGTTGCCCCTGCTTCGTACGTCAGCGAGTCGGCCGAGACCACAACTGAATCCGGACACATTGAAGAGTACGTCCAGTTGGGGCTTTCCCGCAATCCTCGGATTCAGGAAGCCCAACACAAAATTGATGCCATTCGACATCGCTTGCCACAGGTGCTGTCACTTCCAGATCCAATGGTGAATACCAACACCTACCTTGCGCCAGTTGAAACGGCAGCGGGTGAGCAAGCGTTCTCACTTGGCGTCAGCCAAAAGTTCACGAATGCGGAACGGCGAGCAACGAAAGCCGCCATCGTTTCAGACGAAGTCGCAGCCGCCGAATTGGCGTTGGCACAAACACAGCTCGAGATCGCGGAAAGTATCCGCTCTGCCAGTTACCAATTGTTGTTCATCCGAAAGTCGATAGAAATCAACAACGATGACAGCCTATCGCTTCAACAGATCGCTGAAGTCGTGCTGCGGCAATACGAAGTTAAAAGATCCGTCACGCAACAAGACGTGCTGAATGTTCAAACTGAGCAGTCGAAACTCGAGAACCAACTTACGGATCTCAAGCAAAAAGAAAAGTCTTTTCAAGCTCGGTTAGCACGCCTGCTTCATCTCGATCCGCAATCCAATTTACAGATCGTCGACTCACTGGAAACCAACAACGCGAATCTGAATGTAGACAACTTGATTGCCCAAGCGGCTCAATCTCGTCCTGACCTACAATCTCAACTGACCAACATTCAACGAGATCGCAAGAAAATTCATTTAGCTCAATTGGAAGAGAAACCCGACTTCACTGTAGGGCTCAATTGGATTGCGACATCATCGGACGGTATCAGCCCAATTGCAAACGGCGATGACGCGTTGATGCTTGGAGTCGGATTTAACTTGCCGGTTTACAAGTCTCGAATTCGGGCTGGCATCTGCGAAGCTCAATCAAACCGGCTTGCATCAGAAAGCCGCCTGGCCAGCCTGCGAGACCTAGCCAGTGAAGAGGTTTTCGACTTGGTTGCCAAACTTGACAGCACTCGCGACACATTGACACTCATTCAGGAAGACATCATCCCCAAGGCTGAGCGAACGCTTGAAGTCTCCATCGACGAGTATGCCACCAATTCCATCACGTATGTGCAGCTGATCGACAACTGGCGAAACGTACTTCGTTATCGAATCACAGAAGCAAGCCTTCAATCGCAACATCAACAGCTTCTTGCTTCATTGGCGCGAAGTGTTGGCCAGCTAGATCCGATTCAATCTAACCCTACTATTAATTAAGTAACTCAGCCAAAATTTGAGACTCACTCTATTAAACTTGACTAAACCGAATCTAGCCTGGAAACCGACGAACGCTTTTCAAAAGAGCAAACGTCGCTGCGGCAAGCAGCTTCGTTGTCGCCAAGACCCTAATCCGTTTGATTGGGTCCAATCTCAGCAACAGCAATCATCATCGCACCAGCGATGCACCCGTCATCTAAATTGGATTCTCGATCGTAGAATGCTGATTGGTGTTAGCAGTAGCTAAACAGTCGTGTCGATAAGAAAAATCAAGAATTGAGTATTGCTTTTAAGAATCGCTCCTGCCGAACCGGTTACCGCCGGAATCGACGCAGACTCTGGCCCAGTCCGTCAGGAGCGTCTTTCGTTGTATCAACCGCTTGGCCAAGCGTTCGAACAACTAATTTAGTGATCGTGGGCAAGCTCTTTGAAGTTGCCAGAGTAGGGAGTGCCGCTGACAGCCCCTGACATCGAGCCTTCGTATTCCTTGACGATCCCAAGGTTCTCGTGATTGCCCACAAAGCGTGAAGCTTTGCCGTCCGGATCGCCGTCTTGTGAACTGGCTTTCAGGACAGCCGTAAAGGCTGGATCTTTGATCGACAACGTGATTTCTTCCGCGTCGATGGGCGTGGCGGTCTTCTCATCGCCGCCGAGGATGTAGACGGTCGCTTCCTGTTTATCGTGGTCGACCGTGAATTCAACATGGAACTTCCCACCTCCCCAATCGGCGACGGTTCCTCCATGCGGTCCTTCGCCGTGAGCGTGACCTTCGTCATCGCCGTCCTTGTGAACGGTGCCGTCGTCATGGACATGCTCACCGGATTCGGCTCCATTGCCACCGGCAGTGGAATCTGTTTTTTTGGAATCGCAGCCCACCATAAAAGTGAACGCCGCGATTGCCACCAATGACAAAAACTGAAACTTCTTCATTGTAAAATCTCCCTCGGGTGGATGTGCCAATCAAGAAACGTTCTTGAGCGGCGGGTTTCTCGTCTCGTTAACTAGATTTCATCAAGCTCGTCCTTGGCTGCAATCTTGACGGCATCCTTACCGCTGAACCTCCAAAACAACCC
>JBLINZ010000579.1:0-3335 GCA_047639375.1 Mariniblastus sp. | reverse complement strand
CAAGAAAGATCGATTCAAGCTCAATGACTCGGGACATTTTTGGTTGAGTGAAACGCCTGACGTTGCCGGCAGCAAGAGTTGGGATTCTTCGTTGCCGCGAATGGTTTCGTGGGTAGAGTTGAGTGATCTAAGCAACGATGGTGCGAAATTTATTTTTCTCAATACTCATTTTGATCACCGCGGGAAAGTCGCTCGGTTGGAATCGGCTCGGTTGATTAGAAAGCGTGCAGAAGAGATCATGGGCAAGGGACTGCCGTTGATTGTCACGGGAGATTTCAACACGACTGAAGATAGGCAACCCTATCAAGAACTGATTTCTGGAAGTCAGGGAAATCAAGTTCCATTGGTCGATTCGTTTCGACAAACGTATCCCAAGCGAAGTCCTGAGGAGTCGTCGTCAAGTCGTTGGACGGGTAATCGGGAGGGGACTCGAATTGATTGGGTTTTACACTCCCAAGAATATCGGACTTTGCAATCGGTAATTAACCATACGAATGAAGCTGGCCGGTATCCCTCGGATCACTATCCAGTCCAGGCTGTTTTGAGATTGAAGAATTGAGTCGAGCAGGCTTGAAATGTCGTCGTCTGGAATGTTGTCGATCGCATCGAGAATTGTGGCTCCCGTGCCGCTCACGCGACTAAATGCCGTATTCAAATTTGGATCGAGTGTAGCGCTATTGTCGGCTGCATTAAAGAACCATTGGCTGGTTCCTGACTTGGGCGAATTGGGGACTAAGGCCATTGAGAGCGTACCCCGCACATTTTCATTGGCTCCGTTAAACTCGTTGATGATGGACGGTTGGGGTGCGACGGATTGAATGTTGTCATTCTCAGACAGGAATCCACCGCCTTGGACGAATTGAACATTGGGTGAACGGTGCACAATTGAATTTTCGTACGAATCGACGTCGTTGAAAAAATTCGCGACAGTGATGGGAGCCTCGTCATTGAATAGCTCGATATCGAAGGCACTCAGTGTTGAGTTGAATCGGATCAACGTATGGATCGAGGTGGATTTAATGACTTGTCGTCCCAAGGTATCCGTCGTGCGGACCGAAAGGTCATTGACGCCGAGGTTCGTTGGGTTGTTGACTAACGGGACGATGATTTCGAACATTTGTGCGGCTTGGCTGTTTCGAATAGCCACGCCGTCGTCGCCCCACTCGATCCGATGATGACGAGTCGGCTTGCAATGGTGGTGCCGTCGACACTGATCGAGTCGCCACCATCTCCGGCAAAAACGATCCGCGATTTTTCAATCGAAATTCCGGGTCCGATCTCGAATCGACCGTTCTCTACGTTCAGTTCTGCAACCAGTTTTTCTGGGATGACGGTTGAGTCGGTAGCGACAATAAGCACGTCGGAACTACCGTTGATGGTGGTCCTTTGATTGCCGACGAGGACGATATCATTCTCGACAATTTGGAGGTCAAGGTCATTGTCCAGTTCATCGCCGTTTATAAAAAGGCTGCCTCCGAGAAAAGCTGCCATCACGTTTCCGCTCAAGAGGATTCGTTTTTCCAACGGCTCGGCGAAGAAGACATGCTCTTTGGTGGGCACCGATTGAGTGGATGCAAGAGTTGGCGTCTGAGCGTCCAACGTTGTTGAGGCAGGTCCGTGCGACATTGGAGACGGGCCTCTGCCAAATAATTTGTTTAGATTGGCAAAAAAAACGGCGTCGCCTGCAAAATGGGACGGGGCTGGGCAGATAGAGTGCAGCAGGAGTTTGGCTGCCAGAATTTTGGCAGGTGGAAAAAGATGGCTGATTTAATTGCTGTTTTCACAGACGTTGGCCACGCCTGCAAAAATCAACCGTAAGAAAGTTATTACTGTTGGCTAGACCACTATTTTGAGAAGCTGAAAAACAGAATACAATCAAATTCTTGTTGTCAAACGTGATTCGGGAAGCATTCACTGGGGAATATTGCAGTTTTCTTTGTCGTTCGATTCGAACGACTCGGCAACTTTCACTTCAACAGGAACGTGCGGTAATGTATCCTATGTTTTCACGCTCAACGATTGTGTATCGCATGTGGTCAGACCGATCACTCGAATACTTCGCCTTGAACCTTGTGACCATTGATGTTGGAATGATTGCTTTGTCCAATTTATTCGAATTGGCGGCAACGGTTCTCAGATGCCTCTACAAAGGACAGTTCATGATTTATCGATTTTTCGTTTTTGCAATTTGCTGTGCATTTTGCCTGAGCAATAATGTATTCGCTCAAGATGACGGATTCACATCCCTTTTCGATGGCAAGACCCTGGACGGTTGGGTCCAAAAAGGGGGGACTGCCAAGTATGAAGTAAAAGACGGGATGATTGTCGGGACTTCGGTTCCCAAGACGGGGAACAGTTTCCTTTGCACTGACAAGCTGTATGGGGATTTTGAGTTGCAGGTTGAGTTCAAAGTCGATCCGATGTTGAACTCTGGCATTCAGATTCGAAGTCAGGCCTACGATACGGATCAAGAAGTCGTGGTCAAGAATAAGCAAGGCGTCGAGAAAAAGCGAAAGTTCCCAGCTGGACGCGTTCACGGTTATCAGGTCGAAATTGATCCCTCGGACCGGGCGTGGTCAGGCGGGATTTATGACGAGGGCCGGCGCGGATGGTTGAACGATCTCAGCAAAAACGAAGCAGCTCAGAAAGCGTTCAAGCAAAACGAGTGGAATCACTACCGAATCGTCTGCCAAGACGACTCGATCAAGACTTGGGTCAACGGCGTTCCAGCCGCCGATTTAAAAGACGGCATGACGCCTCGCGGTTTTATCGCTTTGCAAGTTCATGGTGTCGGCAATAGCCCAGGGAAAGTTGGCAAGCAAGTCAAATGGCGGAACGTCAAGCTTAAGAATCTTGCGGCCAAAAAGACCCGAGATGGAAAGCCAAAGACTGGCAAGACTCCTGCTGGATCCAAAAAGAAGAAAAAGAAACAAGAAGTCGGCCCAGCGATCGGTGGCAATACTGCTACACCGATCGATCGAATCACCGTCGCTGATGGCTTCAAGGTCGAACTGTTGTATTCCGTGCCGGGTAAAGACCAGGGTTCGTGGGTCAATTTGTGTTCCGATGCCAAAGGTCGGATCATTGTAAGTGATCAATTCGGTGGGCTCTATCGGCTGACTCCACCTGCGGCGGGAGAGGCGTTTGATCCAGCTTCAATCGAAGCGGTTCCGGCTCCTATTCGGGCTGTCAATGGAATGTGCTGGGTGGGTGACGCACTTTATTGCGGCGTCAATGATTACGAAGGAAAGATTCCGTCAGGGTTTTATCGCGTCACCGATAGCGACGGCGACGATATGCTCGACAAAGTCGAATTGCTGCGTGAAATCAAAGCC
>JBLINZ010000578.1:0-3341 GCA_047639375.1 Mariniblastus sp. | reverse complement strand
CAGGAGCTCCCTTAACCGGCTCAGGCGAAGTCTCGCCAATGACGCGACCGCCTTGAATTCCTCCGCCGGCCATCGCAATACTGAATCCATGAGGCCAATGATCTCGTCCACCGACGGGATTCACCCACGGCGTTCGGCCAAACTCGCCTCCACAGACCACCATTGTCGTATCGAGTAGATCCCGCCGTTTGAGCTCACGAATCAAAGCCGCATAGGCGGGATCGAGGATATCAATCCGACCGGCTTGAAGCTCATGATTATTGACATGCGTGTCCCAACCGGTCAGCGTGACTTCGACGCAACGGACACCCGACTCGATCAAGCGAATTGCCGCCAGACAACCGCGACCGAATGGCGTGTCCCCGAACTGCGACCGCTCAGACTCGGACGCTTGACTAACATCAAACGCGTTAAGTTGATCCGAAGACATCATCTTGATCGCTGCGTCGAGATTCGAGTGACGCAACGAATCACTCACGACGCGATTGCCCGTTCGACTTTCAAGAAACTGTTGATCCGCGAACCTAAGTTTTTCCATTCGCGAACGCTCGCGACTGCGATTTACCCGAGACTTCACATCGGGAATCGGCTGTTGGGGATCAAAAACCTTGAAGGCGTCAAACGAATCACCAAGATAGCCACCTCGGCCAGGCATGTTGGTTGGCAAGATGGAAATGTGCCGGGGAATATCGACGGGTTCGCCAGCATCGTTTCTCAATTGATGGCAAATCACGCTACCAATCGCCGGATGAATCAGTGTTGGGTCGGGGCGAAACCCGGTCTTGATATTGTAAATCGCTCGCTCGTGATCGCCTTCTTTACTGGTGACCGCTCGGACGAGTGAAATAGAGTCCATCTGCTCCGCGACTTGCTCCAAGCCATCTCCGAGTAACACGCTCGCCGCGTTTGACTTCCGGGCTTTGCTGCCTGCAGCAATTTCCGAATCCGGATGTGGGTCAAACGTTTCCAATTGACTCGGTGCTCCCTCAAGCCAAAGTACGATCAGTGACTTGGCTTGGGGCCGCGGGTTTTTCTCGTCGGCTCGTGCCAAACAAGTCGCCATTGGCGAAAGCCATGACAGTCCGCTCAACCCGGTCAACTTCAAAAGGGTCCGACGCTCGACATGCGCTCGTGTCCCACAACTGTAGTCAAATACATTGTTCATGAGTTATTCCAATGAAAAAAACGCGAACTCAAATTTGAGTCGGCCCTCGGGTGAGAATCGACTCCGGTTCCCGTCGAATCTCCCAGCTCAAATTTCGCTAATGATTCCAACGAAATTCAGCACTGTTGATAAGCGTCCAATACAAATCAAGGACTTCGGCCGTTCGCTCCTTGCCACGTTTCGTTTCAATCGCTGGAACCATCTCGGCGGCTTCTTCCGGCGACGGCCTACGCGTCAACGTCGAAAGATAGACCACCTCGACTGCCTTGGCCGCATTGGGAGCCAAACCGGCCAGATGAAGCGGTGCGTTGAGAGGACTTTCAATTCGCTCATCAATCATTTTCCCGTTCAGCATCAACAAACGTTGGGTTACCGTTTCGCCCCGGTCGATGAATTCGTCTTCGCCAGGGTCGCCAAACCGTTCGACAAAATCATTCTGCTGACCGTACTTGGTAAGTCGTGTAATGATGTGAGAGGTCGAGTCGATGGTGGTGAGTTTTGTGGACTGGGCAATGCCGCCAGAAACCTGATCCGGCCTCAGTCGCACCATCGGAAACACGGCATGGCTCGATTCGTGTTGCCGCGTTACTTCAAACGAGGCTTGGCTTTCGAGCTTGATAGCTTCGGTGGTAGCTATAATACTAATCAGCCGATGGAGGTCGTAGCCGTTCTGGACAAAATCATCGGCGAGAATCTCGAGTGCCTCCGGAAACGGACCTTCGAGCGAAATGTCATCGACTGGATCGACGAGGCCGCGTCCGAACATGATCGCCCACATCCGATTCACGGTAGCTCGCGCAAATGGCTTGTTATCTGGATGCGTCACCCAGCTTGCCAATCTCTGCCGCAAACCACCCTCGCCTGAATCCAAATTTCTATTGAAGGGGACTGCCGCAGGGATCACACCAGGCTCTTGCTCGTCAAGCAACTTGTATTGATAGGGCTCTCGCGATGGATTGTCGCGAATACCCAACAACGAGTTATCGACTTGCGAGAAAAAGGCCGCCAACGAATGAAAGTCACTCTGCATTCCACTTTCAGGCGACTCCGCCGAACCAAGATTGATCGTCCCCAGAAAATCGTCATGGCATTGCAAGCAATCAATTCGCATTCCCAAAAACGCACGCGTCGTGCGTCCGGCCAATAAAATCGGATCAGGTTTTCCCTCGGCTTCCTCATCCGTTAACGTGCGCGTGTAGAAGTTGACAGACGGCGTATCCGTCCAGAGCCCTTCGTTCGTCAAGATTCTATGTACCAGCTGATCGTAGGGTCGGTTGTTGCGGATCTCTTCGGAGAGCCAACTGACGAATCGACGGCGGCGAAAAACGAGAAAAGGTCCTTCTTCAACGCCCACCAATGCACGCGCCAACCGCTCCGCAATGAACTGGCTCGTGCGTTGATCCTCAAGCAATCTTGAAACCCACCAATGATTCCTGTCTTTTGGTTCTTGGCTTTCAAGCTCACGGATCTCTTCCAACGAAGGAATCGTGCCGGCAAGCCCCAGAGACAGACGCCGGGCGACAATCAATTCAGACGCTCGCGACGCATGATCGAGGTTGTCTTTTTCCCACTCGAATTCGAACGCCTCGTCGATTCGCTGGGCGACCGAGCGAATTTCAGCTTGCGCCTGGCTGCCAGGAGCAAACGAGCTGGGTGATGCAATTTGATCTTTGGACATCAGCAAATAGGACAGTGCGCCCGCTCCACCCACGACGAGCGTGAGAAAAAGCAAATTCTTAAATAGGTTGCTATTTTTCATAGTGGGCGACTGTTGAAGAGAATTCGAAGACTCTAATTCGTCGTGGGGCGTATGATCTTTGTAAGTATTTCGTTCAATTGTTGCATAAGTTGAAACAAACCAGACCGTCAATTAGTTTGAATTGATAGCATTCGAAAGTGAATACTCGCTTTGACGGGCCCAAGTTTCTGCGGAGTATGATTTTCGGTGATCTCGGCAATCAATCGTTCAAGAGATTGTTCATGACGGAAACCCAAGGAAATCTAGATAGCGATTCAGACGTAACGCTTGGCGAGGCGGTTTTTGAACCCAGGATCGTTGACGCTCAGGTTGTGTCAGATTCCGATGCCGGAATTTTAATCGCAGAAGCCGTCGACCAAGCGGCCGCCCCGCAGATTGACCCGAAGACTGAATCGCCTGCAACACCTTTGGTCACGA
>JBLINZ010000577.1:0-3365 GCA_047639375.1 Mariniblastus sp. | reverse complement strand
GCGTTTTGCAACGCCAAAGGCGCCTCGCAGGCTGACTTGGGATAGCAACAGGGCAAAATCGCTATCGGCCCGCCGCTTTTGATGGCAATCTCAATACAAAGATCTGACAAGATTCCACAGGCATGCGAACTGACGATCGAAGCTCCGGGTTCGATCCAGTCGCAATCACTTTGCAGCTTGCCACCACGGTTTTCAATCTTACTTTTCAACCACGGAGCGACCTCGGTAGCCACGGCGAGCAGTTTCTCGCGACTGTCTGGTTGAGCTTTGTCGGCGAGCAAGACGTGCTCGACAGATCGCTCAAACATCGCAAATAAAACGCCAATCAATCCGTGACCACAGCACAAATCGGCGACAACTTGGGATTTAGTCGATCGACGCACGCGGGCAAAAAACTCAAACGACTCCAGGACCTCTTTGATCGGCAAGAGCCGGGCCTCGCCTAACGCCTGCAAGAACTTGTACTTGAGTCCTGTCGTTTTGAAATGTGCCTCCACAAGCTGTGACGAAAACGTGTTTGACGAATCCAGCCATCGACATCCATCGCGCTCATTGAGCTGGGGGAAAAACTTGAAACGGCTGTTGGGAGATTGGTTCATGACATCGTCTCAAAAGTTGGATTCGCATGGCTGCTTTTTGAATATAAAGCGCGATCGTCGCGATTGAATCCAAACGTAATGATTAGTTTAACTGTATTTTCGAATGGCTCCCATTCTAGATGCCAGCCCGACCGCCCTATGTTTCTCAGTAAACTGAATAACTTTCCGGTTTTACCAACCGAATCGCCCTCGGAACGTTTCTATTACTGGGAGCGAGAGCCCGACATGGCAAGTTGGGCAGATGTACGTCAACGCGCCTTGGTTCGATTCGTTGGAGATTCTGGTGGTCTACTCAATTACAAGCGTCAGCAGTCAAAGCTGGTTTTCACGTGCCAAAGGTGCGCTATTTGGGGTCGTGATCGGGATCATGATGATTCCTGGCTCCGTCTTCATGCTCGGGTGGAACGAGTACCGAACGATTCATCGCACTCAAGGTTTGAAGCAGGGCGCTGAACTCGTGGCCTCGCTGGACCAAGTTGACTCAATCGACGAATCGATGGACTCACAGCTCGTTCATTTGACTGGGCTGGCGGAGACGAATGACCAACTCAAAGATGAAGATTTCCAAATCGACGAGCAGGCCATTAAACTTCGCCGATCAGTGGAGATGTTCCAATGGATCGAGGAGAAAACTTCCCGACAAAACAAAAAGATTGGTGGTCGCAAGGAGACCGTCGACACGTACACCTACGGAACTCAATGGTCAGCTGATCGAGAAGATAGTAGCAAGTTCGAAGAGTCGGGGAGCCACTTCAATCCGCCTGAAAAGTACCCCGCCGTTACGCAGTCTGCAACTCACGTGACGGTCGGCGCGTTTAGCTTAGGTCAAACGCTAATCGCCCAAATCGATTCGTTTGAACCGATTGTTTGGGATCAAGACCGGATTGAAAAACTGGATCCTGAGTTTCAGGACCACGTTCTGCTCGATGGTGAACTCATCTACTGGTCGGCTGAAGGCAAGCCCTCGCTTGATGAGCCAATCGTCGGGGACCAGCGAATCATGTTCGAATGGGTAAAGCCCACCTCAGTTAGCGTGGTTGCCAAGCAAGCGGGTGAAAAATTGACTGGTTTCAAAGTTTCAAACGGCGAAAAAATCGAAAAACTCTATGTGGGTGAATTAACCGCCGATGAGATGTTCGACAAAATTCAACAGGAGAACATGGCTTTAGCTTGGGTGATTCGGATTGCTGGATTTGGCATGAGCTGCTTGGGGTTCTATTTGGTGATGGCTCCCCTGGCCGTCTTGGCTGACATTGTGCCGTTTATCGGTTCGTTGACGCGGAGCCTGACCATGATTATCGCGGGGCTGATGGGCGTTTGTCTTTCAGCCTGCACCGTGGCCTTTGCATGGATCGCCGTCCGGCCGTTGATCGGAATCCCGATGTTGATCTTGGCGATTGGGTGTGTTGTCATGCTGGTTCGAATTATCTCCAGCCGAGGAAAAGCCGGGACGCCAGAGACTGATTCAGAGTTTGCGTTCGACCCGTCCGGCAAGGGCAATTGAGTTCGGCCATTTTCCGGGGGCCATACCATGAGCCGGTGCCAAGCGACCGCGTTCAATCGGTGTTTTTGACCGCTCCCCAGACTTCTGCCACCAAGTCATGCATCGCCGGATCATGATCCTTGAGCTCACTTCGGTTGAATGGGAAAAAATCATTCTTGCCAAAATAGGCCTCTGTCGACTCGGCAAAATACTCTTTCTCATTGGAAATCGCATAAGCAGTGTCTTGGATGATCTTTCGACCATTGAATCGTTTAACCGAATCGTAGCCACCGTTTGCTTTGGCGGATTCAAAAGTCGTTCTGATTTTGGCATGCCGGAAACCAAGCACCTGATCGTGGTAGGCGTGAGCCAACTCGTGCAGCATCAGGTAAGGCATCCTTGTATTCTCAAACGTGAACCGATCCACATTGGTGATTTCAATTGACTTTGCCATTGCGACATCACGATTGTTTCGTTTGAGCCACGTTGCACTGCCATGATATTCACCGGTTGGGGGCACGCCCTCGTATGTTGGATTTATCCAAATCGGCACTGCCCTTAATCGCTTGAGCGCGACAGGTGGAACAACGTTGGCAACCCGCTCAAGCTGGCCCGACATCAATTGCAACATCCGCTTGGTCGCAGCAGGACTGTCCTGCCAAAGCTGGTGATGCAAATGCACTCGCCACCCCCGGATCCGAAACGAAGCGTGCGTCTTCAGCTGAAACTTGGGGTCAACGGATTTGCTCAAGCCATCGACCAACCGTTGGGATAGTTCGTCTCGATTCGCCCGATAGCCAGGTTCATCGACGACGTTGTGGATTTGATCTGGGTCACGGAGCAAGTCATAGAGCTCTTCTTCTGGGCGGACGCCAAACGCCAATGCATTGATGTCTAGGTCGCCATCGGATTCCGCATGCTCAAGCATCCATTGTTTGGTAGGCGATGGATCGACGTCGAAGGAGAATGCTGGAGGCTTGGTCGGCCACGGCAACTCAGAAAAATCGTAGTGAGGTTGGGGGCCTTCCGTCACGCCAGTTGGCCAACCTAGTGGATCAAAATTCCGGATGTAAAGAAATTTCGAAGTCCGAATCGCGCGAGCGGGCTGTTGATAGACATGGCGTTCGCGGCCGGTCAACACACTCAGTCGGTCCGCTTCGATTTGACCGGAATCCGTCGCCAGCAATTGTGGCATCAGCGATCGACCCGTCATGACCTTGGAAATGGCCAATCGCGAATCTTCGCCTTGGCTCGTCCGAGGATTGCAGGCCTCCAAAAACGTC
>JBLINZ010000576.1:0-3372 GCA_047639375.1 Mariniblastus sp. | reverse complement strand
CGCCGACCCTATTTCTTGTCCATGTTCCGTTTGATCTCAATCGTCGTCATCAAAGCATCGTCTTGGAATTTCAACGAGGCCGTGATGGTGTCGAGGCTATCCACGAATTGCGAGAATGAAGAGCTCTCTTCCATGTGTGAATGTTGATGCGAATGTTCGCGGTTACCATGGACGCTGCAGACTACTTGATTCAATTCTTTGTTGAACGTGTACTCGCCATGGTCAGGACAAAAATAGCGGACTCCATATTTCGCTTCGGACAGAGCCGGGATTTGGTCGATGGGCACGCCGTAGAGCTTGTGGAAGTTGTAAATCGAAATCACATTCCGATGGCATGAAACCCGTGATTTTTCCGCCCAATAGAGCTGCACATCGTCACTCAATCGGTCTAAAGCTTGGTGGTTGAGTCGGAATAACATGTGTGCGGTGGGGGCATCTTCGTTGGGCTTGGCTTGACTGACGTCAATGACTTCGCGCAGCACATGTGGTTCGGTAGCGATTACCAACTGATCCCCAACCATCGCTACGTGCAATCGCAAAGACAGAGCGTAGACGCCAATGTTGAGCACGTAGATCTCATGCTTTTGGTAGTCTGGCAATTGATAGGCGTCGAGTTTCGTAGTGAAGCCGCCCAGATCTCCTTCGTAAAGGAATATTCGTTCCGCAAACTGCTTAAGAAGGCTCTCTGCTTTTTCCACATTCTCGACATCGACGGTGGCGTAAACAGGCAGCGTCGCCATCATGAAAACCGCCGCGACCATTCCTTGAACTTCTGTATCAGCCGTTCCGATAAACGGGATGTCAAGCGCCTTCATTCGTGTCGGGTCGATCTCCAGAATTCCGTCTCCGTCGCATAAATGGACCGAAACCCGATCACCAATCCAACTCAGATCGGTCAGCGTCGGATCGTCGGTGACGACTTCGTTGACACCGGGAATCATCTTCAGAAACTCCGCGGTCTTCTCGCGACCGGGGACCATCACGTAGGAAACGATCGCCGAAGGCGCGATCCGCGATGTTTCGATCGGACGCGGGTTCTTTTGCACACTCGCCCGAAGATCATCATAAATTCCACTGTTCGCCATCGGCAAGATACACGTTTCCAGCTTGACCGTCGAATCGACGGTGATCCGAACTGCAATCGGATCAAAGACCTTTTGCCAGAATTTCTCGTATCGTTTTCGATAACGACTATATTCACTCGCTTCTGTTTTCGAAACACTTCGGACCGAAAGCTCCGCGTTAGGCGTCAAGTATTTTAAGCGATTGTGAAGCGAGCACGTGCAGGTATCGCTGGCAGCGTCGTAGGTATACGCTCCGCCATGCGGACAGATGATTTTTTTCGTGTCGACATAACCACCCTCAGCAAGCTCGCTCAGTGATTTTGGCGAGCGTCCATTTTCCAATCGAAAAAACAACGAAGCGTTGTTATGCATGATTAGATTGTTGAAGCATTGCATCCGGCGTTTTTGCGAAATCTTGGCTTCCGCACCGACCATTTTGCGTAAGAATTTGTCCGAGGCATAAAAATAGCCGCAGCGTTGGTCAGTTGCAGGAGGGAGAATCGTGGTCATGTAGCGATAGTCTGGCTCCTCTTTCAAACTCGGCTCAGTGTTAGAAACCGCATCGACGATTCTTCGAATCGCACGGTGTGAATTGGAATAAACGACATAGTTTTTATGTTGAACCAAAAATGAACTTACATTTCGATCGTTGGTATAGTGAGCTCGAACTTGGTGCCCTCGATAGTTGAACTCCCTGACGACAATCTCATCATTCTTGGCTTTCGCGGCCGCAATCCATTTAAGCGATTGCTCAATGAATTTCTCGGAGTCGGTCGTGTTGATAATGACTGACAAGTCCGTTCCTTCCAGGATCGTCGGATCGGATCCAGTCAAAGCAATTTCCGTTGCCAATCCTTCAGCAAAAAGTTTCTCCAACGCGACGTGATCGATTACAAATTGCTGTTCAAATTTTTCCTTGACTCGATTGTCTTGAGCTTGAACGGTGAACAACCTCAGCACACTGTCACCCCACTCATTGCCCAGATCGATGGCTTGATCGAGGGCGGTGAGTGAGTTGAAATGTAGCAAATATTGATCGCGGGGCACCAATCCTGCAATCTCGTGAACGCTCGGTTCGATTTTGTCTTCGCGTTTCTGCTTCAGTAACGCCTCGTAATCGAGAGATTGCAAACGTGGTGGTTGCAATGTTTCGATGGCAACGTTGTAGTCTGAGATCCCTCGTTTTCCTGTGAGAATCTCGCGTTGTAGCGTCTGTTGAATGGCCAGCGACCCGGTGAACACTTCATAAAGTTCCGTTTCCGTTTCTTCGTCGCTCCGCATCCGCTGCGGGATTGGCGGTGGCTTTACGCCATAACGGGCTTGCGATTGCAACAAGCAATACTGGAAAAATGTTTCATCCGGATAGTAGCGCAGCATGCGAGCAAAATGGAGGTTTTGCTGATTTGCCCAGTCTTTAAATACTTGAGCCGACCCAATCGCTTTCTTTTCGGCTCCCTCTTCCAACTCTGGAACCTGGACCTCGATGATTCCTTCTTTGGCTTCCACGCGACGGGAGCCGTCGAGATTTTCAAGCACAGTGTCGTAAGATAGCCGTAACTTGACCACGCCTTTTCCACGCAGGCGGCCAAAAAACTCAGCGTGCTTCTGTTTGAATTTGGTTTGCTGCGGATAAATCAAATACGCTTGGTCACTGTCCGACCGCAAACGAAGGAAATTACTCTTCTCGAATTCCTCCGCCAAAAATGGCTGCTCCAATCGCACAGTAAATGCAATGGCGTCGCCCTCCGCGTTTCGATAGACGTCGACTTTGTGTTGGAACGGAAGTGGGTCTTCGCCCCGCGCTAACGAAATGAAACAACAACCTAAAATTGCGCCCAGAAATAAACAGGAAGTCTTCATGGATGAACTCGTCTAGTGGAACGCGAGAATTGCAATGTCAATGGCGGCCAAGGTTGAGCGTGCGCCCCAGTCTTGCCTACCCGATTCAATATGTCAAAGTTTCAAAACGAATTTAGCCATTTTAGAGCCAGCTACGGCTCCGTGGGCGCAATCGAAACTGGCGCGAGCATGGCCGGTAAAGCAAATTGCAATCACCTAGTGAAACGAGCTGTTTCGCACACAGATTGTCGAGAAAAAACCTTGCTGCCTGCCCCAGCGCAGAGTGAGGCGTTCTTGAGGGGGAGAGCCGGCGTGTTCGGGATTTCAATCAGCCAAACGGCGAAATGAGTCGACGACAGACTAGTTAACTGGCGGTCCACCAGCGTTTTCGTTGCCGGTTTCGCTGGGGACATCTTCAGGCATCTTAGCATCCTTGATGACATCTGGCTTGGTATTTGCGTCGGTCGCT
>JBLINZ010000575.1:0-3391 GCA_047639375.1 Mariniblastus sp. | reverse complement strand
CCAGCGCCCGTCACTGGAACGAACTTCGACTTCAACGTTATTCAATGTTTTCAGGACACTGCGGCAATCGTCCCACAATCCCGAATAATCAACATTGGAAACCAGTTCGCTAATCGGACGACCAAGATCACTTTCGCGGATCATGATCAGTTTTTTGGCTTGATCGGTACAACGATTGATGTTCAGCTCACGATCGAGAAAAATCGTCGCTACATCCGTGCTGTTGAGCAGATTTTGCATGTCGTCATTGGTCTGCGAAAGGTCTTCTACTTTCGATTGAAGCTCACAGTTCACGGTCGTCAGCTCTTCATTGAGCGAATGCATTTCTTCTTTCGACGTCTCAAGTTCTTCGTTCGTGCTTTGCAACTCCTCGTTGGTCGACTGAAGCTCTTCATTGGTTGACTTCAGTTCCTCGTTCGACGTTTCCAACTCTTCCAACCCTGCCTGATTGGTCTCGCGTGCGTGTTTGAGCTCTAATTCCATCGTTTCCAGTCGACCGGGTTCCAGCACACTCGTGTCCGCACCATCTTTCGATTCGGATTCTGCTTGCTGCGGGCTGGGACGAAACGTAATCATATTGAGCCCGCGAATGGATTCCGGGTTTTCGATTCGCCTGACCTGCAAGTCAATCAGCGAGTAACCGACGTTCGTTTTCAACCTGACTTTCGAGCGATTGACTTCCTTGGTTCCGGCAGCCAACTTTCGTAGCGCCGAACCAAGCTCATGCGTCAGGCCCTTGCGAGCCATGTCCAGCACGTTGGTTCGCACATGTCCCTCCGCCATCTCCAGATAATCACCCGTGCGACCATGAACGTGAATCATGTCGCCACGATCGTTGACCACCACGCTGGCCGGGCAAAACTGGTTTAGCATCTCGCGCTCGATCAAAGTCGAGATACGTGATTCTCGTGTTTTTGCTTGAGGTAAATGATACCCGGGGCTGTCAGCATTGACTCGTGCTGTGTCTTCGATCGCGGCCGGCATCGCGGGCAACGGGTAAGCAGCCGGCGAGGTGTCTTTGCAACGAAAAATCTTCCACTTTTTGTCGACGGTCTCAAACAGGTCGTCGAATTCCCCAATTGACTCCGACGGGCCAAGAAACAAAAAACCGCCGGGCTTGATCGCGTAATGAAAGATCCGCATCAATCGCTTTTGCAAATCCGCGTTGAGATAAATCAGCAGATTGCGACAAGAAAGGAAATCGAGTTTCGTAAATGGCGGGTCTTTAATGACGTTTTGTGGCGCGAACACAGCCATCTCACGAACTTCTTTGCGAATTCGATATTGGCTGTCTTCCGCCAGAAAAAATTGCTTGAGCCTTCCGGGGGAAACATCGGCGCTGAGTCCCTGCGGATAAACGCCGACTCTGGATTTTTCGATAGCGTCGCTATCAAGGTCGGTTCCAAAAATCTGCACATCAAAGTGCTTTTTCTGTTGCTCCATTCCTTCGCGCAATAGAATCGCGAGGCTGTAAACCTCTTCTCCTGTTGCACAACCCGGAACCCAACCGCGAATGGTTTCGCCTTCAACACCAGATTTCAATAGCTCTGCGACCGGGCCTTTAGCCAACGCTTCGAAAGCGGCGTTGTCACGAAAGAAGTTGGTGACACTGATTAACAGTTCCTTAAATAGCTGGTCGAGCTCGTGTGGATGTTCCTGCAAGTAACGCACGTATTGAGCAGAATCGGTGATTTGATGTACGTTCATCCGTCGCTCAATTCGACGGCAGATCGTGCTGCTTTTGTAGGAAGAGAAGTCATGGCCGGATCGTGATCGCAATAGCAAGAAAATCTTTTGCAACGGTTCGGCGGGTAGCGCAGGAACTTTTGCGGGTGCGCCACCTTTGAGATAAGGGCCTTTACAGTAAGCCACCAGTTGCGCTGGCAGTTCGTTGACTGGCAATGAATAGTCGACGAGCCCGGTTGCCAACGCGCTGCTAGGCATTCCCGCGTACTTCGCCGATTGCGGTTGCTGCACCATCGCCATCCCGGATACTTCTTTAATGGCTTTCAGCCCAATCGTCCCATCGGTTCCCGTTCCCGAAAGCACAATGCAAATTGCTCGATCTTGCTGATCGGCGGCGAGTGAACGAAAGAAGTAGTCGATTGGCAGTGGAACCCGAGCGTTCTTATCCTCCTTTGTATTCATTACGTGCAATGAACCATTGAGCAACGCAAGATTTACATTGGGCGGCCCGACGTAAACACAATTTGGCTCCAACTTGATCCCGTCGATCGCTTCAACCACTGGCATCTTGGTATGTTTGCCAAGCAATTCAGCCAACAAACTCTTATGGCCCGGATGTTGATGCGTAAAGATCACGAAACTGATGCCAGAATCGAAGGGCATGTAGTCAAACAGTTCGTCCAGCGCTTCCAATCCGCCTGCCGAAGCGCCGATTCCAACGACAGGAAATGGAACGCTCGCTTTTGATAGTTGGGATTGTGTTTTTTCGTCTGGTTTAGACTTCTGCTCAGCGGACTTCTTGCTGGTTGGCTTTTTCTTCGCCATATCGTTTTCCGGTTAAACATTGCCGAAGAAACATCAAGTAACCGCTTCAGCGTTGGGTGTATTGTCCGACGTTCAGTCGCATTCGTCTACCTGTAGACTCGATTTGTCTTGATTAATAACTTTTTGGAGAACTTTATTGGCGATCCGAAAAAACCTACGGAAAATGCTGGTTCCTTGCGGTTGGCATTTTCTCATGATATGGCAACCCGGTGTGTTAAGGCGTGTTGATTGAATGGGCCGACGCCAAGAATAGTCACCCGGCGCTTACGGGCGTTTTGTTTTAGGAGGCAAGACGATAGATCGTTTAACGATTAGCCGGCAGGCGACAGTGCCAAACGCAATGCGTTGAATTCAGCGAGGGCAATTGCCCCTTGACGGCAAGCCACCCACGTGAGCCCTCCCTCGCTTACGCGGTTTGAAGTTGCACAACGTTTGTGCCGAGGCCATTTTTCTGGGGGCCTTGGGTGGCCCAACGAAATTCTTTGCTTAGTAGTTGTTGGCTAACCAGAAAACTGAGCTTCATCGCCCCTCACAAACGGTAAGCCCCCTTCCCTCAGCCCTTCTCCCAACACATTCGGAGTCAGCGTGATCAAATGGCGATCCAATTTTGCCCGAATTTGGGGGAGAAAGGAGCTAGTTTTTTAAGTTGGATTCCTTTTTAGTGACTCGGGATTGAGCACATACCAAGAAGACACAAAAGAGGCAGTACAGATCGGCACCCTCACCCGAAACGCCACAAATCACAGACTCGAACACATTGCATCCGACCAGGCCGTGGGCCTTTAGGTTGAGACATTTTCTACGGACCGATGTCCGCAGCGTTCACAGTATTTTGCTCCAACACGGCCAAATAGTGCAAATTCCAACATGACGCGTTTAG
>JBLINZ010000574.1:0-3393 GCA_047639375.1 Mariniblastus sp. | reverse complement strand
GAAAGCGTCTTTGAAACTCCAGCCGCTGGATGCACCCTCCCCCGCCCTACCTCGGCTCCGAGTTGGTTGAGAGCTGTTTGTGCTGGTCTCACCAATTGAGGTAAGTGGAGATGTCACCTTTCGCTCTGGGGCTGACACTTATTTATCGAAGATTTCGCGTCATTGGAGAGTGGCCGTTGATCCTGACGAGGCTGTGACTTTTTTAGACGAGCCGAAGGCGAATTGGAAACTCGACGCGCAATTTTGGAAGTTGTACTATTTGGCTGCGGTGGAGCGACATTCTGTGAAATCCGCGGACATTATTCTGTAGAAAACTGTTCCAAATTCGTTTCGTCGTGAAGGCCTAAGGTTCGCGAAAAGGGCCATCGGCAAAGAAATGTGCAAGTTTAAATCGCGTAAGCGAGGATGAACAACCATTGAAGGCGAGCCACCAAGGAACGCTCTGCCTCGCTTACGCATTCGGGCTATGATTGCCCCCACTTAACCGGTCTTTAGCTCAACAAGCCCTAACGCGTCGGGGTACCAAAAAGTCGCAGTTTCGACGGGATCACAGGTGGCGGATTTCGAGGGTGTCGTGCCGCTCAACTTCAGGCTAATTTCGGTGCTCGCGGCGGGATCAAGCGTCGCGTCCTGTCCATCAACCGCTGGCCATCGTTCCTCGCTCATTTAAAATTCTTCTGAATTTACCAGAATCATGAACAATTCTTGCCTGCTCGAGTGTTCTTTACTTCCAGTGAGCTTGTTCTCTTGTAGTAAGAACCGTCGGTAGGCCTTCAATCATGCAGCCCTTTAACAAGCGTATAAAAAAGGGCGAAGCGGCCGCGTTTGTTGAGCTATATGAGCAACTTGGTGAGAAACTATATCGGTATGTGTTCTCTCAAATCGGGTCGGCTCCAGATGCGTCCGACGTTGTTCAGGACGTGTTCGTTCGACTCGTCAAATCGCATCGAACGTTGGCTAAAGCAAAGAATTTGAACAGCTATGTGTTTGTCGTGGCTCGAAACGAGACGATCCGTTGGGTTCAAAAGCAAAAGCGTGCGAGGCTCAAGGGGTTTGCGGAAACGGTCCCGGAAGAAGCGCAGGACACATGCGAGTTCCACCAAGCGGTTGAGGACGAAGAGTGGGTAAAAAACATTCTTGATCAACTTGGGGCCGTTGATCGAGAGATTGTCCAATTGAAGGTGTTTTCTCAACTCACGTTTCTAGAGATTTCAGCGGTCATGAATTTGCCACCCACTAACGTTTCAACACGATATCGAAGGGCGATTGAGAAATTGCAATCGCGGCTTGAAGAAAGTCCTGCATCGAATCAGCTACCTAGGGAGTCAGGGCAATGAAGACGCCAACTCATGAAATTGAAGCGCTACTGGCACGCCACGCCCCGGAAGTTCCCGACGACTTGCGGGGTGATGTTGAAGTTGGAATTAACCAGAGTCTCAAACGCCAAATGGTTTGGGACGACACCAAGTGGTTGGCGACCACAGTTGGGATTTTGATATTGGTGGTGGTTGGCCAATGGGCTGCCTTGAGTTTTTCCCATCAGCGTTTGGAATCGCTTTCGCGATCTACCATCGCGTCACCAGAAACGGCCAAAGCGATTGCGGCTTATGTTTCTCGTGATGAATAAATAAACAAGAGTAAACTGAAGGATAATCAGATGCCAAATTCGAAATTTGCTTCCGTGGGCGGAAAAATTTTGATCGCCCTTTCGATCTTGTTTGGGATCGCGGGTTCGGTCGGGTTCTACAATCATTCACGATTCCAAAGTCGCGTGGCTCAGCTGCGGGACGAAGGTCAGCTGGTCTCGTTCGAGGACTTTAAGCATCAGGTCGCTAATCCTGAAGACGATGCATTGACGTATCTCAAACAAGTGATTGTGTCCGCCAAGGAGATGAGTGAAGCGATTCCCAGAGACGAGTTGGGAGGGGAGAAAACCGATCTGGAGTCGATTGCGTTGTTTCAATCGCTGTCGGCAAAACACCCTGAGCTGTTTAAAAACATTAGTCGAAGTGCCCAAGCGGCTGATATGACTGTCCAGTTCGATGAAGACGAACAACTGGGGGTGATGGATTTTGTGAAAATCGGCAACGTGTTGAGTTGGAAGGGCCAAGTCTTGGTGGCGCAGGGGGAAACGGCTGCTGCTGCGACGGTTGCTTGGGAGCTGTTGGAATTGGCTGAAAAAATTGATCGGCCTTTTGTTCTAAACGCCCTCTTGGGCAACTCGTTTCGAGCAAGAGCCGTTCGGGTACTTGGCGACGTGTTGGCGAGCGGGGAAGTTGATGCTGCGATTGTCGAGAAAATAAATTTCAATCTCGATGGAATTGATTTCAATGGAAAGTATGTGGAGTCGTTGAAAGCGGAGCGCTCAATAATGATCTACTACATGATCAATCCACAGGCTGTGACGGATCAATCGATTGGTCGATTCGAGTGGGTGTCCGGTAGTTTGCGGGGCGGGGCCGTTGCTCTGTCGGGGAACAGCTATCTCGATGAAATGGAATTGGTGATTGAACGTTGTCAGGCTCCGCCGTCGACGCAATATGTAAAGGAAGAGTTGGAGTCGGAGTTGGGATGGACGTTGTCTTCTTTTTCCGCCAACCCGGCAGCGTATTGCATCAACTTACGAAAGCCGATTGGCCGAGTCACCGCCCAGTGTCGCGCGATTCGAATCGCCTTGGCGTTGCAGTCGATCCACAACGCTGATCTGGATGCTAGTTTTTCAGTGGAGGATCTGGTTGAGCTCGGGGTGCCAGAAGAGATGGCGTTGGATCCGTTTACCGATCAAGTCATGGTGGTAGCGCGAGTGGAGGGTCACTGGAAAGTTTACTCGGTGGGTCCCGACAAGAATGACGATGGTGGAACGCTAGATTCCGATGACCTGGGCGTGATGCCGAGACTGGCTGACGAGATCGATTCGGATGAACTCGATGACTAGTTTGTCTAGCGGCCATCGACGCCTGCCAGTTAATCGTTAAACGATCAAACGATCAAACGATCAAACGATCAAACGATCAAACGATCAAACTAGGCAAGAACTCTTGTCAACGGATCTGGTGTTCAGAGGATTGGTTCAGATGATTCCACTGATGCCACTGAATGAACGACTGAATCGATAAGCATGATGACTGCAGCGACCACGGCAAGCAAACCGTAGATTGGCAGAGTTGTCGTTCCCAAGCTGATCAGTCCGGCAATAAAGAGAGCGGCAATCGCGAGGAATCGGAGCGTACGGACTTGGCACATTCGGTAGACGATCCAGGCTGCCAGGCAGAATCCAATCGAGATTGCGAGTGTGATCAGAATCGACATCCAGCGGGAGATCGATCGCGTCTCAAGTGGTCGGACGATAACTGTCGCCTTGCCACGCGGTGATTTAAAGTAGAAATCAACGCC
>JBLINZ010000573.1:0-3410 GCA_047639375.1 Mariniblastus sp. | reverse complement strand
GGCTTGGAGCGGCCCGACGAAACATCTTGCGACGATTTGTGAGGCGCAGGACGGGTTGCGGGTGCGCTGTCCAGTCGGGTTTCGCGAGATTTTGACTTATCAGTCGGAGGCTCAGGCGCCGTCACACTGCGTGGGTCTGCCGCAGCCTGGGCGACGGTTTCTTCATTGTAGACTTCGTCGTATCGCGAACTGTAGCCTGGTTTTGCCGCAAGTTCGAGCTCTTGATTCAACTCAGCAATCACGCGATTCTGGATTTGCTCCCGACAGGCTGCGTTGACTGGATGCGCGATGTCAGCATAAAGCTTGGCTCGTCCGCCTTGGTCGTGTTCAATGTGATCGTTTCTGAGCTTGCTGCCACAGTTGTTGCAATAGCTGGCCCGCAAGTGATTTTTTGTACGACACTTGAAACAATTCGAAGTCAGTTTTCGGCTGGGCATCGCGACGAACGGACCGTTATTGCCTTCGATGATTTTCAAGTCTCGAACCACAAAGCAGTTGTCAAATGTAATGCTGCAAAATCCGCGTAGTCGATCTTCCGTGTTATCGATCAGCTTGATTCTTACTTCCGTTATCTCCATAACGCTTTCCTCTTTAAAACTTGCTCCTGCGTCCAGTTTAAAAACTGACCGCCGGCCTGAGGGTTTGACTACAAAACATCCTTACATCCGGCAGGCGGGCGGATAGGCGTTGCGTGGCTTGGAAGGCTGCTTGCCGGCTGGCAAACACTCCAAAATAACTAGAGCCACTACCACTCATCTGGTGGCCAACGCAATTCAGGCGGGAAAACTCATGGGCCAGGCGGCCAATCTGGTCGGTTAGGGGTTCGGCAAATTGCTGAAGACGATTGAACAGGTGGCGACCGAATTCGGGGCTACGGAATTTCCAAAGCCGACTTCTCAAGCATTCGGAATTACTGGAAGCGTTGTGAGACAGGTCGACCGCTCGAAAAACATCTGCCGTCGAGAGGGCGACATTGGGTTTGGCAATCACGATTGGGATCCCTGCAGGGGCAGAAATCGGTTCAATCAGTTCGCCTCGACCACGACAAACGGTGGTCCCGCCATACAGAAAAAATGGAATGTCGCTCCCTAGCCGCGCCGCCAAGCCAGAGAGTTTTTCGGTTGACCAGTTAAGGTTCCACATTCGATTGGCGGCCACTAAGGCCGCGGCCGCATCACTTGACGCCCCGCCAAGCCCCGCAGCGGAGGGGATGTTTTTTTGCAATTCGATGTCAAATCCGTGTTCACAAACCGTGGTGCCCAGTTCGTGTTGGGCGGTTTCGCGAACCAAATGAATTGCCCGCAGGATCAGATTTCGCTCGTCGGTTGGGATTTCATCAATTTCAGCCGGTAATCGTCGAGGTCCGCCCAATTGAATCCTCAGCCTGGATGCTGAGGCTCGGCGCCGCGTAAATCTCAATCGATCAAAAACCGAGACACTGGTCATCAGGGTTTCGATTTCATGAAATCCGTCTCCCCGCTTACCAATCAATTCTAAAAATAGATTGATTTTCGCAGGAGCTGCAATTTCAAGCTGGTTGTCGCCCGCGTGTATTCTCATCGTTGCCAATTAATAAAGTTCTTCACGTTCCCGTCTCAAGTTGCTGTTTCTCGCCACGTGGAATGACCAAAATTGAGAGATGATCAGCCGAATCTGTCGATGCATGTTTGGGGTGTCGATCCCCATATTCGATTTGTCGCTGCCTCAATTTATCATGCTTATGCTATTTCTCCACCAACTTACAAACTATTTGCAATGCATTTACGCATAACGTATTCATCGGCGGAAGAATTGATAAGCCTTACCTGATCTACCGTGTCGCTAGGAATACCCTCGTTCTAAACTGTGGGATTCAAGGACCGGTGTTCACTTGGACGGTTTGCGGCAATATCATGACTCTTTGGCGATCGGACTTGCGGGCTTGGCGGCCTGGGGGAGGCGGGCGAGCTGCGTGGCCTGCGGGCTTTCCGTCTTGTTTGCACACTACGAGATTTCAATAAATTCTGGATCAAAAAGAAACCTATGTCTGAGAGCAATCAAACAGAAAACGTCCTCCCTTTATCGAAATCGACACTGATTTCTCGTTCGGTGTTCGGCGGAATGTTGATGGGGTTGGCTAATCTCGTGCCTGGCATCAGTGGCGGGACCATGTTGTTGGCAGCCGGGATTTACCCAATCTTTATCGAATCGCTGGCGAGCGTGACGCGATTTCGATTTCGATTTCGATCCATCTTGACGTTAGGGTGTGTGGTTCTGACGGCCGGGGTTGCGATTTTGTTTTTTGCGGGGACCATCAAATCGTTGGTCGTTGAGCAACGTTGGGTGATGTATAGCCTCTTCATTGGCTTGACGTTGGGTGGGGTTCCGCTGGTTTGGCGTTTAGCGCGACCGGCCAGCCCGTCGTTGATCATCGCGGCGGTCATGTCATGTGCAGCGATGATTGGGTTGGCGGTTTTACAAGCCTACGACGTCGTTGGATCAGCCGACACTAATTTTCTGACGCTGGTTTGTGCCGGTTTAGCCGGAGCGAGTGCGATGATTTTGCCGGGCTTGTCCGGAGCCTATCTGTTGCTGCTGATGGGGCAATACGTTCCCATTTTGGCAGCCATTCATGAGTTCAAGGACGCGCTTTCGGCCCGGGAGTTCTCGGCCGCAATGGAGCCTGCATTTTCTGTGTTACTGCCGGTAGGGATTGGTGTCATCCTCGGCGTGGTACTCGTTGGGAACTTGCTGGAGTGGCTCTTGCGACGATTTCATAAAGCGACATTGGGTGTGTTGCTGGGGCTGTTAATCGGATCGGTCGCCGGGTTGTGGCCTTTTCAAATGGGCGAGCAGCCCAAAGTTGGTGACACGTTCAAGGCTCAGATCGTGACCGCCGCAAGCCTAGCCGAGATTGACGAAGAGGATTGGCCGACCGTTCGGTTCACGCCGACCGTACCCCAAGCCGCCATCTCGTTGGGCTTGATCGGGTTGGGTTTGGCCCTGACCGTTGGGATCTCATTGATCGGTGGCGCGGAGGCGAAACCTGAAGAATAACCGGCGTCGTAATTGCGCCCGATCGAGTCTGGTTGGGTTCTGTCCAAGCTGTGCCGTTAGACGCCTAACCCGACCGCTCAAGCTTGCCGACTCGAAGCGGACTCTTGCTTGATAGTCGCGTCTAGGTCGTTTGCCTTAGAGGCTGACATTTCAAGGTTTTCGGTCTCGCGAAGCGAAAAAATGGCCGCCCGACTCGCGATAGGATTTTGTACCCTTTCGCCTTACCGCCTCCGGCACCACCACCTGCGGCACGACCATCGTCGGCGTGTGGATCCTTGGAGCATCCACTGATAGTAAAGCGACCCACGATCCTGAAAGGATCGCAGGCGGCAGCCGGGGCTTGAGCGGCAGCGACACCGCCGGATGTTGCGATG
>JBLINZ010000572.1:0-3413 GCA_047639375.1 Mariniblastus sp. | reverse complement strand
ACTTTGTCGCGAATGGTTTTCAAACGTGGGTCAACGGAATAAATCATGTCAGAACTTCTAACCTAGAAAGCGTGAATCAAGAAACGGATAGTGTATTTTGACAGCTCAAATGTGTCTACGCTGACCTTTCAATAACCGCATGACTTCGCCCTAAACAACCAATAAATCTAGGGTTCCGGCAACAAACAGCCCCATGCTTACGATCGCGTTGACATTGAAAAACGCCACATTGACCCGTGTTAGATCATCCGGCCGAACAAGCGCATGTTCGTAGATCAGCAATCCAGCCACGCCAGCCACGGTCACCCAATACAGCCACCCCAAACCCAACGCGGGGCCACCCACTTGCTCCACCAAAGGTACTGAAATCAACAGTCCGACCATCAACGCATGGCAAGCCGCGGCCAGCCGCAGGGCACCGTTAATCCCCAAGCGGACGGGAACGCTGTTGAGTTTCTTCTTTCGGTCGTACTCAAAATCCTGACAAGCGTAAATCATGTCGAATCCAGCCACCCAGAACAACACGGCTAGCCCCAACGCAACTGCGGGCAACAGATCCAATGGCTGCTCGATCACGACCAGACCCCGAATTGCCAACCACACGCAAATCGGCGCCAGCATCAAAGCCACGCCCAGCCAAAAATGGGCCAGCGACGTGAACCGTTTCGCATAGCTATAACCGAACAAGACTCCCAACACCGGCAAAGAGACCGCCAGTGGCAAGTAGTTAGGCAAAAAGAAGCACGTGCCGCCGACGTAAACTAGCGTGGAAATGATCGTAAAAACAACGACCGCTGTAACCGAAAGTTCGCCCGCGGGCAAATGCCGTTTCGCCGTTCGTGGATTCTCCCCATCGATTGCCCGGTCAACGAGTCGGTTGAACGCCATCGCTGCACTTCTGGCACCCACCATGCAAACCAAGATGCCAACCAAATGGATCCACGCAAACCGTACGTCGCCTTGGTCTGCCGGAGCTGCCCACGCCATCACGGCCGCCAGCAATGCGAACGGCAGCGCGAAAATGGTATGGCTGAAGCGGATCATCTCCAGCAGCTTTTTGAATTTACTGTACATGCATTTTCACTTGGTTAGTCGCTGCCCCAACGTTTGATCAACGCATGATCAATATCAAACTGATCCAAAATTCGGGCCACCACAAAGTCGACCAGATCGGAAACTGATTTGGTTTCTTGGTAGTAACCCGGGGAAGCCGGCAACATCGTCGCTCCCGCCACCGTCACCGCTCGCATATTGTCGATCTGGATCAGTGACAAAGGAGTTTCGCGCGGGACAAGCACCAACCGTCGACGCTCTTTCAAGTGGACTTCCGCCGCCCGTTGTATCAAATTCCGACTGGCTGACGTCGCAATTCCGCTCAGCGTCCCGCCGCTGCAAGGACATACAATCATCCCCGTCGTCTTGAACGCACCACTCGCGATCGGCGTCATGAAATCTTTGTAGTGATGATACGCCAGATTGCTCGCACCCGAATGATTGGGAAGCAATTGCGTCAACTGAAAACTCTCGAGGTCGATCTCAAGACCCAATTCATGCTTGGCCACCACCCGGGCAGAATCGCTAATCGTCAAATGAACGTCCAGATCCGACTGCAACAGTACTTCTAGCAAGCGCTGCCCGTAGACGACGCCGCTGGCTCCTGTAATGGCCAGAACGACCGGATGCTTGCTCATTTGGTTCCGATATAAAGAGTCGCGATCCCGAAGGTCAACGGATAAAACTTGGCGGTCGACAATCCCGCCGACAGCATTCTTTCCGTTAGCGCTTCATAGCATGGGAATTCACCCACACTGTCCGGCAAATAGCTGTAAGCACTCGAATCGTTCCTAGCCAAAAATTGACCAATCCGCGGCAAGACGTTCTTGAAATACCAGCCGTACATACCCTTGATGGGTTGATAGCGAGGAACTGAAAATTCCAATATCGCGACTTGGCCACCCGGTTGGCAGACCCGCGTCATTTCCTCAAGCCCCTTGTCCGTGTTGGAGACGTTTCTCAAACCGAACGAGGCCGCGACGACTTGGAATTGATTGTCTTCAAAAGGCAAATTCTGCGCATCCGCCTCGACAAATGATACGTCGCGTTGAGTCTTGATACTTTTTTGCCGGCCGACCTCGAGCATCTCGTAGCAAAAATCAGAGCCAATCACCGGCACCGTGCCGTCAGTATACTTGTGAAACGAAAACGCCAAGTCGCCTGTTCCGGAACAAACATCGAGAATCGGAGCCTGGCGGTTCGGTGCCAGTTTCCGGACGGTTCGCCAACGCCAATATCGATCGACATTCATCGACAGCAAATGATTCATGCGATCGTATTTTGGCGCAATCTCGCCAAACATCTTTCGCACGCGCTCGTTGGATTTGTCGACTGCCATGGCTGTTTGATAGCTGGTTTTATTACTGAATATGATAAAAATGAAGGCGCAGTAATGGCGGACGCAGCCCAAAAATGCGTCGCTTACGACTTTACTAACACTGACCGAATCTGTCAGGATACATTAACTGAAGCCGGTTGCTAAGGAGCTTCAATTAACAGAAAAAGAGCCGACTCTTGAGCACCCACCCAATCCAAAAATCCGCCTCAAATGCCCTGAAGGCCGCCATCGTACTTGATGTCGCCCTCTTGCCCAGCCTCGTCCCACCAGAGGCCCTGACTGGGCAAACCGTGGTCGTCGTCGACGTCCTACGGGCTACCACCACGATCGTGAATTCGCTGAACCACGGGGCCGTCCAGGTCCTGCCGCAGCCCAGCGTGGAGTCAGCTCGCACCGCACATGAAAGTCACGCGGGTCAATCGCTGCTCTGTGGTGAGCGCGGCGGCCAGATCGTCGACGGGTTTCACCACGGCAACTCACCGCTCGAATACAAACCCGAGGTCGTCGCGGACAAGACGCTGATCCTTGCAACCACCAACGGCACGGTCGCGATGGAGCGGTGCAGGGCGGCGAAGCGGGTCTTGATCGGAGCCATGGTTAATCTTGAAGCCGTCGCCAATGTGTTGGCGAACGAGAATCGGTTCACCGTTGTTTGCTCAGGCACCGATGGCGAAATCACCAGCGAAGACGTCCTGTTCGCCGGCGCAGTCATCGATCGAGTCCTTTCCATTCGCTTGGCGGCCGGGCAAGCCGGCGGGCAACTGACCGATCAAGCCCAAATTGCCGTCGGCCATTGGCGACAAACCAAACAAGCTATCGAAGACGGCCAAACGCTCGTCGACTTCTTCCGCAACGCTCGGGGTGGAATCAATCTTGTCAGAATTGGACACGATCTCGACATCCAATTCGCCGCCAACATCGACTCCATCCCCATCCTCCCTGAACTGGATATCGCCAGCTGGTCGATTCGAATCGGTGAGAGATCTTGAGGTGCAGAGAGATCCTGAGGTGCAAATACGGG
>JBLINZ010000571.1:0-3417 GCA_047639375.1 Mariniblastus sp. | reverse complement strand
TTTCGTTCGCCCTCAAAAACGTGTCCAAGATGGCCGCCGCAGTTCTCGCATAGAATCTCAATTCGACTCCCGTCTGCGTCCACTTTTCTTCTTACCGCACCAGTAATTTCATCGTCGAAACTCGGCCAACCACAATGGGCTTCGAATTTATCTTTTGAGTCGTAGAGCCTCGCGTTGCACTGGCGACAAACGTAAACGCCTGCGGCAGTCGTTGAGTTGTACTCGCCGGTATTCGCCCACTCCGTCCCCTTGTTGAGGATTATCCGAGATTCCTCGGCAGTCAACTCATTGTATTTCTCTCGCGACACTGTCATCTCTGATTTTTCCTTACCTTGCTTCTTGGCTGACACCGAGTCGGGGTTGTCGTTGGAGCCAAGCTGCCCCTCGGCTGATGCCCCGGCAGCAACCTCCTTCGAGTCCGATTCGGTTTGCCGATCAAAATAGAAATAGGCGATCCCACCGACCGCGACTAGACAAACAATCGAAAAAATTAATTTGCTCATCGTTTCATGCTTTCAGATATTTTAGTCATTCGTTTCCGATTCACGCCAAGATCAGAATGGCCGACACGCGCGGCAGAGCGAAAATGCACCACCCAACCTTCATCATCGGCCAGGAACTCAACATCGTCAACAAATCGAAAAACCAAACTGCGAAACTCGTAATGTAAATAGTGATCCGTCTCACGGACTAGCTTTGCTCTTGGAAACGCCCGTTGGATTTCGCTCTTGATTTTTTCGAGCGTCGATTCGATGGAATCGACAACTTCGAGAGGGGACATTTGGTGAACCGCGTCCTCGGCTTGGGTCGAAACGCAATTGGGCTTGTCCGGGCAAGCGGCCAATTTTCCATTTTTTTCACCCAAATTGTCGGGGGGTGAAGCGGTATAGCTCAAAACCATGAGACTGGCAGCCGCAACCAAGGGCACGAACACAAGTCGCCAAGCGAACCACCGTCGAGAAAAACGCCTCGCCCCACGCGCAGGCCCCTTGGCTTGGCTTCCTGCTTCGCCGCTTGCTTGATCGTTCGCCAGAAGTTTAGCCATACCGTAATTCGTTTTCCAATCAAGTTATATAAAACGCACGCAATCCCGACGTCTCGTTGTTTGACAATGCCGGATTGAATCTTAACCAATTTAAGCGTGTCCCATCGATGGCAACTTGTTTTCAGTGGCGAGATTTGACCAATGAGACGACTGGCCCCCTTAAACTGCATGAGAACACGTTTGCTAACCATAATTTTTCCACAGATTCAAGGATTGCGGCAATCCTTGTGTTTACAGCCGCCGCAGAAATATATTAAATTCCATTATCTGGAAACACCGTCGGAACAATAGGAAGTTGAACCATGGAACACGTGTCGTTATCCGTTGCCTTGATTCGCAAAACCTACAACCAAAGCTTACGCTGGCTTGCTAGGCTGAATCCGACTTCGAAGAAGCTCGGGTTCGTGATTGGCGAGCGTCTGAATATGGAATCTTTTCGTGAGACAACGATCCGCGAAGTTGCCTGGGAACTGCTACTTGATCGCCAACGAGACTTTCTTGTCTCCAACATGGCTCAACTCAATTTGGAATTCGTTGACCGGATGCCTGGTCATTACGACAAGTCCCGAGTCGTGGTCTCTTTTTACAATGTCGAGGTGTACCGCAAGGAAGTTGTCGAAGCCTTAGAATCCGATCGGGCAAATTTCTGGGTCACATCGGAAGAGATTTGTAACGGTGTAACAAGAGATGGGCGCCGATTCGATCCATTGGTTCCGTACCTCATCAACCGCTCAAGCGTGATTCAATACTGGGAATCATCACAAGGCAACTAGCGAACGCATATGAGAAAAAACGCTGCGCTCATCATGTTCCCCTGTTTGGCCATGATGATATTTGCGGGTCTCATCCAAAGTGAGTTTTCAGCAGCAATCGCTTGGACGGCCGCCATTACGTTTTGGGTCGCGGGCTGGTGGATCACGGAACCCATCCCGATTCCAGCAACTTCCCTGATCCCCTTGGCCGTCTTTCCGCTCGTCGGAGTGCTTTCCCCGGACGAGATTGGCAAAAGTGTTGGCCACAAACTAGTGCTATTGATGATGGGCGGGTTCATGCTCTCCGCTGCCATGGAACGCAGTGGAGCCCACCGGCGAATCGCATTGGGCATGGTGAACTGCTTTGGAGGAAACAGCGGACGGCGGCTAGTCTTCGGATTCATGGTCGCCTCAGCATTTCTCAGCATGTGGATCTCCAACGCCGCGACCACACTCATGCTGCTTCCGATCGCAATGGCAGTGGTCAACCAAACCGAGAATCAACGCCTGCAAATTGCCTTGCTCCTGGGCGTCGCCTACGCCGCCAGCGTCGGCGGCATTGGAACCCCGATCGGAACTCCGCCCAACCTAGCGTTCTTCGCAGTGTTTGAAGACCAGTTTGAAACCAAGATCGGGTTCGTCGAATGGATGACCTGGGTTCTGCCTATCACAATCGTGATGCTGCCGATCGTGGGGTGGTGGTTAACCCGCGGTCTGGGAAAGATTGACAAAATCCAACTGCCTGAGGTGGGGCCGTGGCGGACCGAAGAATTCCGCACGCTCGTCGTGTTCGCATTCACGGCACTCCTGTGGATCACACGAACCGGGCCTTGGGGAGGTTGGACCGGACTGGCCGCACATTCCGGATTCCCGATGCCGATGGCGAATGACGCTTCGGTCGCAATCTTGGGCGCAATTGCATTGTTCATGATTCCCAACGGCCACGGTGAACGATTGCTCGATTGGAAAACAGCAGAATCCATTCCTTGGGGTATCTTGCTCTTGTTCGCGGGCGGCTTGAGCTTGGCCGCGGCGTTTCAATCGTCCGGATTAAGCGAACTGCTAGGAACTCAGCTCGCGAACATCGGCCACTTGCCGGTCCTGCTATTGATCGCCACGATCTGTTTCGCAGTCACATTTTTGACGGAATTCACTAGCAATACTGCAACCACCATTCTGCTGTTGCCGATTCTTGCAACCGCCGCCGTCGCCGCAGACGTCGATCCGAAAATTTTCATGATCCCGGCCACCATCAGCGCAAGCTTTGCATTCATGCTGCCCGTCGCCACACCGCCCAACGCAATTGTGTTTGGCTCCGGAAAGCTAACTGTCAAACAGATGGCCTGGGAAGGCTTGTTGCTCAACCTCTTGGGTGTCTGTGTGGTCACCGTGATTTGCTACCTCATGTTTGCTTGAGTTCAGTTTGCTTGAGTTCAAACAGCTGGCGGGCAAAACCGGTCAGCATCACACGTGCTGGTCGCCGTTGGCTAAACGGTCCAAGTCCGACATTTCGCGTTGCAGAATTTTGAGTAGCGTCTGCAAAAAAGCAACCACCATCGGGCCGATCAAGATCCCAATCGGGCCCAATGTCGAGACGCCACCGAGCACACTAAGCAAGGC
>JBLINZ010000570.1:0-3421 GCA_047639375.1 Mariniblastus sp. | reverse complement strand
ACTTTTCCGTAGCCGGAGTCGCAAGACTTAGAGAGAAACATCTGCGAATCCCAAACTGTTGCCAGTCCGACTGCATCCAAGTCGGACATTTATTGATCGAACGATCCTTAACCGGTCATTAAATCAACAAGCCCTTACCCGTCGGGTACCGTTTCCCTCATCGGGGTACCATTTCATGAGGAGGCAAGAACAGCAAGGATGACACGCTGCTCAGAGGTTATCGCGAATCACCACCCAATTCCACGAAGAACCCTCTTAGAAAGGGTCGACCGCGATAACGGTCCGGGGTTCCGCAAAAGCAGCGAATCTGCCCTTCGAACGCCTGTGGCCAAGATTGCCGTAAAACCGGCAAGTCCAGCCGGCCAACTACTTCAACTGCCCGCCATATTCATTTTTGGGATTTCGATAGTTCGAATGCAGATGATCAAGCGGATTGCCACCCAAGTTTTGGCAGGCATATTCGATGATCAAGGACGGCGATTGAATCGTATACGAAACGTCGCTCTGGGGCTCACGACTTCCATTCCAAGCGAACTTCATTTCACCCAACTCAGCTTTGATTTGCTTCATCCGGGCATCCGCATGGGGCTTAGGCAAATCCCCAACCCACTGCTCAATCAACGAAAACAAAATCGCTTGCTGTGATTCACTCAACGCTGAACAAGCCAGACCCTCGTTCGGCGGAATAACACCATCGTTGCCTGGCCCCGTCATAATCCTGGCTCTAGTCGGCCGCAAAACCGCTGCCTTGATTTGCTCGACGTTTAGGCTCATGGCCAGCTTGTGAGCAAGCCCCGTCTCATGCTTGAACGGCTCATACTCCTTGCTTGCAATTTTAAACGCGCGCGGCTGAGTCCCGATAAAACTCGGAGACATCGTCAACCGATCCCCCTCGATCGAGACATTGGTTCCGACATGATGCCCATCCAGCTGGAACCCCCAAGGCTCGGTCGGAGAAGGCGTCCCAAATATCACAACCGAAAAATTCTCGGTCCCAAATCCGTTTCGAGGCCGACCACCTTTCAAGAGCTGATCGTCGGCCAACATGATGCTGCACATTTTTTCGTAGCCCTGCTCGCTAAACAGCTTCGCCATCAACTCACAAGCCAGTTTAATTTGGGTCTCATTGAGCTCAGCCATCCGAACGCCATCCGCATCGCGTTTGGCTGGCAAATTCGTCCATTCGCGTCGAACCGGCGTCTTAAGTGTCCCAACGCATTTCGCGCGAAGCTTCACGTCCAGCGATTCCAGGAACGCGTTGGCTGCCGCCGTCGTCTTTTCCGGTGCATGGCTTCGATCACTGGGAACGTAGGTCCCCACGATAAAACTTGCATCCGAAACAAAATCACTTCGCTGGGCTGACACTTGCCCCAAACTACTTTCAACCAAGAAGCCATGAGACGAAAGCGAAGCCATCAAGAAACCAAGAACGGCAACAGCAAGACAACGTGGCAAGATCACTTGTTTCAACATCATATATTCCTCAATATTGCTTTTACTTTTGTGTGGGTCCGGCGATTAGCCCAAGTCAACGATAGACGCATCGTAATCGTTGGGCGGGACAAATCCTAAACAATTCATAGTGGTCGCAGCCAAACTGCTAATCCCCAAATTCTCCAGTTCTGCCAATCGCAGGTTCGCGGTTCCTGCAGGGTCGTAGATGTAACAGGGAACAGGATTAAGCGTATGACTGGTCTTCGATTTCGGATCGCCATCGGCGTCACGCTTCAGTTGCCCGTCTTTTCCAACTTCGAACATCTCATCTGCGTTTCCGTGGTCCGCCGTGACGATCAAGATTCCTTGCGCTGCCTCGATCGCTTTTACCAATCGCCCGACGCACAGGTCCACTACCTCGACGGAAATCTCAACGGCCAACAGATCGCCCGTATGCCCGACCATGTCACCGTTGGGATAATTCGCCCTGATAAATTTGTGCTTTGAATCACGAATCGAATCAAGAATCACATCCGTGATTTCGCCGCCCTTCATCCATGGTCGCTGCTCAAACGGCAAAAGATCCGAGGTGATTTCGACGTAGTCTTCTGCGGACTCGTCGAATTTGCCGCTCCGATTGCCGTTAAAGAAATACGTCACGTGGCCAAACTTTTGCGTTTCACTCACCGCCAATTGAGAAACACCCGCATTCGCCAAATACTCACCCATGACTTCACTGATCGAGGGAGGCGTGACCAAGAACCGTTTGGGAATTTTCAAGTCAGCGTCGTACTGCATGATCCCTGCAAACATCACGTCGGGGATCTCGCCGCGGTTGAAGGTATCCAGATCCGGCTCGTCAAACGCCCTGGCGATTTCCATCGCGCGATCGCCTCGGAAATTGAACAACACCACACTGTCGCCGTCCACGATGGGACCGACAGGTGCTCCGTCACGCGTGACGACGAACTCTTTGAGGTCTTGATCGATCACCCCAGGCGTTTCGGCTCGCAGGGTTTCGATCGCTTCGGTCGCCGATCCAAACTCCCGCCCAATGCCTTTGACGTGCACGTTCCAGCCTCGTTCAACCATTGGCCAATCGGCGTTGTAGCGATCCATCGTGATAAATAGTCGTCCACCGCCGGAAGCGATCACGTAATCGAATTCGCCCGATCCATTGATCTCCGCCAGCTTGCTTTCCAGCATTTCGACGTAGACCAACGCCGACGTCGGCGGCACATCACGGCCGTCCAGCAACGTGTGAACCCGGACCGACTTGATCCCTTGCTTCTGAGCTTGGTCCAGCATCGCAAACAGGATGTCGACGTGAGAGTGTACATTCCCATCGGACAACAGGCCGAGCAAATGAAGTGTCGAGCCGTCCAGCGATCCGGTCAGGGCTTGCCAAGTCTCGCCAGAAAACATCGCGCCGGACCTGACTGAATTTTGCACCAACAAAGCACCCTGATCGAAAACACGGCCGGCTCCGATCGCGTTATGACCGACTTCGCTATTGCCCATGTCATCATCAGAAGGCATGCCAACCGCCAGACCATGGGCTTTCAAAGTCGTGTAAAGCGATTTTGACTTGAGTCGATCCAGATGCGGCGTGGACGCCTTGGCAACCATGTCGCCTTCATCGCCATGCCCAATGCCGACGCCATCCATGATGACCAAAACAACAGGGCCTTCCGGACCAGAAAATTTAGGGTGCTTTGTAAGTGGATTCATACGAGCGTTTGTTTTCAACTTTGAGTATTGAAGGATAAGACCTAACCATGGTTCGCCCCCATGCTAACATTCTGATCCCGAATCGGCACTCCCTTCGGTGGATCATTGCTGGCAAGTCTTTTGATCTGAATCGCTCCGAATTATGGGGAGAAAGAGTGTGTCCGCGTGTCGTTTTTCAAAACCGTCGAATGGGCACGCTACGCACGTTGCCCGTCATCCGCGCCGACTCGCTCGGGCAAAAAACACCAAGCGATGT
>JBLINZ010000569.1:0-3432 GCA_047639375.1 Mariniblastus sp. | reverse complement strand
GCTTGATCGAGCTTGGATTCACTCAGAAAAACACGACTTCGAATCAAATAGGCGTCAAAATTTGTGGGGTCCACGTGGATGGCATCATCGAGATCGACGTGCGCCAGGTTGTGCCGACCGACGGCCAGGAACATTTCGGCTCGCCGCGTTAAAGCTTTGACGTCTTCTGGGTGAAATCGAATGAACCGCTTGTAGTCTGCGATCGCCAACGAATAGTTTTTGATGGACCGATAGCAGTCGCCGCGGACCAAGGTGGCGATATGTTGGTTAGGTTGGAGTTCCAGGACTTCGTTAAGTCCATCGAGGGCGGTGATGTAGTCGCCCAATTCGGCGCTTAGTTCACAGCAGGCGACTCGACGTTTGAGGTCGGTGCCTGCCAGTTCAAACAGCCGGTTGAGGTCGCGTTGGGCCGAAGATGTCCGGCCAGTTTGGTGATTGAGTCGAGCACGGATTTCAAGTGCGGCGCGTTCGCAGTTGTTGTCACCGTGGGTCGCCGTATTGCACAAATTCAAAATCGCTTGGCTTTCGCTGGTCGAGCGGCGAGGCATCGCGAATCGAAGTTTGGCCAATCCGACTGAGGCCCAGGGGTGGTCGGGCTTTACTGAAATGGCATGGTGGAAATCACGTTCGGCTTTGGTGTATTTTCCTGATCGATAGTAGATCCAACCTCGTTCAAAAAACAGATCCGCCGAATCGTTGCCGTTCTTGATTTCCTCGCGATAGTATTCGCTGGCCGTCTCGGAGTAAGAGTCCATCAATCCCAGGTATTGGTCTCGGTGGGCACCGGACAATTCGCAAGCGATTTCTAGGTCGTCGAATGCCTTCCGCCATTTGTCTTGTTCGCCTCGGGCTGCGGCTCGCCAAGCGTAGGTTTGGGCGTCTTCCCAGTCTTGGCTGATCGCTTGCGTGCAGTCATTTTCAGCTTTGGGGAAATCTAGATTTTTGAGGTGGACGTAACCTCGTAGCGAGAAACACTCGGCCAATCGATCCGCTGGAACATCAATGATGGCACGATTGAGAAAGCCGAGGGCCGAGGTGTAATTCTCTTGCTCGATATAGTCCATGGCTCGCTGGATCTGTAAATCGATTTCCAGCGGCGGCAAGTCTGTGACGGTTGTCATTCCATGGGTATTGCGAACGGTGGGTGGAATGTCTTCGGTGAATTTTTCCTGAGGCGGTGGCGGGGCGGCGGTCTTGGCGACATGCTTGACGACGATTACGGGGAAGTCATCGGCGAAGGGGTGAGGCGAGGCTTGCTGGGGGGCCCCCCCCGCGTTTGACGGTTGAGGGGCGGACGGTTCGAGCTCTTGGCTGGCCGTCTCGACGATGCTCCATCCGCATTTTTCGCAACTGACAGCAAAATCGGTCAACCGGTCATGGCATTTTGGGCATTGGCTAATCATGGCGCTTTCTTGCTCGAAAAATAAACGTTGCGGACATCATCCGACGGCTCAGTTGAACACTTGGTTTTCCCCAATTGGGATCGGTAAATTTGGTAGATGGATCGGATGCATGCGATGAGACGCATGTTGCCTTACCTGAGAGAGCGGTGCACCATTATCGGCCTGCCCGCGAGCAGCGTCAACTTTTTACGTGTTTTTGCAACTAAAACCGTCCTGAATTCGACGAATAAAAGCGAGAGTTTGCCGGTCAGGTCGACCAATCCTCACGAATAGCGCGATTTCCTACAGAATCGGTGAAAACGTGAGAAAATTGGTGAGTCAATAAGTCCATTGTGTGTTTCGTTTTATAGACTAGATCGCGTGGTTTTCCGTAACTTTTGTGTTCGCGGCGGGTTTAAAACTGACGTATACCATGTAGCAATGGTGGATGATGATGTTTTTACGGTGCGGTTGTGAGTTTGAGATGTTGCCTCGAAAAGTGAGAAATCTAGAAATGAAATTAGGACCAAGCGTGCGATTTTCAATCGTGTTCAGTCTAGGCTTTGTGTCGTTAATGATGTTCACATCTGCAGCGCAGGCCCAGTTTGATCTGGAAGAATATCTCAAACGAAAAGACGTGAATCGTAATGGTCGCGTGGAGCCGGAGGAGCTTTCGTCAAACGCCCGAGGGATCCTCAAGAAAATGGGATTCGACGACAGGAAATCTAATTCGATTTCGAAGATCATTTCCAAAGCCAACAAAGACCGAGCGGTGGCAGCCTCCTCGTCGAAGGCTTCCACGTCACGGGACCGTAAAGTTTCCGGATTCGGGGTCGAAGGAAAAACTGATACCGAGGGGGTTTCTCGATTTGGTGCTTCACGGGATTCCGGAAGCTCCAAGACAAAAATCAAGTTCAGTGCCAGCGTGACTGAGCGCGTCGAGTCGACGATACGGCAATACGATCGCAACAAGAATGGCGTGTTGGACAAATCGGAAATCAGTAGCGCCCGTTGGGGAAGTCCCTCTCCTGAGCAAAACGATACGAACCGTGACGGTCGACTTTCGAAAGAAGAACTCTCGAACCGCTACGCGGCCCGCGAGAAGCAATATGGCGACCGCTCGCGATCGAGCAGCACTGATCGCTCTCGCTCAATCAGTTCAGATCGCAAGAGTTCAGATAGCAAGAGTTCGGATTCAAAGTTTCGAACCACGCGTTCCTCGAGCACGCCTTCGTCGTCGAGTTCAAGTTCCACAACCGGATCAAGCGGCTCTGACGACCGAGCGGCACGTGCCAAATACGAGCGATACGCTGCGAGTTTGGTGACTCAATACGATGCCGACAAAGACGGGAAGCTCAGCAAGGACGAAACCAAGAAGATGAGGCGACCGCCTGCCGGAGCGGATGTCGACAAAGACGGGTTCATTACCAAGGACGAGTTGGTGGGTAGTCTGAGTGGTACTAACAAAAAATCAACTAGCAGTTCATCGAAAGTTGCTGTGAAAGATTCGTCCTCGAAATCCCGTGGGAGAGAATACACACGGGGAAGCTCTAGCTCTTCAAGCAGCTACCGTTCTTCTTCATCGTTTGACAAGTTAGACGGCAACGAAGACAAGCAAGTTCAGATGCATGAGTTTGCAAGCAAGTGGGACGATAAGACTGTCAGCGAATTTTACGAGAAAGATCGTAACGGTGACGGGGTGATCACGCTTCAGGAATGGTCTGGCAAATAAGCCGAGTTGTGGCAGTTAGGTTTGATTCGATGAGTGAATCTCCCGAGGCATTTGACGCAGCTTCTGAGAATCGTCTTGGCGATCGCTTGGAATCGGCTACGGATGATCGCAGCGACGAATTTCGGTTTGAGGCGGTCCCGTCCGATTTTAAAAAGCGATACGATCTCGCTCCCACCGACGAACCTTGGTTCGATCGGTTGCGAGTCTTTTTCTGGAACGAGCATCAACCCGCGATCGCCGCTGGGCTGGCATTGATCCTAGCTGGGATGGGATTGTATTTCGTTGTCCAGTCGTTTTCGCAGCGAGGCTTGGTCGACA
>JBLINZ010000568.1:0-3433 GCA_047639375.1 Mariniblastus sp. | reverse complement strand
CGTCGTCGAGTAGAAGGATTGATCCGTTTGACATGTCGCACCCTCATTCCATTCAATTGAAATTGGAATTGTGGTCGGAAGCAAGTTGTTAACAGACGAGCGAATGTGCACAATTAAAACTGCTTTGCCCGCCGCCTCTCGCATCAGTAACATCTTTTTCTCAACACTACGCGATGTGGCACGCAACGAAAGTCGCCAGAATACGACAGTCGGATGTAATGGTTTCCACGACACACAAGGTTGCTGGCCAAGAAAGACCAGAAGGCTCCGCAGCCGCGAAGAAATCGCGTACATGATTTGCAACTACGAAAGGCGTCGAAACCATCAAAGAGAGCTCGAAACATCCGTTTCGTGCACTTAACCTCTTGCGAGGTTCACATCAACTGTTCCCCAGCACCCATAGAATCGCCACGCGAGATAGTTCACCCGCATGGTCAATTTCCAACTTTTGTTTGATGCGATTTCGATAGGTTTCGATTGTTTTGGTTGACAGTGCCATCCGTTTGGCGATTTCGGCAGTCTTGAGTCCGTGGCCAATCAATGTAAAGGTCTCCAGCTCGCGATCAGAAAGAGCTTCCGAGGGTGATTTCAGCTCGATGCTACGTCCGTGATCGAGGCGATTGAGAATTTTGGCCGAGTACTCAGGGCTGAGGTAAACGTTACCGGCCAAGACAGTTCGAATTGCCGTAATGATCGTCTCACGGACATTCTTTTTGTTGATGTAGCCAGACGCACCGGCCTTCAGTGCCCGCTCGGCATACAACGACTCGTCATACATCGACCAAACGAGCATCCGCAATTCGGGAAAACGATATTTCACTTCCTTGACCAGCTCAATGCCATTGCTGTTTTCCAGCGACACGTCGATGACGGCGATATCGGGATTGGTTTTTGAAATAACCTTCAAAGCGTCATTGAAGTCGCCCGCTTCTCCGCAGACTTCCAAATCCTTCTCGCTCGCGAGACGCATTGCCAGCCCATCACGAGTAATCGGGTGATCGTCGACAATCAAGACTTTGGCCATTTCTCAGCTCCGCTCAAATCTTCGCTGGCAGGATAGTTGGCTCGGGAACATTACAGGTTACGACCGTTCCACCCGACTCAGCTGGTTCGACCAATAGGGTGCCACCAATCAAATCGGCGCGATAGCTCATCGAGCGCATTCCAATCCCACGAATAGTCGTTTCGGATTCGGCAATGCCGCAACCGTTGTCAGTCACACTCAACACTAAACCTTCTGCAGATTTCCGCAGCTGAACGTCGATCCGGTCGGCCTTGCCATGTTTGGTTCCGTTGGTGATTGCCTCTTTTGCGATCCGATACAGATGTGTTGCCGTTTTCGAAAAATCCAAGTTAACCTCAGCATCGCCAGCGAATTCACAATTGATTTGATATGACGTTGAGGCTTGATCAGCCAATTGAGTCAAAGCCGACACAAGTCCCTGGCTGTCGATCTCGACTGGATTCAATCCTCTTGCTAGATCACGCACTTGTTCCAAACAAAATTCGGCTTGCTTAGCAATTCGTTCGGCTACTTTGCTCTCCTTCAGTCCTTGTGCCTGCAAATCAATCGCCATCGAATCTGCCATCAACGTCAAACCTGTCAGCACCTGCCCTAGCCCGTCATGCAGGTCATGGCCGATTCGCCGCTGTTCTTGATCGGCGATATCTAACAAGTGACTTTCAAGTTGTTTCTGTTCCGTAACATCATTCAATAACCACACGACGTGGCCGTCGAAACCATGCCTAGCAATTCTCACTAGTCGTTCTGTACCGTCTTTCCGACGTAATGCAACAACGTCAATAATGGGAAACCCGTCTCGGCGCCTGGTTTCGAAGAACGCTCGATTCTCAAGAGCTCGAGGTCCGAATAGTTCTTCAAACCAATGGTCGAGTGTCGTTATCTCGTCACGGGCATAGCCGGTAATCTCTTCGGCGGCGTGATTGATTTCAATTTGTTCGTGATCGACAAAAATTACACCCGCCGGAAGATTCTCAACCAGCAGCCTTGATCGTTCAGCCTGCACCTCCCACGCTTCGGATTCGCGCTGTTTTGTCACGTCGATGATGGCTGTACGAATACAACTGGCACCTGTCGCATCGGCTGAAACAAACTTCTCGCGATTGTAGCCGAGGCTTTCCATCCGCATGACCCACTCATCGCCGTTGCCGCAAACCATCGTCAATTCACAACGAACTGTCGCAGCGGCACCCATCACGGATTGCAAATGCAAATACAATTCATCCTGAAAGCCACGCTTCACGAAATCGGAGAGATTTCGATTGAGTAATCCGCTACGCGCGATGCCGAACATTCCAGCGACGGTAAGATTGGCCAGTTGGATGACGCCTTTGTCATCAAGCGTCAGATAGCCGACCGGCGCGAAATCGTAAAGATCACTGAATTCATCTCGCGAATTAGCCAACTCCAATTGGGCGGTCAGCAGTTCTTCGTTTTGCAGCTTCAACTCGATCTGATGCACTTGTAAGTCGTAAACCATCGACTGAACTTCTTCATTTGACATGCCTGAAATATCAGTACGCGATTTTCGCAGCAACATCTCGGCTTTTTGCCTCAACGTTTTCGTGGGCGTGCCGTGACCTTCAGGCAGATTATCCCTGTTCATCGTTCGAGACTTCCTCCATGGCCAGCAAAATCATGCCGGGCAATCCGACTTCGCGATCCAGTCGGCGGGCGTTCAGCAAAAAACTTCGCTCGCCAAGTTTGGGAAATCTGGCGCTCACGCGGTAGTCTTCAAACGAATCATTCTTCTTCAACACATCGGTCAACAACTTTCGTAACATTTCGATATCCCACTGAGCGCTTCCCAAATCATAAATCAGCTCGCCCGCCGACTGTTTTTCACTCGTCTTAAACGCATTGCAAAACGCTTTGTTGGTACTCACGACACGCAAGTCATTGTCTAGAATCACCAGCGGCTCGCGGACAGTATTGCTGACGCTTTCGGCAAACGCCAATGCCTTTCGACCTGCCATCAACTGACTGATGTCGACGAAGGTGAGTACGAGCCCATCAATTAGGTTTTGCGAAGTCCGATAAGGCATGATTTTCATCATATGCCAGCGCCCGTCACTGGAACGAACTTCGACTTCAACGTTATTCAATGTTTTCAGGACACTGCGGCAATCGTCCCACAATCCCGAATAATCAACATTGGAAACCAGTTCGCTGATCGGACGACCAAGATCACTTTCGCGGATCATGATCAGTTTTTTGGCTTGATCGGTACAACGATTGATGTTCAGCTCACGATCGAGAAAAATCGTCGCTACATCCGTGCTGTTAAGCAGATTTTGCATGTCGTCATTGGTCTGCGAAAGGTCTTCTACTTTCGATTGAAGCTCACAGTTCACGGTCGTCAGCTCTTCATTGAGCGAATGCATTTCTTCTTTCGACGTCTCAAGTTCTTCG
>JBLINZ010000567.1:0-3465 GCA_047639375.1 Mariniblastus sp. | reverse complement strand
CGTTGAACTGGGTGGGAATTTAAGTCCAAGTAAGTTTCCACGCCACCGCTGGCCAATTCAAACAAAGAGGGAATTTGAGGTTTAGACAAAATCTAGGCTTTGTCCGTTATTTATGGGATCGTTTCGCTATTTGCATAACGCAGTTGTTTTCGCTCAATAGAAGCGATAGAGCTGCAGAGATTCCATGAAACTCGAATCACCCTCCTTTTTAATTGAAAGACAACATGAACAAGAACGTGATTTGGATGATTCCTTTGCTGGCTGTCAGTGCGTCTGTTGCCGTGGCGGATATTAATTTGAACTTCATTAACTCCAATCAAGCGAGAGATCAGGCCTCAGATGGTGACAGTATCACGCTTGATTTTATAATCGATGGATCGGGCGATGTGACACTGGATGCTACCGCAGTCGGAGGATCGGATGTGGAGTACTTAGCTGCCATAGATTCATGGGATGGAAACGCTGGAACAGTGTCGTCGTCTGCGTTGTTCGGGACAAGTTTCCAACTTACCGTGTTTGCGAATTCTGTTGATCCTGGCAACTCAGCCGTCCGCGACGAAAACTTGTCACTCGATGGACGATATGGTTCCGGTCTGATGGCGGTCGGAGGGCAAAACAGTAGCCGAATTGACCACAATAATGCAGGAGGCCCACAGGAGTTTTTGCATTTCCAACAAACTGGCGGAGACGCACAGCTCAACCTGTTGAGCTTTGATTGGCATGGAGCCTCGTCAGTTAACAATCTTTGGGACACGCAAGTGATTGCAGGAACCGTTGATAATACCTTTCTCAATCTAGCTGGTAGTTCTGGAAATGTTGATGTCAGCGGGTTCAATTACGTCATCGGTAGCGGAGCAAACGACCTGACCTTCTCGATGCCGATTAACGACGCATCTCATGGTCTTGGTATAGCGGGATTAACCTTCCAAGCGGTGGAAGTTTCAGCGGTCCCAGAACCGGCAACGTGCGGCCTGCTCGCTGCATTTGGCGCATCCATGCTGCTCCCGCGTCGCCGTTCTCGTCGTTCGTAAGCAAACGACTTTTGCAAACGACTTTTGCAAACGACTTTTGCCAGGTGGTATGGAAACCCCAGCCACCTTTTCTTTCGCCAGCTTTCGAACGGCCACCTTCCTGAAGCAAGCCTGAAGCAAGCCATAAGTAAATTCAGATAGCAATTTTTGCCTGAAATTGCTTACAGGAATTCTAATGAACAGGCCTGCAGGCGAGCCATGATTATTTGAGAGAATTGCAACCGAGTGCGTGGCGGCAGGTAGCATCTTGTTTTCCAGACAGAACTAACAGGATCTGTAAACGGATCCTCTAGTCATTTCGGTTCGAAAATTTAATCGCTCCCAATTCGAGTGGTTTGGGATCGTCAACAAAGTCAGCAGGGCGGCTATTTTTCGCAATGTCTTCAGAAAAGTCAGCCATGCGTTTCAGTAGCCGCTTGACGACCTGAGGATTGGGTTTGAGTACGTTTTTCGACTCACCCATTTCCGACTCCAGAGTAAACAGCGAAACCGGCCGACCAGCTTTGGTGTGCAATTTCCAAGGTCCGCCACGAACGGCGGTCAATTCATCTCGGCGATGATAGAAAAACGCTTGATGAGGTGTCTTGATGGTCCGAGATCCGAACGATCCCAAATCCTGATAGCCTTGATCGTCCGTGAAAATCAAAACAACATTGGGCGAGCGCTCGCCTGGAGCCGAGCATTGGAGAACGACCAACCGGAATCAACTCTTCCAACTGACGCCAATATTGTGGGATACTCCTGACTCTTAAAGCAAGAAAACTCAGAACACCATGAATCGTCATAGCTTCAACGCGCGTTGACGATAGTGTTCGTCAGATCGGTTGGCGATCCGGTCCACGTCTTCCGGGGACATGAACACGGGGCCTCCCAACGTAGCTGCACCGACAAATATTTCGGCTGACTTTTGCGCCATCAACATCGCTGCTTTGACTGCACTGGGCGTCTGCCCTAGTGTTATCAGACCGTGGTTTTGCAGCAAGATGACCCGCGGCGGAGCCCCATACTCGTCCATGAATTCCTGAGTCTGATCTCGAATGGCCTGTGAGAGAAGCAAGCCCGGATCCGTGTACGGCACTAAGACCGACTGTGGACCGCAACAAACGACCTCGTCTGGGAATAACTTGCGGGTGGCAAACTTCTCTGCCAAAGGTGAACACAGGATCTGGTTGACAGCGACCCCATGCGTGTGACCGACGAATGCGACCCCTGGCAACGAAAGCAAATACGCGTGAAACAAAGTTTCCACCGAAGGCTTTTTCGCGTGCGAATCCACGCGACAGGCGAACAATTCAGCTTCGATTTGCTGATCGGTCAAATCCGGTTGCTCGAGCATCGCCAAAAGCGGTTTGAGCCGACAAGCCACCAAGTCGTTTTGGGTCAGCGTCGCCAGGCAACTTCCGCTGGCTTTGACCCAAAACGTTTCGTGATCGATCCTTGCCGAAGTATTGCCCTCGCCCAGAATCGCCATCTGGTGACGTTCCTCGCCAAGAAAATTCGACAACTCCAATAGGTCCGTGAGGGTTTGGTCTGCATTCATCGTTAACTCAAACTATTGACCGTTAAGTTCTTTGAATTCATTAGCGGCACAATATTCCAACATCTTCACCAAACGTCAGTAAGAGTATCTGCACGACAAATGTTTACATCAAGTGATTGACTATTTTGATCAATTTGCACGGCAGCACAACAACATGTTCTCCCGTTTTTCGAATTGCGCCACAAAGTCCGTCTCAGTGCCGTTTTCAAGCGTGAACAGGTGAATCTCTTGGTGCGATTCGGAAACGACTCGTAGAAGTAACAGGGCGAAACATCACACTCCGGACAGGCAAGCCTCAGAGTTGTGGCAAACGATTACCTGGGATTAGCATCCCCACAAGTACCACGCTGTTGACTTCCCAGTGGAACAAGATGGAAAACCCGAGGCGTAATAAGAATTTGTATCAAGCAGTGCAAGTCAATAAATTTGTGTGCGTTTTTGCTTTGATGATAATCATTTTTGCTTGAAACCTGGGATATGTTCGCACCCAGCTTGGTAAACAAGTGCGGCCCATTGCGCGATTTGCCAGATCACCGATGTATCGTTCCATGGCGACGCGATCTACCATCATTTGAGTTCCAAAATATGACATTTTGCTCTCAATTATTTCTTTTGACCTCAGGCGGCCAACCGTTTATTTTCGATGGCCACGTGCTGTGAGCGCTAGCTCTGTTTGGCGCAACACCTTATGGCTCCCGGCGCAAAATCCTAGTCAGCGGGCAGATTGGTCGCCTTTCGCTCCGTCGAAAGAGTGTCGATTGACAGTCCCTCTCGCTGGTACAAATAACTAATTCGCTCGTCGACTGCCAGCATCCAAGGGCTCGGTTGCGAATCAGAACAATCTCACGCGCCAGGTCATCGATCGAGCTGCAGGCCTGATCGGTCACCATCAGT
>JBLINZ010000566.1:0-3476 GCA_047639375.1 Mariniblastus sp. | reverse complement strand
TTTGATCGAGCTTGGACGCAAGGTCGCGTTGCGTTTGAGGGATTTCGCGTTGATGCGCAAAGTACAAATTCAATTCGTCGACCAGGTAGTCGCGTGTCGACTGGGAATCACTGGTGTATTTCAACAAGGCCTGCCGATGCCGGATCTGTTTAACTTTTTGGGTTTGCCCAAATCGCTTGACCCACGGCTTCAGCAGCTCATCGACTTTATCGAGGGCCTGATTGTTCTGGTGGTGCAACGCGTGGAAATAGTAATACTGTTCCGTGCCTGGCACTAATTTTTTCAACACAGCCTCGCGGTCGTTCGCCAAAACGAATTCTTCGAGAAAACCGATCTCCTGGGCGTCTGCCTGCCCAAAATGCGGTCCCCACGCCGACGCCATCGGGGCATTTGCCAATACGATGGCAAGCAAAGCGAAAAATGTGGCCTTATACATCTGGACTCCCGAAATTCAACGTCTTGAACGAACTCTTTGATTGTAGGCCCATCCAAAGCAAAAGTTGGATGGACTTTAGGAAAGACGCGTTCGCCGCTGATTCGTTAGCCGAATTTGAGCATTTTTCTGAAAAACGCAAATCTGGCTGACAGCGTTTGGCCAGATGTGCCAAGATAAACTAACCAAATAATGGATTTATCATGCTCTCGCGAAATCTAGCCGGCGACAACTTGAAGATAACAGCCCAATGGGAACACCTCGAACAGGGTGCGCCTACGATCATCGGATTCGCGCATTTATGTGCTTTGGCAATGTCAGAAACCTCACCCGTTGACCCCGATTCACTTTCCGAAGAAGCAAAAACAATCCTTGTCGCGGCGGCCCAACGAGGCACGATCGACATTCGAGCCGATCGTGATGCGTTCGATTCCAGCGAGCGGTTTCTGGCCGTTTGCGTCGAATACGAACTGGAAAAACGACTCCTGTTTTTGCAAAAAGAAAACCCGGAACAGACAATCCGATTCCTCGATGGATTCCGTCAATTGTGCCAAGCCGGCTTGGTTATCCACCACCTCCAAAAAGATTTCTCACTCTCAGCTGCGGGATTCACGCTGGCAAAAGAACTCGCCAGCTCCGACTATCAATCGTTGCTGGACTTTGGAGTGAAAATTGAGTTCTAAATGAATGCCGTCCGACCTCCATTCCTGTTGATGACTTGGTTCAGCCTTTCAATTTCCCTGGGGGCGATGGCCCACGCCCAGGCACCACGTGACGAGGCTACTCCGATCGTACTTCGCGATTTGAGCTTGATCCGCGGCAAAACCATCTCGCAGTTCGACGACAACGCCATCCAACTGTCCGATGGCACTCAATTGGCTTGGGATCAAGTCTTGAAAGCCTCGGTGGACCAGGAACGTCAGACCGAGTTCGATCGACGAGTACTAGAAATTGGCCTGCCAGTCTTTCGACTTAAATCTCGTATCGCGCTCGGTGATTGGAGCGGGGCAGGGGAGATTGCTCAGCCGATTTACAATCAGCATATTTTGAGTTCACAAACACAAACACAAAGACAAATTCAACCGGCACGATCGTTTGACACTGACACGAAGTATTTAATCTGCTTGGCGGCCATGCATTCAAGCCTAGACAAGCATCATCACGGACAGGCCATGATGCCTTTTTTCGAAGCGGCAAGAACTCAACCTTCGGTGAGACGCGAAATACTCGATGCCGTGGGGATTCGCACAATCTCGAAACGTGAGTTGTCGACTTTCTTTTCTGATTCAATTCCCCCCATCTGGTTTGACCAAACCCCAAACGCCGAAGCTGAGAAATGGCTACTGCAGCAAATTCAATCGATTGACCGTCAACGCGAGGAGAGCGATTCAGACTTCCGCCTCCCACCAGGATTTTCGCTGTACTTGGCATCCATTCAGATCGAGTCAGGACAAACGGCAACCGCGATTCAATCCTTGCAACGGATTGACGTGAAGGGTGACGCAAACCTTAACGATTGGCACAACGTATTGCTGGCTCGGGCCAAACAAGTTGACAACGATCCAATTGCCGCCCAAACGCTGTTGACGCCAATCGCTCAACGCCTTCAATCACCGGCTCGCCCCTTGGCCTTATTTTATCTGGGGACGAGTATGGCCTCTATGCCTGGCGTTTCAGACTCCGAATTCTCACGCGCCATGCTGATGCTGCTCAAACTGCCAGCCCTCTACGGGGCGAATTCGCCTGAGCTTGCAGCGGCCGCCCTGTTTCAAGCTGCGGAGATTGCAAAGCTCAGGGGGGTGAATTCTGTCGCCCAAAAACTCAGGGAAGAGTTGTTGAAACGGTACCCGCACACGTATCATGGAGAATTGGAAAAACGAACGCGCTTGCAAGAAGATTTGCAAAGTAACTGAGCCAACGTCCATGCCCCCCAAGGCCCCCAAGGCCCAATAGGACCTAGATTTGAATAACGTGATGCGATTGCGACTGGCGACACTCGGGCTAATCCTATTGGTGATGTTAAGTTCGTTGTACCTTGGAAGTGAAGTACTTGGGATGCAAACTGGCGAGGTTCCAAACGTCGTTGATGCTCCCGAGACAGCCGAACCACCTACCATTCTCAAGATGGTATTTGGGGGCAATCTCTTGGGGATCGTGATCGTCGTTACGATCCTGATGCTCTCGATGATCAGTGCTTATTTTATCATCGAGCATCTATTCACGATCACGCGCAGCCGAGTCATGCCCGACGTCGCTTTGTCTGAACTGGAGGCTTTGATTGTGCACGGGGAGATCAACAAAGCGATCGATTTATGCCATCAAAAAGAGCATTACTCACTCGCCACCGAAGTCATACTGTCAGGGCTCGAACGATACAAAAGCAGCGAATTCGGATACGCCGAGTATCGTTCGGCGGTCGAAGAAGCCGGCGAAGATCAAACAGGTAAACTCTATCGCCGCACGGAAGTCCTCAACGTGATTGGCGCCATCGCTCCGATGCTGGGTCTGACGGGAACCGTCCTGGGGATGATCGAAGCCTTCACGACGATCGCTTCGCTCGAAGGCATGGCTCGGCCCCAAGAGCTAGCCGGTGGAATCGGTCAGGCGTTGATCACAACGCTGCTGGGACTGCTCGTCGCGATTCCAACCATGGTTGCGTTTAGTTACTTCCGAAACAAAATTGATTCCTTGGTCGCCGAAGCAGGAAAACGGATCGAACAAGTCATGATGCCACTCGGCAGAAAGAAGTAATTTCGAACCGCGATGAAATTAAACCGCCACAAACCACCCAGTTCGCTGGCGTTCAACATGACGCCGATGATTGATATCGTATTCCTGTTGATCATTTTTTTTATGACCGTTTCGCAAATCACCCGAACCGCCGATGTCCCGCTTCCTTTGCCGCGCGTGACCGATGGAGAATCCGATAAGATCAACGCGTCGATTACAATAAGTTTGGACAAGGAGGGCACGATCATCATCGGGTCCCAAAAGCTCTCGTTGGCCAAAGCCATGACGATGGTCCAAACCAATCTCCAGAAAA
>JBLINZ010000565.1:0-3536 GCA_047639375.1 Mariniblastus sp. | reverse complement strand
TTTGTTGGGTTGGATTCCTTTTCAATGAGCCGGTATTGAGCATTTTCCATGCAGCAACAGGAGGTTCATTTCGTAGCGGTCACCTGAGACCCAAAACGCCGCAAATCACCTGCGCGAACACATTGCCTCAGCCCAGTCCTTGGGCCTGCAGGACGAAACAATTCCGGAACGGTTTTCCGCAGTCTAATGTCCGCAGCTTTCACAGAATGTCGCTCCACCCAACCCAAGGTGTGCAACTTCAAAACTGACGCATTCGGGCTATGATTGCCCCATTTACCGGTCATTAAATCGATAAACCGTCACGTGTCGGGTTGTTAGGAGCTATCGCCTAAGCCGATATTAAATCAACAAGCCTGTGAAGTGATAGGGATTTCGGTTTGGTGGGAGATTTGAACATAGGGGCCGAAAGTCTTGACGGCTTGGGCTACGTTGGGTTCGCTGTGGTAATCGCAATCAGCGTTGAAAGCTGAGTGACAATGTCGCTTGGTTCTCCGAACCTTCAGGGCTCCTCTCACGTGCGCATGGCTTTCTAAATTAACATGCCTCTAGACTTGGACAACGCTCTCGAATTTGTGGCAGGTCCACGTTTGGTAGGCACGGGCCAACGTCTGGCCCTGCTCGTCGATGTGTTTCATTTGCGAGGGACGGATTTGCTGAAAGGCGTCCGTTTTCTCCGCCGTCTCAAATCAAATGCGACGGTTACTTTTTATCAGCCGGCGCCCAATCGGGTTTGGGAAACTTTCTAATTCGGCTGTAACGCGGATAGCTCTCCCACACGTCGCCGTTTCCGTTGAGGCGAGGGTCGCCGGAGGTCTCGAGAAAGCCATTCAGCCGTTTTGTTAAATCTGATTGGATATTCAGGAAATCGGGACGATGCACGAGATTGTTGATGCAGCCAGGATCGCTTTTAATATCGAACATTTCGTATTCCGGGCGATGCCCGACGGCGCCGTTGAAAAAGCGAGCGACATTGGGAGCGTCGCGATTTTCGATCAAAAACGTCAGCGATGGGCAAGCGTCAATGTCGTGGTAGCCGCCATGCTCCGGGCCAAGTTTGCCTTGGCCATCGAGTTTTTGTGGTGTTCCAGCGGGATATCGTTCTGGTTTGAAATTACGGATCAGCAGATGATCCGCCGTGCGAATGCAACGTTGCGGGTACGTCCAGTTGTTCCACCTCGATGATGAGTGGCGTTCGCGCCCGCTGTAAACTTCCTTTCTCGCAAATGACGTTGTGCCTGATTCAGTTGACTTAAGGAGCGGCATCAGGCTGCGGCCGGTCATCGGGGGAGTTTCGGTTGAATTGGTTTTAGAATTCGAAGGAGGCACGACGCCCGTGGCTTCTAGAAATGTTGGAGCGAAATCAGTGTGGCTGATCAAGTCATCGACGACTCGGCCACCGGGGATGTTTGTTGGCCAGCGAATCGCCAGCGGCATATGGATTCCGTATTCGTAGACGTTGGCTTTGGCTCGCGGGAAAGCCATTCCGTTGTCGCTGGTGACAACGATCATTGTATTGTCCAGTTCGCCACGCTCTTCCAGGAGAGCGATCATGCGTCCCAGATGTTTGTCGAACCATTCAATCTCGTAGCAATAGTCGAGGATGTCTTCTCGGATTTCCGGGGTGTCGGGAAGGAAGTCGGGTACCGCGACATCTTCTAGTTTTTTACCCGCTGCAACGGCGGATCCTTTTTCGAAAACGCGGTGTGGTTCGTGGCCGCCAAACCAAAAACAAAATGGCTTGTCACCCGGTTTAGCTTCCAAAAAAGCGTTGAAATTGCCAGCGTAGTCGTTACTCGCGATGCCTTTGGCTGGCACCGATTTAAGTTTGAGTCGGTTGAAATCTGGTCCGGCTGGGTTGCGAGTCCGTCCGGAAATCTGATACTTGCCGGGGCCCCATCCCTTACCCGTAAACCCTACGAAGTATCCATTGTTCTCGAGTAAATCAGGATAGACCGCATACTTGCTATGAAAGTGGCTGGCGTGGGTCCCAGCGTGTTCCAATTGCCATGGGTACCGGCCCGTTAGAATCGAGGCCCTGGAGGGTGAACAGCCAGGAGAAGCGCAAAACGAATTGTTGAATAAGACGCCTTCGCGCGCGACGCGATCAAAGTTCGGCGTGCTGACTGACTGGCAGCCGTAGGCCGAGGTGTGCTCCCACGACTGGTCATCCGAAATTGCAAATAAGATATTCGGTCGAACTGCTGCTGCTGTTTCTCGAAGTTTCGATTCGGAGCTCTGGCCGTGAATGATCGAGGACAAGCTCACGAACACGATGAGCGAGTGGACAATGTTAGCTGGAGCGAGCATGGCTTAAAAGTTTCTTGAGTAGGAAACGGTGACGAAAATTCGAGCCGGATTCGAGTGCACGAGTTGGAGCCGTGGTGATCGGCGAAATGGGTGATGGAATTATCTTACCTTGCTTGTTTGGAGATGGGAAATCCGACGCGGGACAATCTACTAATCTATTTATCTAGTCATAGCGTTTTGAAGCAGCTGGTTGGTTGATCTGACGCCCGTTGGGTTGGTGTGGAGTCATTCTTGCTTTGGAGCATGCGTGGGTCACGTCCCGGTCACACTCCCCCAAGAACGATTCGCATGCCTCCCTTGGGCAACCGAAACTTGACCTTGGCAACGTTAATGGCTAGACTCGGCCGCTCTTGGGTTGGACGTTTAATTGCCAGAATATTGGTTGGTGCTGATGTTGCTTTCAACGGTTGTCTCTGAAACACGCTATCGAAATCGATATAGCGGTCTGTGAGTGACGTGGTCCATTTGACGCCGGGCCTTGGCGTCAATGGTTGCTACGCGTTTGCTACCCACAGAATCACCATCAGTTCGCCGCTTGCGGATGAAAGAGAAGCCCCCATGCCCAAGACAACGCCTTTTCATGCTCGGCTTGAGCCCTTAAACGAAACTGGAATTTGGAAGAACTGGTCCGGTTACCTGGTCGCACCTCGCTACCAATATTCCACGACGTTTGAGTACTATGCGATTCGAAACTCCGTCGCGGTCTTGGACACCTCGCCGTTGTTCAAATACAAATTCACGGGTCAGCAATCGAAACAATTGCTTGAGCGCGTCATGGCCCGCGATATCGGCGGCTGCAAATTGGGAGCGGCCCAGTACACGGTGTGGTGTGACGAACGAGGGTTCGTGCTTCAAGACGGCGTGATCATGCAGGTTCGCGAAAATGAATACTGGTTGACTGCCGCCGAACCGGCTCTTCGCTATTTTCGCAACGCCGCTCGCCAACTGGAACTGACCGACGTTCAGGTAGAAGACGTTTCGAGCGAGTACGGAATTCTGGCACTTCAAGGCCCGCATGCTCACAACGTCATTCGGCAACTGACGGGTGATGCCGATCGTCTGAAGTATTTTGGTTTGGCCGAGACCCAAATCAAAGGCTGCGATGTTTTGCTTTCGCGGACTGGATTTACGGGCGATCTCGGATACGAATTGTGGATTCGAGCCGACGACGCGATCACGGTTTGGGATGCTTTAATGGAGTCGGGAGTGGGGTATAATATCACACCGAT
>JBLINZ010000564.1:0-3546 GCA_047639375.1 Mariniblastus sp. | reverse complement strand
TCTTTTTGAAATTCGCCGGCCTGAACGACCTGTTTCCCTCTGAGCTGGCAACGACGTGAAAGCCAACCAAAAAACGCTCGCAAGGAAAAACTCCCTCCGAGCGTTCGAATTCCAAAAATACAAGCCGGTGCTACGCACCCATGGAGTCTTCGAATGACCCCTGGGCGACGGGGAAGCACAGATTGTCTCGCACCCAGGCGATTCCATCTGCACTGGTCGCGTCGCCATCACGGTAGTTGCTTTCCGCCTCAACGACCAAGGGAGCCGTCTCGGTTCCCATGACGTCGCAGTACCGCTTGGCATATCCAATTCGCAGCATGACTTCGGCGTAGCGAGTCATGTTCAAATCGCCTGTTGCCAAATCGGTAAACTGCATCGCCCGAGTGTGCCAGTCAGCATCCATTTTTCGCATTGGCACGCCTTCGTGGATCGTGAAGTTCTTGACGTGACAGCCGTAGACCCGTGAGCCAACTTTGAGGAACCGGTCTTCCCAATGTTCGCCTTCCCAACAATGCGAAGGATCTGCGTTAACGCCCAAGCATTTGTCGCCGTCGCAAATGTCAACCAACATATTGAACTCATCCGCACACGAAGCGGCAGTGCCCGGATGGATTTCATGAGCCAAGTAGATCCCCAGACTGTTGGCATGGGCTCGCAGCTTAGCCGTTTTCGAGACAAAACGCTCTTTGCCTTCCGCCATTAAATCGAATCCGGGGCCCGCCCAGAATCCCCAAGGGTAGCCGGTGGCCAACTCCCAACCAAACGCTACGCCCCAGAACATCGGCAAAATTTTGACGCCCAGCTCAGCACAGAGGTCCATCAATCGCAAGCAGTAATCTTCATACCAAGCTTCAAGCTCTTCAGGCGATTTAGATTGGTTGGGGCCATGGATAAACGGGTGCCCGCTTTTCGTTCCGGTCCAAGCACTGGTGTGGACCCAAAACGGACAGTGGCCAGAAATGCCGTCCAGCTTGAGTTCATGTTTCTCGAAGGTATCCCTGACTTCCTTGGCTGACTTAAACGAAGCTCCATCGTCTACGTCGAACATGTAATTGGAAGGCTGGGCTCCGGCGGCTCCTGAATTCTTTGCAAACGCAAGAAACTCGTCGAGGCTTTTCGGGCCGTGCTGGGCACCCTCGATACTAGAATGAAAGATTGGTTTTGCCATTGATCGTTGTCTTAAGAAAAAATTATTTCGTCGCGTCCGTGGTGGAAGATAACATCCTTCGCCTGACCCGATCTCCTGCGGTTGGGCCGAAGGAGTCACCGAGTCCAAGGCTAATAGTGTGGCTTGGCGCCCCACGGGTTGCAAGCTGCGAATTCGCGGATCGCAAGTGACCGCGGCGTTCCAAGGCCTATCGACTGTTAAAGCAGTGGCGTTGCGAAGAGTCTGCGGGCCAGAATACTGGCTCGATCACATCGAAAGCTTGAATACCTGAGGTGGGAAACACAAGATTGGAATCGCCAGCGACGCCATTCCCAACACATACCGAAATGGCCCAATGGGTACCGAATCGTCTCGTGTCGGTGGATGATTGGGCCCCATCAAGAGCAACAGCACGATCATCAGAATCAACAAAAAGTTGTTGAAATAAACCATGTAGGCAATCGCAAAGATGATCGATATCTGAGCGATCCAATGAGCAGCTTTGCCAAACATCGTGTACGTGATGTGGCCACCATCGAGTTGCCCAATCGGCATCATGTTCATCCCGGTAATCAACATCCCAACCCATCCCGCGACAAACAGCGGATTCAGTTGACTCATCCAAACCACATCGCCGGTCTCATAGCCGGGCACTTGCGTCGTGGTCGCAAACCAATCCAACAGCAAAGGCAGCCGAAATCCAAAACCGCCGTAGGCTTGCGTCGTCAGATCCAACTGACTCACTCCAAAATAAGCGATCGGAACCGCTGCCACCAATCCGGCTAACGGCCCCGCGATTCCAATATCAAAAATTTGCTTCCGATCGGCCATCGCACCTTGCATCGCGATGACAGCCCCCATCGTTCCAATTGGGTTGATGGGAAACGGTAAAAAAAACGGATACGAGGCTGGAACACGATAGTAAATCGTGGCGACAAAGTGCCCCATCTCATGGAGAAAAAGGATCAACATCACGCCGCCCATGTAGATCAAACCGGTCTCCCAATTCATGATCAACATCTGGCGAAATCCGACCAAACTTCGCGTTCCCCAAGCCTCGTAAAACGGAATCGTGACATCAGGATTCCATAATACGATCCCCGCCCAAAACGTAGAAAGACAAGTCGCCAAGAACAAGATGATGGGCAGCACCGTCCGGCGTTTTACCGAGTAGGGCGCCTCAGATGGCAATAGCCCATTTTCGCCAAGCTCAGCGACAGGATCGAAGGGGCGATTCCAACCGGCCGGCTCCCCCAAATCATCTGCCTCAAAGTCATTTTTCGAACAAACAAAGTCCAAGGACTGATTTGAATCGGCGCGCAAAGTGGGCTCCGGCGTTAGCATATCTAGAATCTCGTTCATCTCTCCAAGATACACCAACGTCGAAGCTCCGACTATGGCCACATTTTTCATTGACAATCATTCACCGATAGCGTGTCTCCTCCCGCACAGATCAGCTCATTCATTTCCGAATGAATCCAAAGTTTCCGAATGAAACCGAGGTTACTGAGTGAGCCCAAGGTGAAACGCGGGGTGAAACAGACGGGCAAATACGACTACGATTCCATTCCCAATCATCCCTTTCCACCGGTCGGCCGCGACCGGCGGAAGGGACATTGAAGAACGCTATGAGCCGAACTGACCGGCAAATTGGCCAATCCGAAACACGAACTTTTACCGCCTTGTCATTCGCACAAATGATCAAGACCAGAAAAGAATCGCGGACGTCGTTACCCGCTGAATCAGCTCTTCATAAAAGAGAACTGACCGACCATTAACCAAACGGTTATGAAGCCGAGTGCAATTACAGAATTCAAGCTTTCGATAGGCATGGACCTTGTTCCTCGTTGAGGTAAGTGAAACGATCCCTCCGTGAGACAGCGCACATCATCCATGCATGCCAATCTTATCGGATTGCCGCCATCAGAAAAGTGAGAGAAAATCTTGGCGTTCGCACCGCTTGCCCGACGCTTGTAGACCGAAAAATCGTTTTCGATTACCCGATCGTTGCCAGCCAATCCCAATTCACGACCAGCTCCTTCATGGGGCAACATCCCACCGATATTCGGTGACAAACCGAACGTAATCAGAGCACCGCGTATTAAACGGATCGGTTTGACCGATCAGAAAAAGAAGACCCACCTTCCAAGTCGAATTTCCAAAAAAAACAAAATTCATGAGCCACGAATAAGAAAAACCAACTGGCGAGAGTAAAATCTGCGGGCCAGCTGAATTTGATTTGCTTTAACGAGTTGCGACACATAAACACCCAGCAGCGGAACTCAGTCAAATCTAAGACAACATCAACGGATGACATTCGATCCTGAAAAAAATCGAGAGTCGCCTTTTCGCTCCGAGGCTGACCTATATTTGTTTCAATCTGGCGAAGCGAGAAATGG
>JBLINZ010000563.1:0-3561 GCA_047639375.1 Mariniblastus sp. | reverse complement strand
CCCAACAGTCCAAGCGAACATCGAGCGGCCTGCAAGGCTTCCCCTGAGTCAACCTCCGTAATCGTGGGTTCGCCTGTTTCGGGATCGTAATGTGCAATCCGAGCGGCCAGAATATAGTGGGACAGGCTATGCTTTCCAGACCCGTGCGTGCCCGTCGCTGTCGCACCCGCAACCGTTTGAACATCGATCAAACCGAGAGACGGCAACGTCAATCCGGATGACTCGAGTTGCGGCAGCAGGCTTCGGAGTTGGCAGCCGGCCCCGACCCGAACGCAATCACGAGTCGGATCGATTTGCACGTGGTTGATGTTTTTGAGACTGATCAACAAGCCCGGGGTCTGAATTCCGCTGCTCCAAGCATGCCCACTTGAAATCACACGAATTGGCTGGTCACGATGCTTTCGCAGCAGCTCCAAGACCTCTTGTTCGGTGCTCGGCTCGGCAAACGTGGCCGGAGTGAACGACACGTTTTTGCCAAAGTTCTGAACCAATTTGTTGGGCATGAGAATCTTTCCAAAGGTTGTGAAGTTGATCGTGCCGCTTCAAGCGTGTTGATTCAGAGCATCCGGAGTCGTGGAAGTTTTGGTTTTCTTCCATTTCCGCAGGACGAGAATTGTCAGCAGCAGCGGAAGTGTCAGCATCAACACTCGCGTGATCAACGGCAACTCTCCAAAACGTTTGCCATTGAAATTCCCGCCACCTGCGACGGACAGGTAGATCAAAATCATCATGAAAGAACTGAGCCACGCGATGAGGTAGCGTGGCCAGAAAATCCACCATGCCTGCTGACGCTGCCTTAAAATAAATCCAATCGCCGCTCCCGTGACCACTGGTACTCCCCAAATTAATCCGATCAACACTAGAACGAGAATTATCAACGGCCCGACAGCAACGCCATCTGCAAACACGCGATTACTTACATAATTGACTTTTTCGTTGTCTGGAATCTCATTCAACATTGGGTAAAGCTTGATCAATTCGGATTCGACATGATCAGGGCTTGAATCGGGATTGGGCCAAACGCTTTCTGCGAGCAAACGAACGGGTTGGTTGGACGAAGCCTGCGATCCCAAAATGAACAAGACGCCGCCGAGCAACAACACGAGCAGCAACGCAGTCGCACCTCCCACAGCAAGCCCATTGAAAATCGATTCCATGATGCTTTTGGGAGTCGTGACGATTGTGACCAGCACGCCCAAGATCGGCCAGATCGACACAATCGTAACCAAGCTCAAAATTGAGAGCCAACTTGGCAGATTGGTAAACGAGAAAACCAAGGGGCGAGGGTCTTCGTCAGTGCCACTGTAGAGAAGAGCAGGGTCATCAAGGGACCCTAGCAAGGAGAGCAAGAGGGGCGTTGAAAACATGACCCCTACGATTAGCAGTAGGACTGCATAAAAAACTCGTTGGTTGTGTTTGACCCATAGAGTCGCGCGCGATCTCAGGGTCGCGGGTCGAATACTGATCTGCCCGCCGACCAACCACCGTTCCAGGTCGTCAGCCAGTTGGCCAGCGGATGCGTACCGGTTTTCCGGCTGCCTCTGGAGGCACTTCAGGCAGATCAATTCGAGATCACGATCGATGTTGGGGTCGATTGAACGCGGCGCTTTGACGGGATCATTCAAAACTTGTATGACGGTCTCAAGCGGCGTGCTGCCTCGATGAGGCGGACGCCCCACCAATAACTCATAGAGAATGGCCCCGATTGAGTAGATGTCACCGCCGGTTGTCAATGATTGACTGGAACCCGCTTGCTCAGGCGGCATGTAGCTGGGCGTACCAAGGACCGCACCCGTTTGTGTTAATTTACTGTCGTCGGCGGTGCTTTTCGCAAGCCCCAAATCGGTTAACCAAGGCTGGTCTTTGGCATCGAGCAAAATGTTAGCCGGCTTGATGTCGCGATGCAGAATGCCGCGTTGATGGGCATGGTGAACTGCCCAAGCGACTTTGGAGACTACTTCGACGGCATTTTTGGTCTTCTGGGTGAAACGAGAAAGATGATCTGCCAGGGAACCGCCTTCGATCAATTTCATCGCGAAAAATGGTCGACCCTCGAATGAATCGATCGCGTAGATTGGCACAATTCCAGGATGATCTAACTTGGCCGCCGCTTCGGCCTCAACGTAGAATCGCTGAATGTCAGCCGGAGAGGAGAACTGCCCACCAATGATCATTTTGATGGCGACGTCACGGTTGAGTTTCCTGTCGCGAGCACGATAAACCACCCCCATCCCGCCCCGAGCTAACTCTTCCAGCAAGTCATAATCACCGAGTCGCATTCCCGAAAGAGAGGACGAAGTGTCCGAACCATCGGCGATCCCATTGCTCGCCTCAACAGCATTGCCCTGCCGAGGTAGCGTTATATCATCGTCACCCGTGGTCGCTGGTTTTGCAGCCAATGTCACTTCATTCTGACAGTTGAGGCACAACTCCTCATCATCGCTTGCTTGCCCACACCCGCTGCACAATTTTGAATTCATCAAATTTCATCCAGTCGGGATTGTCGAGATTGCCACGAAAGCGATTGCAAAGCGTCACGACACTTCATGACATTCTAGTTCTTCGATGCAAATCGGTTCAAGGTGCGCTAGATTCAGAGCCACCAACTGCAAAGCGTTTCATGCTCGGGTGTGAATTTAAACGGTCAACCTTGTTCGGCTCTTCCCTTGTTTTTATGGGTGGTTCGTCCTCACTCACGCGTTGGTTTACTCATTCACAAGGAGAGCCCAACAACGCGGATCATACGATTCTCAGCGGTTGTCGCCAGTCGCGACAAAATTCTGGAAGAAGCCACTTGTGTGGACCAATCAACTCTTGAGAGTCCTGCTGGCTGCTCTACATCGCTTAAGGTGCTACAATTCAATTCATGATTTTTTCAGATCGATCGATTGGAGTTTGAGGTTGAACAGCAGCAAAGACTTCAATTCGAAAACTGAAATGGACGACAGCGACTTACCGCTCGATGTTATTCATCCCGCAGAGAGCTCTGAAAGCATTGCCAATGTGTCACCGCGGCGGAGGCTTCCAAGATTCTTTTTATTGGCGTTTGTTCCTTTGCTGCTCTTTACGGGAGCAGTGATTGGGATTTATGTCCAACCACCGGCCCTGCGCGCTTTTTTGAAACTGACTGGACTGAAGCCCGGAGGTGGGACCAGCTCTCCGATTGCGGTTCCTGTTGAAGAGGTGGAGCACGACATGCCCCAGCAAGCCGTTATTAGAAGCGTGGTTGCACTTGGAAGGCTCGCGCCGGAGGGCAAGGTAATCACCATCTCCCCGCCCTATGGCGCTGGGGACGCTCGCATCGAGGAAATTAAGGTCAAAATCGGCAGTCAAGTTGAACGCGGCGAGACGCTAGCCTTGCTCGATAATCTTGCCAGTCTCGAGTCGGCGCTGGCCTCTTCGGAGGCCAATGTTGCACTCCAGGAAACCGCTTTGACGCATACGCGAGCCATGATCGGTGCTAGTTTCGACGAGGCCAAAGCAGCACTTGATCGCGCGAACGCCGGAGAACGACTGGCTCAACAGGACTCTCGCCGGCTGACGTCGCTCCGAAAACAGGGG
>JBLINZ010000562.1:0-3578 GCA_047639375.1 Mariniblastus sp. | reverse complement strand
AGTTTGATCACAATGATCCTGAATCGCACTTCCACCAGCGTCGACAATTTGAGTTACGGTTTGGAACAGCAAGTCACGCAACGTGAAATGGAATTGGTGAAAACCCAAAATGCCGTCATCTTCGGTTTGGCCAAATTGGCCGAATCGCGAGACAACGACACGGGCGAGCATCTCGATCGAATTCGCAGCTACGTCACGATTTTGACAAATGATTTGTCGCATCACATGCCGGAACTGGATGATGAAGCTGTACGCAATTTGGCGTTGGCGTCGTCGTTGCATGATATCGGCAAAGTTGGAATTCCTGATTCGATTTTGCTGAAACCAGGTCGGCTTACAAAAGAAGAACGCGAAGTCATGGAGCTCCATACGCTCATTGGCGGCGAGTGCTTGGAAGCGATCCAATCTCGATTGGGGAACAACGTATTCATGCATACGGCTAAGCAAATCGCTTACTATCACCACGAACGTTGGGACGGCAAAGGCTATCCTCATGGGCTTTCCGATTATGAAATCCCATTGGTGGCCCGTATCGTAGCGGTCGCAGATGTTTATGATGCGTTGACTTCCAAACGGCCCTACAAGGAGCCGATGAGTCATCTGGAGAGCCGAGCGATTATTCTTACCGGTTCTGGCTCGCAGTTTGATCCTGAAGTTGTCGATGCGTTCTTGCGTCACGAATCAGAATTCGAAGCGATTTCGCGGCCACAGTTGGGCTTAACAGACAACGATGTAAGAAGTGACTTTCATGTGCTCTGCGAACGGGCACAGAATTCACAAACTTCGGTTCCAACGTCGGCGTAGCGGTTTGTTGCCACGTTAGTGAGGAAGTCAATGGAAGACGCGATTTCCATGACGGTCGCCCTTGGTTCCGGCTGACGCATTAAATCGCTCTGCGTTGAATTCGGAGCAGTATCGACCTCGCGATCTTGAGGACAATTGAGTGTGCTGATAGATGACGATTCGTAAATTGATTTATACCGGTGCGGATGCCAAGTCATTCGGCATCTTTTCGTCGTAGCGAAGGTCTGCAATTGGCCTCGCCTAAGTGACGAATTTCCATTTTCCGCTTGACGAAATCAGTTGTGATTGAATGTCAGCTTCGGAGCCAAAGGCAACGTCTTTTGGTAGCCCGACGCGTGAGCGAAGAAGCGTTCTCGTGAGTGACTCGCCTTCAATCGTTGTCCGTTCTCGGTAACGCGTCGGGGCACATTTCTCGCTTTGAGACATTGTAAGCAATAAAATGTCAGCCTCGTAGCGAGCGTCCCCTAGAGAAACCCGCTATATAATATGCGAGCAGATTCACAAGTATTTCACGTTTTCTGTCTCCAAAACGCTTGAGAAACGCGTTATTCATGGCCATCGTCCAGAGTGAACTTGTCCCCGACGCTTGGGGAAATTATATAAGAACGGACAAGTTACTCCCTAATTATGAATGCCGGAAACCGATGATCGCTTTGCTTTCAAAAAAGTCGTTGCTGCTAACGCTAATGCTATTTTTGCTAACGCTATCTTCCGCCGCTGTAGCGATGGATGATTGGCCATTTTGGCGAGGCCCCAACCGCAATGATCAGTCTGCGGAAACTGGCTTGTTGAAAACGTGGCCAGAAGGCGGCCCTAACCAACTGTGGGTCAATAAGAATTCGGGACTGGGGTACGCCGGATTTTCGATTGTCGGCGACCAGTTGTTCACGCTTGGTATGGAAGACAATCGAGAGTTCGCAATCTGCCTCAACGCCAATACTGGAAAAGAGGTCTGGCGGACAGCCATGAAGCCCCTGCCCCAGGGCGGTCCCAAAGAAGGCGGCTTTCTTACTCAATGGGGAGACGGGCCTCGAAGTACACCAACCGTGGACGGCGATCGAATATATGTCCTAGGCGCTGGCGGACATCTGGCTTGTTTAGGCAAATCAGATGGCAAGCAGGTCTGGAGCGCGGAGCTCTTGGATTTTGGTGGCAAGATTCCAACATGGGGGTATTCAGAATCGCCATTGGTTGATCAAAACAAAGTCATCTGCACCCCCGGTGGCTCCCTAGGGACGATTTTGGCGCTCGACAAAAACACAGGCAAGAAAGTTTGGCAATCGGTTCCCATCACAAGTACGAGAGAAGACGGATCAGAAACGACTCCTTCATCCAAGAACTATTCCTCGATTCTTCCAGTCGATTGGAACAATCAGCTTCAGTACGTTCAGCTAACCGAACACGCGGTTGTAAGCTTGCACCCCGAGACGGGGGAAGTCATTTGGAAGTCTAAATGGGGTGGTCGGACAGCAATCATTCCGTCTCCCATTTTTCAAGACGGCCAAGTTTACGTTTCCAGTGGATACGGAGTAGGCTCAACGCAACTTGAGCTTGGGAACGGCAATGCCGTGTCGGAGCAGTGGTATTCCAAGGACATGCAAAATCATCACGGTGGCGTGATTCGAGTCGGCGACTACTATTTTGGTTCCAGCGGTTTGGTTTTTGTTTGTCAAAATGCTGCGGACGGTAAGAAAATGTGGGCGGAACGCGACTTGAAGAAAGGTTCGCTTGGATACGCGGATGGCATGTTCTATCTCGTCCAGGAAAAAGATGGGAAAGTCGTGTTGTTTAGCGCCAACCAAGACGAGTACGAGATCAAAGGTTCGTTTGTGATCGGTCCTCAAACCAAGCGTCGGGCGGGCCAAGGCATGGTCTGGACCCACCCGGTCGTCTCGAACGGAAAGCTCTACGTTCGAGATCAAGAAATGATCTACTGCTACGACATCAAAGCCAAGTAGTGCTGTTCCCTATCAGCGACGATGATAAGGGCCTTACCACATTCGCGTTCGTGACTAATTTTCTTCTGATACTGAATGTTGCGGTGTTCATTTATCAGCACTTCCATCCGGAATTTACTTACGGCTGGAGCGTGATACCCAAGGAAATTATGACCGGGCAGGATTTGGTGACTCCCCAGTTAATTGAATTGTCTAATGGCGAGATGGGGCAAGTGCCTCAGGCCGCTGGTCCGCCAGTGATTTGGTTTACTTTGATCAGTGCGATATTCATGCATGGCGGCGTTGGCCATCTGGTCGGGAATCTGGTTTATCTCTGGATCTTCGGAAACAACGTGGAGCATCGGTTTGGGCATGTCATTTTTTTGCTGTTCTATTTGACATCCGGTGTGGTTGGTTCGCTTTCGCAAATCTTCCTCAATCCGGACGGGGTGATACCCAACCTGGGGGCTTCGGGAGCGATCGCAGGGATCATGGGAGCCTACGTCGTCTTGTTCCCACGCAACAAAGTCAACGTGGTGTGCTTCATGACGATCATCTCTGTCCCGGCAATCTTGGTGTTGGGCGTTTGGGGGGCGACTCAGCTGCTCAGCAGCCTCGGGGGAATAACGGCGACACGGACCGGCGGCATCGCTTACATGGCTCACGCTGGCGGATTCGTATCAGGGCTTGCCGCCGCGGGGCTTTTTCGCTTGAAGACTCAAGCTGAACCGGATTCGGTATTACGTCGGAACTATGAGCGTGATCCGCTTGCCAAGCGAATTTGGTAGCAGTTTTTCCGAGATTTTTTGACGTTTCCCACTCTGGCTTGACGCGGAA
>JBLINZ010000561.1:0-3591 GCA_047639375.1 Mariniblastus sp. | reverse complement strand
CGAAAACTCGCAAGGTGAGCAGCCTGCGTCCGATGCGACGGAATTCGATAGCGATGCGACGGATTCCAAAAGCAAAGCGGTAGTAAAATGAGCTGCTCCCCCAACGAACCGACCGAACCAGCAGACGCTGGCGATCCCGACTCACCAGCGATTGACGCCATGCCTCCCGTTACTCGACGCGGCCCGATCGCCTGGATGGCTCAGAATTCGATCGCCGCCAATCTCTTGATGTTCCTGCTGCTCGGCGGTGGAATCTGGTCGGCCATCACGATTCAAAAAGAAGTCTTTCCCCAATTCCAATTGGACATTGTTGAAGTCGGTGTGGGCTACCCGGGTGCCGCGCCCGAAGAAGTTGAGCAGGGAATCCTCCGTCCGATCGAAGAAGCCGTTCGCGGCGTCGAAGGGATCCGAGAGATCACTAGCTATGCTCGCGAAGGCAGTGGACAAGTCTCAATCGAGCTCGTGGCTGGGCAGGACCGAATGAAGGTCTATCAGGATATCGATCAAGCAGTCAGTCGGATTCGCACGTTTCCGGATGAAATTGAACAACCGGAGGTCCGCCTGCGAGCCGAGCAACAAGAGGTCATGCAAGTCGCGATCTACGGCCCGATCGATGTCTGGGCGCTTCGTAAGCTCGCCGAGCAATTGCGAGATCAACTTCAATCGCACGAACAGATCACGCAAGTCGAATTGCGACGTGTCCCTTCGTACGTCACCCACATCGAGATTCCGCGGGCGCGGCTGCGTGAATACGGCCTGACCCTCCCAGACGTTGCTAGTATCATTCGTACGTCCAGCCAAGATGTTGCGGCGGGCTCTGTGCAAACCACCGCGGGCGAAATTTTGCTGCGGGTCAAAGCTCGTAAGCAGTGGGCCGATGAATTTGCGGGGATTGAAATCATTGCCGGTCGGGCCGGTCCCGTCGTGACGCTAGGAGATATCGCCACCATCCGCGACGGGTTTGAAGAGGTCGGGTTTCATTCTCAATTCAGCCAAACGCCCTCGGTCGAACTGGATATTTACCGAGTTGGCTCGCAGTCGCCTGCCGATGTCGCTGAAGCCGTCGAGCAAACCATGCGAGAATTTGAGCCCCTCATGCCGCCGGGCGTCGCTTGGCGGATCGACAGCAACAACGCCGAAGAGTTTCGCCGTCGCCTATCGCTGGTTTCAAAGAACGCCCTGATGGCAACCGTGATTGTGTTTGTGATTCTCGCACTGTTTCTCGAAATCCGCTTGGCATTTTGGGTCATGATGGGCATGGTGATCGCTTTTATCGGCGGACTTTTATTGATGCCTGTCGTCGGGGTCAGTGTCAACATGATCTCCCTTTTTGGGTTTCTGGTCGTGCTGGGAATTGTGGTCGATGATGCAGTCGTGGTCGGTGAAAATGTTTACGAGAAACGACAAACATTCCTCGACAACGAGGGAGCCGCCATTGAGGGGACGCGTGAAGTCGCGGGCCCGGTGACGTTTAGCATCTTGACGAACATCGTTGCCTTCGTGCCTCTAATGTTCATTCCGGGTGAAACCGGAAAGTTCTGGGGGCCGTTGCCCGTCGTCGTGATCATCGTGCTGTCTCTATCACTGATCGAATCACTCTTCATCCTGCCAGCCCATTTGGCCCACACGAAGTCGGCAAATCCGAATCCAGATCGCAGAGGGATTGGCGCCTGGCTACACAACGGGCAGCAACGTTTTAGCCGAAGATTCAACCGTTTGGTTGAGATTGTCTACACCCCGATCCTCAAGCTGTGCCTCAATAATCGATACATCACGGCCTCGCTCGCGGTTGCCATGTTGCTGGTTTTGGGCGGTTACGCAACGAGCGCGCATATGGGCATGGTCCTGATGCCCGAGGTCTCGGCCGACGAAATCGAAGCGGGCGTTCGGATGCCCGTCGGCACCACGCCAGACCAAGCCGCCAAGATCGCAGACACGGTCACCCGAGCCAGCTTGAAAATGTTCGAGGAACACAATCTTTATGAGGTCGCCGAGGGAATCAAAACCAACGTCCGTGGCCAAAGCTTCATCGACGTCGAAATTGTGATGAAGCCACCGGATCAACGCAACATGACGGCGAACGAAGTCATCGAACTGTGGCGGGATTCGATCGGAGATTTGCCCGGCGTCAGCCAAGTCACGTTTCGTGCCGAGCGTGGGCCAGCCGGTTATCGTCGCGACATCAGCGTTGATCTCAGCCACAGCGATATTGAGGTCCTGGAAAAAGCAGCACTCGCATTCGTAGAACGAGTCGAGGGCTACTCCAACGCTCGCGATGTGAGTGACAACTACAACAAGGGCAAGTCGCAATACGATTTCCGACTGCGCCCCGAAGGCCGCTCGCTTGGGTTGACCGACGAAGAGCTGGGCAAACAGCTACGGGGGGCGTTCTTTGGGAGTTTAGCCCTGCGTTTGTTACGTGGGACTAACGAAATCGAAGTCCGAGTCAAGTTACCCGAAAACGAACGCGAAGACCTTCACCACCTCGAAGATCTAATCATCCGCACACCCGACGGAGCGGAAGTCCCACTACTCGACGTCGCCGACGTGACGGAAAGTCTCGCGTTCAATTCCATCAATCGTCGAGACGGCCGGCGTGTGATCGGGGTCTCCATGGACGCGGAACCCGCCGGTGCCGTATCGCAAGTGATCGACGCGTTGAAGACGCAAGAATTACCTCAACTCCGAGACGAGTTCCCGGGACTGACTTGGAGTTTTGAAGGCAGTGACGCCGAGATGCGACAGGCAACCGAAGCACTCTGGGGATATTTTGGTCTGGCGTTGGCGGTGATTTACTCGCTCTTAGCGATCGCGTTTCGTGGATACATTCAGCCGCTCATTGTGTTGGTCGCGATTCCGTTTGGGATCGTTGGTGCGTTGATTGGCCACATCATTTTGGGATACGACATATCCCTGGTTAGCGTGATGGGAGTGATCGCACTTTCCGGCGTCGTAATTAACGATTCGCTGATCATGATCGATTATGCCAACCGGCGGCGGCACGAGCATTCGGCGTTGGAGGCTATTTCCATGGCGGGGCTGCGACGGTTTCGACCGATCATGCTCACCACCCTCACAACGTTTGGCGGACTCACGCCGCTGATCTTTGAGAAATCCTTGCAGGCTCAGTACATCATCCCGATGGCGATCTCACTCGGATTTGGGATCCTGTTTGCAACCGCCATTATCCTCGTTCTGGTTCCTTGCCTCTACATGATTCTAGAAGACGTCAAAGGCTGGTTCCCACCGTCCGCGGAATCATAGATCAAAATCGGGGGGGAATCCGGGGGCAGACAACAGATCGCTGCGCCAAGTTCACCGTTGGCACACCTACTGTCAGCTCAAGGGAATTGATCTCGCCTTAACGCAGCCTGTCCCCAAAATTGCATCTCGGTCTTTTTGGTTGACAGCCCTTGTGAGTCATTTGACTTCGGTTTTTTGTTGGTGGAAATGTTTTAAGGCTCCTGACCCTCTTTTTTCGTTTGACCCTCTTTTTTCGTTCAAGATTTGCAAGAAAAAGAGCTGGATCGTTACGACCGGATTGAGCATCGACTCAATCCAGTGCAGGCCACAATCGTGACACGCACTGGC
>JBLINZ010000560.1:0-3628 GCA_047639375.1 Mariniblastus sp. | reverse complement strand
AAAGGCACCACGATCCGGCGGCGTTTGCCCCAGCTCACCCAGCGTCAACCAGCTGCCAAGAAACCCTTCGATGAACCGATCGGACTTTGGATCCTTCAACATTCTTTCGACCTGAGCTGACAACACCATTGGATCCGCCAGCTGTGAGGCTTCCGCAAGTTTCAACAACGTTTCATCGGGCAACGACGACCAAAGAAAATACGAAAGCCGTGATGCAATCGCGTATTGGCTAATTCGGTTGGGACTCCCTGCAGCAGGCTCATCGAGATACAAGAATCCTGGCGAACACAGGGCTGCCTTCAATCCATCTCGATAGGCCTTCAACCCATTAATGCCTTGCGATTCTCGCAGCTCGATCACTTTCAGAATTCGATCTACTTCCTGGGAGGCCGCAGGACGACGATAGACTTTCGACAAGAACCGCTCAACGTTGTCACGATTGCGTTTGCGATCGAAGTCGACTCCGCCAAGCAACTCCTTGTGAACCGGTCGAGGCCACTGTTCAAAATCTGGACCTTCAATCGTCACTGCATGAATGTGAATTTGAGGCAGCTCTCCATAAGCCAGGCCGTAAACAAAAGCCTCCTCAACGGCAGGTTTCTTCTGCCCATTCTCGGCCAACAACTTCTTCCCAACCTCGATAAACGCTGCACGCATGCGGCCAGAACCATTGGGCCAGATAAAACGCGGTGTCGTTCCTTGATGCAACCAAACCTTCGCCTTGATTGTTTGATTTCCATCGACTAGCTCAAACCTGACAAGTTCCGGCTCAAGCGGTTGTGGAATATGAAGGTCGCTGAACTGCACATCCCCCGGCACGATCGCGAGCAGCATCGGCTCTTCTGAATTCGTGCGCGAATAATTTTCCTTGTAGGGCGGAACGCGATGACGCGCCTCTACATCCAATGTGATCCAATAGAATCCGTCAACGGGAACTCCCTGAGCGAATTCATTGACAAAACCAAAACAACCCATGTGACGTCGAGAGCGAGGATGCTCATAAATACGAATGGACGATGGAATTCGCTTCTTAGATTCGGCTTCCGATGTTTGCCTGATTTTTCGCTCGTTCCTTTCAAGCCGGCTATTCAATTCTGGTTGATGCTTGAAATTGTCTTCGAAGTGCCATTTATTTATCTTTGGCTTTTCGGTTTCAGGTAACGCCTTCTCAAGAATCACGTCGGCCGCCTGGAGATATTGGTTTAGCAAGAAACCAGACGTCACCAGCGTGTCGCCTTGATTGTCCAAGTGGTGCACTTGTTGATCTGCCGGAAAACCGTTGGTCGGGTCGAATCCTCGAATATCCAAATCGAATAGATCTTCGACCGTATGCAGATACTCCCGACGATTTAGCCGCCTCAATACGGTTTCGCCACCCGTGCTTTTCCTGCTGGCTTGAAATTGACTCACCGAAGCCGTCAGCCACTTAATGACTGTTGCTGTTTCAGCCTCCTCGGGTTGAGGCCGATTTTCGGGTGGCATCTCGCCAAGGTTCAGGGCATCGAGCGCATCCTGAAAATCAACCAAAGCATTATCATCCGCAATGGGAAAAGAGAGTCGGTCGAAACGGCGATCGGCCTTTTGCTTCTTCGTTCCATGACAGGCGATGCAGTGCTTTTTGAAGAATGGTTTGATTTCCGAGTCAAAAGCTTCCTGCGTTAGTGTGAGGTCATCGTTTAACATCACCGCGATTGCTGGTGAAGCAAAACCGATGAACGCGAACAACACACAAACCAGAAACAACGACCTTGTGACAATCGTCATGCTCTTAACTCCAAACCCGTCATGACTCCGTTGCTGGTTCCGAAGCTTTCGTCCTCAACACCCATTCGATGAAGGAGCGAAAGCAGGAGATTGCAAAGCCGAACGCGATTCTTTTTTTCCTTTGGCAGGACCCGGTGCTCACCGAGCTCGTACCCGCCACCAGCCAGAATGACGGGCAAATCTTTGTTCGTATGTGAATTCGCGTTTCCCATTCCACTGCCAAAAAGAACGGAGGTTTGATCCAGTAAATTCCCGTTGCCATCTGGCGTCTCAATCGCCTTCAATCGATCAAGAAATTTCGAGAACTGCGACATCTGATAGAGCTCCAGCTTGACGAGCCCTTCAATATTCTTCGAATCCATTCCATGGTGCGAATAGCTGTGGTACCCCTTTTGCAATCCTAGAATTCCTGTTTTGAAACCTGCCCCGGCAAGCTCCAGACAGGCAATCCGCGTCGCATCCGTTTCCAACGCGATCGCAATCAGTTCATAGAGATCCGGAATGTCTTCGATCAGATTCTCGTTCGCGGGCTCTTCGATTGATGCTTTCGGCTTGGGAATCGAATGCCAATTTTCCTGTTGTTGAATTCTCTTTTCAACGTCGCGCACAGAAGAGAAGTACTCCTCAAGTTTCTTGCGATCTCGCCCGCTCACTCGCCGGCCAAGACTACTGGCTTCGTCTTGGAGGGCGTCGAGAATTGAACCTTGCAGCCGAAAGCGATCGACCGACTCGGCTTTTTTTGACGCGTTAACGTCGACAAACATCTTACGAAACAGCTCGCGTGGTCCTTCGATGGGAGGAACACGGACTCCCGTTCGAGTCCAACACATTTTGCACCCCCCGTGCAGCCCATCAGTTGAACCGATGGTCAGGGAAGGAAATCTTGTGCGAGCGCCAATCATCTCAGCGGCTCTTTGATCGACGGAAATATTCCCATTGGGCATCGCTTTGGCGTCATCCAATTGAACACCGCTCAGGAACGAATGCACCGCGAAATGACCGCCTTTGATTCCGTGGTCCAGATTGGAGAAAACGGTAAAGTCGTTGCGATGTCGCTCGATCGGTTTCAACAACGGCGTGATCTGGTAGTTCTTTCCAGCTTCCTTAGGAAAGAACTTCGGCTGGTACATCCCAAACGAGTTGCCGATACAAACCAACCGACGTGATTCTGTTCGGGCTTGATAACCAACGTCCGCAGCAACCGCTTTGGGAACAATGGCTTCCATCGCTGGGAGTGTCAAAGTCGCAAAAGCAGACTTCAAAAACAAGCGACGGCGAAATGATCTGGTTTCCGTATGCATAGTAATCCTCGTATGATGATTGTCCCATTGTAGACGGAAATACATAAACGAATCATGCTCAAAAAAGCACGTTTTCGATAACTAAATCGATTGTTGCTGGATTCACAAAACGTTCTGCCTGCCTGACCTGAATGGTTGGCTAGTCACAGAGATCAACCGACCAGATTCGCAATTCGGACATTAAAATCGTTGTTATTGTCTTCACGAATATAATTTCCTATTCCCATCCTTAGGCTCGATGCGTGGCACTCAGACGTGCGAGCCAGTTCCTCCATAGCGAAATGTGTCAAGAGTTTCGGCCGCCCGGCACACCGAAAGTCTTGACGACTTGCCCTACAAATCAGGCTATACTTCACGAATAACTGATTCCTTGCGGACTGAAATGACACAATTCTGCGTCGCGTTTTTCGTAAAACTTAAAACCCACGCGGCCATTGGTAGTGTCTGTCGGCCGTCATCTAGCCCAGCCGGCAAAAGGAACTTCCTAGTAATCAAACGAGAACCAATGAGACTTCGACTACTAGCGGCATTGATTATCTGCAGCCTGTGCACCGTGACCCAAG
>JBLINZ010000559.1:0-3687 GCA_047639375.1 Mariniblastus sp. | reverse complement strand
TCGGTTTTCGCTTGATCTTGCCTGGTATGAAAGTGGTCGATCTAGGGACGGAGTTTGGGGTCGAAGTCGACGGCTCCGAGTCGGCCTTGCATGTGTTCGAAGGTGAAGTCGAAGCTCACGTCTCGGGGGCGGCGATGAAGATCATTCGCGAAGGCGAAAGTCTTGAGACATCCGACGACCAGTCCCCCGTTTCTGGGCAAGCGACACCTGCCAATTTTCCAAGTGTGGGCCAGTTCGAGGAACGCATTGAGTCGTTCTACCAAGAGTTCTCGATTCAGTGGTGGGAAACCATGAAATCGGTTCGCAAGGACAAGCGTATTCTTGGATGCTATCTTTTCAAGCATTGGGAAGACGAGCGTTGGGACCGGCTCGTCAACAGCTTCACGCTTCCCAAGCATCCCTCGAGGTCGGGTTCGGCCGTGGGCACCCGTTGGGTCGAAGGACGCTGGCCGACCAAGAACGCAATGGAATTCAAGAGTCCCGGCGATCGCGTTCGGATCAACCTTGGCGATGGACGCTACGACGGATTGACCATGGCGGCTTGGATTCGCGTCGATGGTCTTGATCGTAAATACAATGCACTTTTGTTGGCCGATGGATACGAAGACGGCGAGCCCCATTGGCAAATCGAGCAATCTGGCCGGTTAATGTTCTCTGTCAACTATTGGCGGTCTCCAACGCCCAAAAGCCAAGAGAAATTCAAGCCTTATCGCCAAAATCAAATTTACTATTCACCACCGATCATTGGGGCCGGCGGTCGACGCTGGCATCACGTAGCCGTGACTTTCGATTCGACGACCGGAGAAGCCGTTCAGTATTTTGATGGCCAGGAAGTTAGCCGAGAAATCAGTGAGCATCATCGTGACGGTCGCCAAGTAACCTTTGGCGCCTGCGAAATCGGGAACTGGGGTTTGCCCGCTGAAGGCGTTCCGTTTCCTGTTCGAAACTTGAACGGACGCGTCGATGAGTTCTTGATCTATCATGAGCCGTTGGCGGGCGATGAGATTGTAGAGATTTACCAACTAGGAGCGGGATACTAATGGAGGCACCATTCAATTTGGCCGCAAGAGTTTCTAGCAATCAGGCCGGACGACAGAATCTAGGACGTTGCGTGGGAGCTGTGTCAGGGTTCCAGTCGCTTATGCGGTTGTTCGTTTGTTCAGTCGTGGCTTGCCTTTCGATGGTTGCTGCGGCCGATGAGACGGTCGACGACCCAAGTGAAATTCTGTTTGCTCGTCGAATTGCCCCCTTGCTTCAAGAAAAATGTGTGGCTTGCCATGGTGCCGCACTGAATGAAATCGAAGGCGGTCTTGACCTGCGGTCGTTCGAGTCTTCGACGACAGGTGGTGACAGTGGAGAACCGGGGCTGGTTGCTGGCAAACCTGGAATCAGCTCAATCTATCGGGCAGCCGCCCGAGACGAAGAAACGTTTTCTGCGATGCCACCCAAGGCATCAGAGAAGCTCAGTGAACAGCAATTGGCGTGGCTGCACGACTGGATTGAATCGGGAGCCAGCTGGCCCTCGAAACAACGCCAAGCAGCGATCTTGAAACAATACTCAGAAGCATGGGCCAGCGAGGACGGATTACCCATCAAGACTTCAGGTGGACTTTCACCAGATTGGACCAACCGAAAGTACGATCCAGCCGGTTTGTGGGCCTATCAGCCGGTAAATAATGTCGCAAATGTTCTTGATGCTCGTCAAAGTAAGCGCCATGCAATCGACGAACTGATTGAAAACGCACTCCCAGACGGAATGCAAGTCGCTCCTCTCGCCTCGCGACGCGAACTGATTCGACGCGCGACTTTTGACCTGATCGGTCTGCCACCCACTCCCACCGAAGTCACCGCTTTCGTCAACGACGATCGGTCCGACGATCAAGCGTTCGCTGCGGTTATCGAACGCTTGTTGGCCTCGCCGCACTATGGTGAAAAAATGGCAGCCCATTGGCTGGACGTGGCCCGCTACGCCGACTCCTCAGGTTTTGCCAACGACTACGAGCGCGGTAACGCTTGGCGTTATCGTGATTACGTCGTCCGGTCATTCAACAACGACAAGCCCTACGATCGATTTGTGAAAGAGCAAATCGCAGGCGATGAAATCATGCCCGGCGATCCCGAAGGCGTTATCGCGACTGGGTTCCTGCGAATGGGGCCATGGGAATTAACGGTCATGGAAGTCGAGCGAGTCGCCCGTCAACGGTTTCTTGATGATGTCACCAACAGCGTTGGCGAGGCCTTCCTAGGGCATTCCCTTCAATGTGCGAGATGCCATGACCACAAGTTTGATCCGGTCCCCACTCGCGATTACTACAGCATTCAAGCCGTGTTTGCGACGACTCAATTGGCGGAGCGACCCGCGAAATTTCTGGACAGCGAAAACACCGCTGGGTTTGAAGAAAAGCGATTTTTATTACAAAGGCAACAAGCCTATGTCGAAACCCAAGTTCAGATGCAGGCCGTCTTGGAAGCGAACGCCAAGAATTGGTTTGCGGATAAACTGACCGATCTCACCTCGGTACACGAGCGAGCCCTTGAAAAACAGAGTCCAGAAAAACAGGATCTCGAAAACCAAAAATTCGAACAAGAAAAAGCGACGCTCCACCAGCACAAACAGCAATGGGTGGATGCATTTGCAAAATTCAAATTGAAAAAGCCCACGGGTGCCTTCAACGCCGTGCGGAACGATTTCGTCAAACGCGGAATTCCACAAGACGAGTTTCCTCCGCAGCTAGTTGGTTTCACGACGCAACAATTCGGCGTCAATCGAGTTGCAGGCAAGGGGTTGCAACGCTTGCAATGGGAATTGGATCGCTACGAGCCGTATGCTCATTCGGTTTACAGTGGCCACACTCCGACTTTGACTCGCGTTCACGCTCCCTTGCGAATGCCGAAGAACGTTCAACAAGGTGAACTCGAAGCCTCATGCATTCGATCCAATGGCGACCCATTCGCGAAAGGCGAACCGGTGGCGCCGGGAACTTTGAGTGTGATCGGCGATCTCGTGCCCAGTGAAATTTCTGCGGATCTGGCGGGACGGCGGGCTAAGTTTGCAGAATGGGTGGCTCATCCAAAAAATCCGCTGACGACACGCGTGATCGTGAACCGGGTTTGGCAATGGCATTTTGGAAAAGCGATTGCGGGCAATCCAAACAATTTCGGGTCGACTGGCCAACGGCCAACCCACCCCCAAGTGCTGGATTACCTCGCTTCGTCGTTGGTTAAGAACGGCTGGTCGATCAAGAATTTGCATCGACAGATCATGCTCTCGAAAACCTACCGCCGCTCGAGTCAGTATTCTCAAGATCCGCAAGCAAGTGAAGCCCAACAGCCCGCCAGCCCCAGTAATCACTCTTACGATTCGGCAGTGAGTCAGTACGCCGTTTTTGAGCCGCGTCGCCTCACCGCCGAGGAGCTTCGTGATGCGATGCTGGCGGTCACCGGGGAGCTCAGTCCGGCCATCGGTGGAATCCCCTGTCGTCCCGAAATCAACGTTGAGGTGGCGATGCAACCGCGTCAAGTGATGGGTACGTTCGCCTCGGCGTGGGTGCCCAACCCCAAACCGCAACAGCGGCATCGGCGGTCGATCTATATTGTGAAACTTCGGGGCGTACTGCCTCCGATGCTAGACGTCTTCAATTCTCCCTCACCAGATTTTTCCTGCGAACGTCGCGAGTCCTCCACGGT
>JBLINZ010000558.1:0-3691 GCA_047639375.1 Mariniblastus sp. | reverse complement strand
CGAAACGATTCGATTTCAGGTGGGAAAAGTGCCGCATCCGAAGTTGTCATCAACCAAAATCCAAACGATTAGTGTTCACGCGAATCGGAATACATTTCCGATGACGTCCGCCTTCAAGCCATTCAATAACCGCACTTTTGTCGGCAGCCTAACAGTCTATTCCAAACCCGACTGATCGTCTACGCGTTCAAATCATGGACTCGCTTAGGCTGTGACTTGATTGGCATCCCGACGCGCCAGTTCGACTTTCGCACTTTCAAAATCACAAACCTGCTAGACGCGTGTTGTTCCTGGATTGATCAAAGGAGTGAGTTGTTGCCGGATTGGCAACAGCTCGGGATTCGCAGATGGTTCTCCCGAAGTCTGGCGACGCCGGCTACGGAAAAGTGCCAAAGTCGAAGCGAGGGCTTGTTGATTTAATGACCGATTAAGTGGGGCTATCACAGCCCGAATGCGCCAGCGAGACAGAGCCCTCGTTAGTGGCCCGACTTCAAGCGGCAATCGCCCACGCCTTTAAACGCTCTGCGATTGACACTGCCGCCTACCCGCTAATCGTTAAACGATCTTTCGTCTCGCATCTTAACTCAACAAACCGTTACGCGTCGGGTTATCGTTTCACTACTAAAACAAACTATCCGACGAATCCGAATCCTGCTCGCCGGACTCCTCATCCAAGTCCTCATCAACGTCGTATTCTTCTTCATCATCTTCATCAACGGCGAGTTCGCCCACCGATCGTCGAGTGCCCTCTGTCATCTGCGTTGAAGATGTATTGTCAAAGGGGCGAGTGATCAAGTTTCCTTGCTCATCAAGATCCACCAGCAATTCGATACGTCGCTGAGCCGCGTTCAGCGACTCGTAGCATTGCTTCAAGCTCGCCACACCACGCTCGTAAGTCTCCAAAGAATCCGTCAATGTCAGATTCCCGTCTTCCAATTGAGAGACGAATTGCTTGAGCTGCTCAAATGACTCCTCAAATGGAATCGTCTTTGCCGTTTTCGATTTTGCTTTTTTCTTGGCCAAGAGAACCACAGCCTCACTGAAGTTGAAATACAAAATTTGAACCGATCGAATTTGCCACCCGTCGCACCTGACAATCGCGTACGATCGCGTACGATCGAACTGTAACTCGACGATGTTTCGCTTACGTCTCATCCAGTTTTTGGACTTTTTCGACGCGACTGAATACCGTGCCATCGACCAGTCTCGTCAAGATTTTACCACCCGGTTTCACAGATTCACAACCGCTAATTAATTCACCCTGTTCTCCCGTCGTCACTGAGTAGCCTCGAGTCAAGACCGCTAGTGGGTTGATCGCGTTCATGCGCGCCACCATCTCCTTAATCGAGCCCTCCGTTGACTCAAGCTTGGCCGTCGCAGCTCGATTTATGTCGCGTTCCAGCTGGTCCAATCCCATCGCCGCGTTTCGAATCCGCTCCAATGGCTGAGTGATCACAGGCCGAGACGCCAGCGATTCCAAGCGTTGATTCGCATCGCGAACTCGCGACGTCACCAATTGCGTCATTCGCTGATGAGCCGCGACCAGCATTTCGTCAACCTCCGGAAAGTTTGGAACCAGTCGCTCCGCGGCTTCCGAGGGAGTCAACGCCCGCACGTCGGCCACCAAGTCCGAGAGGGTCACGTCGATCTCGTGTCCGACGCCTGAAACGACGGGAATCTCCGAATCGAAGATCGCCCGAACCACAATCTCTTCATTGAAACTCCACAAGTCCTCGACGCTGCCGCCGCCTCGTGTCACAACAATCGCATCAAGCGGGACCTGCATCCGGTTGCAGATCCTCACCGCCGCCGCGATCTCTGCCGCCGCACCCGGCCCCTGGACTTTGACCGGCACCACCGTCACCCGAATTCGATCCCAACGCCGCGTCAAGACTTGCAGAAAATCTCGAATCGCGGCGCCAGTTGGACTCGTGATTACAGCCACATGCTTCGGAATCGCAGGCAGCTCCCTCTTGTGGGACGGATCAAACAACCCCTCGTCAGAAAGTTTGGCGTGCAAACGGCGAAACGCCAACTCGTTCGCCCCCACACCCTTTGGCTTCATCTTGCGAATGATCAGCTGATAAGTTCCACGTTGCGGATAGACGTCGACACTGCCAATGCATTCGACTTCCATCCCATTCTTGACCGCGAAATCTAATTTCTCCGCCTCGCTTCGCCAAATGATCCCGTTGATCTGCGATTGCTGGTCCTTGAGCGTCAAATACACGTGACCAGAACTCGCTTGCGTCATTCCAGAGATTTCTCCAGCCACCCAAACCGTCGGAAACCGAGAGTTAAGACTATTTTTGATCGCCTGAGAAAGCTGAGAAACTGACTGGGCTTTTGTGGGGGCTTTCGACTTACTCATCGAATTGGATCCTCTTCCTAGCTTGCCTCTTCCGCTCGCCAATCTTGATCAATCTTCATAAGACGGCGATTCGCTGAGCATTCTAAGGTTATCTTCGCATATTTAGGCGACAAGTCGATGGCAGGCTGATTGTCAAAGAGACCAAATAATCGCATAATTAAGTGCTTCATTCATCCAAACCTTGGGTAAGTTGAGGCTCTCATGCAGGACAAAATTCGCCATACCGCCATCACCTTCGATGATGTTCTTATCGAGCCACGATACAGCGAAGTCATCCCCGCTGAAGTTGAAGTCTCCACGCGGTTGACCAAGCGTATCAATCTTAAAATCCCGCTGATCAGCTCGCCCATGGATACCGTCACCGAACATGCCATGGCCATCGGTCTAGCCAAAGTCGGTGGACTAGGTGTGATCCACAAAAACATGTCGCCCGAAGAACAGGCCAAAGAAGTCCACAACGTAAAACGATCCGCCAATGGGATCATCCTCGATCCGATCACGCTGCCGCCAGAAGCCTCAGTCGGCGAAGCCCAAGCCCTAATGGCGCAACACAATGTCTCGGGCATCCCGATTGTGCATGCGGACCGCACGCTAGCAGGGATTTTGACTCGCCGCGATTTAAGGTTTCTCGAATCAGGTGAGACCGCAGTTTCCGAGGTAATGACCAGAGAACCGTTGGTAACGGCTACAGGGAATGTAACGCTTGAGGAAGCTGAGAAAGTTTTAACGGCAAAAAAGGTGGAGAAGCTTTTGCTGATTGACGAAGAAAGGAAACTAACGGGGCTTATTACGATCCGTGATATCGACATGATGCAGCGGTTCCCTAACGCCTGCAAAGACGGACAGGGACGGCTGAGAGTTGGTGCGGCGATCGGTGTGCACGATTTGGAACGTGCCCAGCGACTGATCGACCAAGATGTTGATGTGCTGATCGTAGATAGTGCCCACGGTCACTCGAAAAATGTCATTGAGACAGTTCGGGCGATCAAAGCGAAATGGGACATCGACGTCATCGCGGGAAACGTTGCCACGGCAGAAGGCTGTGAAGCGTTAATCCAAGCAGGTGCCGACGCTGTCAAGATTGGAATTGGGCCTGGATCGATTTGTACGACGCGTGTGGTCAGTGGCATTGGTGTGCCGCAGATTACGGCGATCTACGAAGCAGCCCAGGTAGCGGATAAACACAACGTGCCAATTATTGCCGACGGAGGAATTCGTTACTCCGGCGACATCACGAAAGCAATCGCCGCGGGCGCAAGCTGTGTGATGATTGGAGGTTTGTTTGCCGGGCTGGCCGAAAGCCCGGGCCGGACGATTTTG
>JBLINZ010000557.1:0-3692 GCA_047639375.1 Mariniblastus sp. | reverse complement strand
TTCAGGATCATCATACTTTCGCCACACCCCAGGATATTGCCAGCGTTTCCATGGCAAAACAGCGCGACGCCCAGCGGCTCGTCATGATCGGCAAACCAGCCATGCAATTCGGTGCCGTCGTGCGAGGTAAACCGAACGTCTTCAAAAGGGAGCCCCGAATCGTCAAAATCATCTGGAAACGGTGTGGGCTGGTAAATCAAATGCATCTCCAGCGATTTGGTTGGCGAAAAGTTACCAAGTTGGGCGCAGCCAGAAAGGAACACGATCAGTGTGGCGGTAAGCAATTGATAGCGCATGAGAAGTTCCAGAAATCGGTGGATCATCTCAACTCATAGCGATTGTTGGCCACGAGCTCAATGGCGTTGTACGTTCGTGAATCCAAGTTTAGCTTGCATTCTGTAGGTCGTTTGTGCCTCGTTCGTGCCGATTTTCGGACTGGGCATCAGTGCTTGAAGAGCGGGTTTACCCTTCTGGAATGTGGGAGAGCATTTTTTGCATGACTGAATTCAGGAGCTAGATTATCACAGCAAGCGGGGAGTTTCGTTTTTAAGCCATGGCTCCGCGCATTGATTGAGTGGGTCGTGAAATAAGCGTTCGCACCCTCGTTATTTTGAACCCATGCCTTCATCAAGCCTCCTTTACTCATATGTCTTCAGCTTTCGTAGGACGCCATCCGATTTATACATCCGACTACAATGTCGAGGCGTATGAGGTTTTGTTTCGCGATGGACCCGCTAATCAAGCAAGTTTTATCGATGGGGATCAAGCGACGGCGGAGTTGATATTTACTGTTTTTGCAGAGATGGGGATCGATCAAATCGTGGATGATCGGCGGGCATTCATCAATGTCACACGCCAGTTCATCGTTGATCGCCATGCCTTCTCGCTACCCAAAAGCCGAGTCGTTTTGGAAGTCTTAGAGGACGTGACTCCGGATGCCGAGGTCATTGCGGCGTTGGAGGAACTGTCCGAAGCGGGATACAAAATTGCTTTGGATGATTTTGTCTATTCGCCGGAGCTAATTCCCTTGGTGGAGATTGCCGACATTATCAAAGTCGAGCTTCCTGCGATTCGGCAGGAAGATTTGCCTGCCCATGTGGCAAAACTCCGCAAATACGACGTCAAGCTATTGGCGGAAAAAGTCGAGACGTACGAGGAGTTTGAGTTTTGCAAGCAGTTAGGTTTTGACTACTTCCAAGGCTATTTTTTCTGCAAGCCGAAGGTGATCGAAAGCAAGCGGATTTCGGTCAATCGAATTGCCGCGATCCAATTGATGAGTCTGTTGCAGAAGCCAACGGCTTCGATTGATGATTTGACCCGATCGTTAAGCTCTGAGCCATCGCTGTGTTACCAGCTATTGCAGTATGTTAATTCAGCAGCTTGTGCCACCTCGTACCGAGTCGACTCGGTAAAATCTGCCATTGTGATGATTGGTCAGGATCGTTTCAAGTCGTTTGTGCGATTGGCGTTACTGGCCAGAATCACGGATGACAAGCCGCCGTTTCTGATTGTCACCGCGTTGGTTCGCGCTCGGATGTGCGAGTTGATTGCAGTCTCGGAACGGCAACCTCGCCCCGAAATGTACTTCATCGCAGGATTGTTTTCTGTGTTGGATGCCTTGATCGACAAGTCCATGGACGAAGCGTTGGGTTGTCTTGCCTTGGATCAAGAAATAGAACAAGCACTACTCTATCGAACGGGCGCCATTGCTGCGGTGTTGGAGTGTGTTATCAGCTACGATCAGGCTCAATTTGAAAAAGTTCATTTGGACGGGATGTGTGACGCCGACATTCGCAACGCCTACTTTGAAGCCGTCGCCTGGGCGGCGGAAGCGTCCGTCGATATGGCTGACACGTAGGGCGGTGCGCGATCGCTGTTGTCCAAAAACCTATTGGCCAAGGCTGTCGTCGAGCAAAAACCCTTCGATCCGAAGCCGGCTGTTCCAGAGCGAATCGATCGAATCCAAATACTGCATCGTGATGTCGATGATCAATTGCTGAGCTGTTAGCAGTTGCAGGAAGCTGACTTCTTCAGGATAGCCGGAAACTAGTAAATTCAGCGTTTGCTGGGCTTTTGGCAGCAATTGCGAGCTGTACATCTCCGATTGAGCGAGGGCTGATTCGTAATTCATGAACTCGACGGAGAGCCGCTTGGAAAGGTCAAGCTTGAGAGTTTCAAGGTTGTTTTGAGCGACGACCAGTTGCGATTGGGCGGCCGCGATATTGCCTTGGTTTCGATTGCAGAACTGGAGCGGCATTTGGACTTGAACGCCGGTGAAAAAATGGTTGGTCGCCGAGTCTCGGCCAACCGTGACCTGGGTCTGATAATCTGGAATGGAACCGGCCACTTGGCGATCGATCGTCGATCGGACTCGTTCTATTTCCGCGCTTGCGGCTTGAAGCTCTGGGCTGTTGGTCCAAATCTTGTTGAGGCATTGATCAAACGCGAGTCGGTCAACGATGGGGTCTAACGAGCCTTCGACGAACCGGGACGCGAGTTCTGGCTTGCCGACTACGGATGCCAAGGCCCGCCAAGCGCCCTGCCTGGCTGCTTCGGATCGGATCACCAGCATCATGGTTTTTTGTGCTTGCAGCTCGGTCTGTAGCAAGTCCGTTTTGGGCGTTTCTCCGGCTTGATAGAGCTCTCTTGATTTCGCGATTGCATCCTGCTGAGACTGGTAAAGCTTGGCAGCCAGGTCTTGTTTTTGTTGGGCAATCAACAACCGATAAAACGCGGCACGTACATCGGTTTTGATTCGCAAGACTTGGGATTCAAACTTGAGCTCCAGCACTCCGGCTTCTCGATTCTTGACTTTTTTCCCGAGGGCAAGTTTATTGCCACGAATGATCTTCCGCTGGAGAAAAGCTCCCCAGAGCCCAGGATCGTCTTCGTTACCGACTTCATCCAAAAACAAACCCAACGTCGGATTGGGAGCTAAGCCAGCCTGTAGTGCTTGATGGCGGGCGGTCAAAATCTTGGCAACTGCGGCGTTGAGTGCTGGGTGATTTTGAATGGCAAGCTGCTCAAACGATTCGAGCTGAGTGATCCCGTCTGAGTCAAGCCGACGAGGTGTCGGTTGAGCATCTAGCGAAACGAGGCTTGGGGCCTGTGTCGGGGCTTGCCCTTCGGTTTGAGCTGGGAACCCGCGAAGGGTTGTATTGGTTGCAAGATGGGTTTTGCCCGCAGCTCGGAGTTGGGTGCGGATTCGTCGAGCGGCTGGCGATTCGAAGTCGGATTGGGCTTCGATGATTTGCCCGCTGGACTCGACTGAGGTCAAGATTCCTGTCATCAAAACGAGGCAAACCTGTAGGGCGAATCGGACGAGCGTCGCGCTAGAAATTTTCATTGGAATGGTTGCCTGTGGACGCAATAGGTGATTCGTGCGACTGGATTATTCGTCACATTGCTGTTTATCGGTATAACTGCACCTAGCGTCGATAAAGTCCGCTGCGGGCGAGAGGGATCGCCTGATCCGGAATGTTTTCCCCAGTTGCCTAAACTCTCTTCCGGCTGAAGTGGGAAACAGGTTTCCGGTTCATGTTGTTGCCTGAAGGAAGCGATTGTGGCGATTGTGGCGATGGTGGGTGTTAGGGGGCTCGAAAGTTTTGTGTTATCTAGGTCGAGAATCAGCCGTTACGAGATTCGTGACATAGGTTTTGATAATAAGAAACATCAATCCACAACCTGTATCG
>JBLINZ010000556.1:0-3714 GCA_047639375.1 Mariniblastus sp. | reverse complement strand
ATCGTTACTATTGACGAACGATTCGACTTGGGCGGGTGTGGGGGGAAGCCCAGTCAAATCGTAGGTGGCGCGTCGAATCAGGGCCTGCCTCGAAGCCGGCGGGGCGGGAATGAGGCTGGCTGATTCGAGTCGAGCCAAAACAAAACGATCGATCTCATTCTGCGGCCAGGCTTGGTTAGTGACTTTCGGTAACGTTGGGCTGGCAAGCGGTTGAAACGACCACCACTTCTTGGTTTCCTCGTTGACCTGAGGAACGGTGGAGTGGGCTTCGGCCGTGAGGTCGCGTTCTTCGCCAGGGGCGAAGGGCATCCCGAGTTCGACCCAGCGTTTGAGAGTTTTGATTTTGTCTTCCGAAAGCTTGCCTTCGGGCGGCATTTCGTAAACTTTGTAATTGATGACTTGGAGCAAGAGACTTTCGCCAATCGCCTTCGGATCGACCGCGGGGCCCGTGTCTCCACCCCGGTAGATCGAGGCTCTGGAGGTGAGGGCCAATGAGCCGCCAAGATCCTCTGGATCACTAGCGTGGCATTCAAAGCAGCTCTTTTCGAGGATTGGTTTGACTTTTTCAGTGTAGAACGCGATGGCCTCTTTTTCGTCAATCGGTTCAGGCACGTCTGGCGTGGAGACTTCAACCAATTCCACATCGTCAAACCAAGCGGTGCCCGTGGCGTCGCCCCAAGCTCCGAACGTTAAGTTGACGAGCAGCGAGGTGCGTGCATTTGAGTTGCCTTCGACGGAAACTTGGGTCCAGTCTTGGGTACCTTTGAGACCCTCAGACTTTCCCTCGAGTTGAAGCTCGTGAAGATTGACCAATGCGCCCAAGCCTTGACCGGCATCAAGGTTTTCGGTTTTCACCCAAGCGGTAAGCCGGTAAACCGAATTAGGTTTGACGTCGACTCGAGTGCTCCAGCTGGCGTTGGCGCCGTCGTCGGATGAAATTTTGACTGAGAATTTTTCCGCGTGACCATGCTCTCTATCCAATTGGAAAATGGGTTCCCCGCCCCAAGTGGATTGCTGCCAGCTTACGGGCACCCCCCGTTGGATAGTGTTAAGTGAGAACTGCCCGTTGGCCAACATGTTTTTGGCAGCGGGTTGAGTCTCGTTGGGGTTGGCGTGGTCGGCCGTTTGAGCAAACGACGAGGCAGTCGCGTTGATAAAAATGATGGCCGCCAACACGCTCCCTAAAACCAAGCGAGTGGGGGGCAAGACGGCAACTTGTTTGAGCGGCGAATGTCGAAGCATGAAAAAGCCAAAGCCTCATGTTGTGCGCGGGTTCACGAATTCCGACGCTGGGGTACTTGCCCAACAACCTTGAAAAATTGATTGCTGGTTCCAACGCAAGCATTGATGGTACTCGAAATTGAAATTGTGCGGCAAGTCATTATTGGTATTTGTACGCCTATTGTTTAGGAAGTGAACGAATGTCGCACAACGGGCGCTAGTCTGCCTGAGATGTTTTGTCAGTCGTAGCGGTAGCCCGATTCTGCCGAGCTGCGGATGGTCGACGGTTGCTTGCCAAGCCGATGGCAGATCGAACGCTCGGGGTCAGACTCTTGTTTGTCAATGTCCGGACGAATCGGCTGCGGGTCGTTTTTCAAGTGCGAATTTTAGTCGTCGCGGTTCTGGCGTAATTGTTGGCTGTATTTTTTGAGAAACCGTTGCTCTTTTTTGGTCAGATTTTGCTCGCCGTGCTCGCTAATTTTTGCCAGGATCGCGTCGGCTTGTTCCTTCATTTTGTCGAGCCGCCCGTCAGGGTTGTGCACTCGCAATTTCGATTTAGGTTTGAAGAGTTTGGTGAATCCACTCAGGTCAAACCTTTCAAATCGCCATCCCAATTTGAAGTATGCAACGCCGAAGGCGGCTCCAATCAAGTGGGCTTCCCAAGCGATATGGGTGTCTGGTGTGAATGCGTATCTTAAGTTCATGACTAGGAGCAATACTCCGATGAGCCAAGCGGGAACTGGCAAAACTCCCATCATCAAGACTTGTTCGCGGGGGTATATGAACACGAACAAGATCACCACTGCTGAAACGGCACCAGACGCTCCGACGATAAAACCATTCCCGGTTGGATTGAAAGCGAGTTGGACGAGGGCCCAGCCGAGTCCCGCGACGACAATCGAGACTAAGTAAAAACGCAGGAATTCGGTCCGCCCAAGACGTTGTTCGACAGGCCTGCCGAGGAACCAAAGTGTAATCATGTTGCCGCCGACATGAAAAATACCTGTCGACGTGCTCATCGAGGCGTGAGCAAAACCATGGGTCAAGAATGTCCAGACTTGCCAGAGGCTGTGTTGTTTAATCGCCAACGCATGGCTGAGCCATTGCGTCCCATCGCCAAACTGGAGCTTGGGAGTGAATGCGTCGATCAAAAAAATCGCCATGTTGACGACGACTAAGCTTAGGACGATCGATTGGCTGCCAAATTGAAAGCCAGGCATGTTTCCTTGGGGCCGGTCGTTTTCCCGATTGTACTGTCTGTCCTCAAATCCCATCGTGTCTCAGCTTGCGAAGTTTGTGTGCTGTCGGCCCACGGCTGTCGGCCTGTTTAGATGATACGGGGAATGGGAGGAATGCGGCTATGGCAATTGGAGGAAGTGTTCCTGAAGGGCCGATGGGGCGCTGCCGAGCCAAGTTCTGACTGATTGTGGGAAATGGACACCTAGCATTGGCTGTCCGGCTTCGTGATCGTCTCTGCCGGCGATTCAGCCACTTTGAGAGTGACCTCTGGCTTCGATCCGCCATTCAGATCGCTTTCGTCTGCGGCACACATCTCGGCCGATCATCTGAGGGGTGCTGCCACTGACCGGGTGGCGTCTTAGAACGTGCTGCCTGCGGGGGCAAAAAAAACGAGCCCGTGGGGCTCGTTGTGTGTGGATTGTGGCCCGCACTTCATTAGCGGTTAGGCTAATTTGCTGCGGTTCGCCGTGATGGTTTGATTAACGTTTAGCAAACGCTTTTCGTGTTAAGAGCAATGACAATTTGCGAATTTCATTGTAGGTCGTCTGAATTTTCGAGTTCAGCGTCGCGATGGCTTGCTCTTCCTGTTGGACTTGGATTTCCAATTCAGCCAGTAGCGTCGCGATGGTTTCGTTGTCTTTTTTCAAATTCTCTTCGTCGTCACTGAGGTCGTTGATGCGCGTATCGCGGACGGCGAGTTGGCCATTGGCCTTGGCGACGGTTTCGGTCTGAACCAAGTTGTTTTGAGTGACGCGAGCTAACTCGTCGTCGATGTCGGCTGAGCGAATCGTCAGATCAACAAATTCGTAGGGGAAATCTTTGACGGGACGACGATAGATTTCGCCAACTTTCGTGACAGCCTCGCCGGCTGAGAAAGGAGCGATTTGTTGTTCACCGCGTTTGTAACCTGTTGCCGAGGGTTTATCGATAAAGACTCTGTCGCCTTGAGAGAATCGAACTTCACCCCCCGCCTGAAGGGCTGGATCGACCGCGTAGCCGAGGGGGCTGAACTGCCCTTCGTTTTCGATTGAGCCGGTAGAGTCGACCTGGTAGCTTTTATTCGAATCCTTGGTGAACTCATATTCGATAAAAATCTCTTCTGGTTTGGGCTCGAATCGTGGAGTCGCTCGGGTTCCGGAATTTTGGTCGATCCAGTTTTGGATGGTCCCTAACTGCAAGTCATCAAAGACAAAACGGTCGACTAGTTCTTCATACAGTTGGCTGTCGGGGGCTAGGTTGAAATCAACCGCCCTC
>JBLINZ010000555.1:0-3727 GCA_047639375.1 Mariniblastus sp. | reverse complement strand
GCTTCCGTGGCATCCTAAACAATCCGTTTCACCTAGCCCGGTCGCAGTCCATTGCCCGCGATGGCGTTCGAGAATCGTTTGGTCATCAAGCACAACGCACTTAAACCGGTCGAACCGACGCGCGAACAGTTCCACTCGAGCCTGATCCGCCAAATTCAAGCGTGTTTTACCATTGGGTAATGGCAAGAGATCCTGAAACAATCCCATCCCCGCTCGCAAGACTTCCGGATTTCCAGCTCCTTGCGGCGGCGAGTCATGATACAAGACAACTTGATCCGCGAGTGCCATCGCTCCCGCCGACCAGGCCACAATTGGCAATTCAGGTTCAACATCGAGAATCCCGAAGATCTTCAAGCGATTGAGAATGATCGCGACGTGCCCACCGGAGATCGCCAAGACGTCGATCTGCTTAAGAATCTCTTGGATTTCACGACGATACCGGGCCACCAATGGCCGATCGGCTGTTTTCAAAATCGATTCATAGTGATCGACAATTTGACTGGTCCGCACGAAATACTGGCGATCCAACTGGCGAACCATTTCAATCGCCGACTCTCGCTCGGGGCCCAAGTCGATGACGTGTTCTTCACGGCGAATGATCTGCCTCGCGGCTCTTAAAAGATGAGTCAGCCGATCATTGTAAGCCACGCGCAGCAGCCTCAATTCGTCCTGCCGCGCCCGTAGCGTTTCAATCAGCTCGGAATCTTCGGCGAACAGCTGTTCGGTCCGAGCGAACAGTTTCAAGTTGACGGTCGGGCCGGCGATGGCCTGCTTGAGCGACTGATCTTCCTGTTCGTCAGTTTCCCAGCCAGCGGTGATCAAGCCAACCGTCCCCTGCAACTCCGGCCGCAAAAACACGGATTGAAGCGAATGGTATTTGGGCTGGGGGCCAAGCAGAACAATGCGACGGTTTAAGTGGGACATGGTGGTTAGTCTATCGTTTTGATCGTTTCGATGTAAGCGAACGAACTTGACGTAACACTACTTCGCGTGGACCTTTAACGTCTGACCGACGTCATCGAGCATGCTTCGTAAATGGTCGTAGTCCGGGTGCTTCATACGCACGTACGCGTTCGCCATGTAGCCGGCCTCCACCCCTTGAGTAGGCGTGCCTTCGGGCGGCAAATGGAAGTCCGTGATCCACTCTCCATAGCGTTCCTGAATTTCACCGGCTCCACTGTATCCGGAAATATTTCCATCCTGGTCGGGGCGAAGTGCCACGATTCCGGCGCTGAAATTCCGCGAGGGAGCCCCAGAAGTCTGGCCATGCGTGACGGCCAACGCCCACTGATAGTAGAGATCCATATCGTTGGCAATGTTATAGAGATCCCAAGCTTTGACACCTGGGGGCCGACAGCCAATCTCCGAAAACTTCAATCCCTTGGGACCGTAAAACCACTCCATGTGCGTCGCGGAGGTCCCAATACCCAACGCCTCGACGACTTTCCGGCCCATCTGCTTGACCTCGTCATAGTCCCCGACTGAGTCGACTCGATTCGTCGTAATGAACTGGGGCGAGATCCAACGATGCCGCATCGCTTCGAGCACGTTCGGATAGTAGTGGGTCACAAATTCGAATACGACTTGCCCGTCAATCGTGATTGCATCGTAAAACCCCTCGTGCCCTTCAATGAATTCTTCGACGGCAACTTCACCCCCACGACCCACGTTGGACTGGCTGAGAGCCGCATTGAGTTCCGCATCGCTCGAGACTTTAAACGTGGCCGAGGCCCCAGCTCCATCGCGGGGTTTGACAATCAACGGATACCCGACCGACGTGGCAAACTCCTTGATCTCACCGGCATCGCCGCTTCCAATCGATTGAGCACAAGCAACGTCCGCCTCCCGCAAAACCTGCTTCATCGCTGGTTTGTCTCGACACAAGTACGAGGTGTGGACGGAAATCCCTGAAATCGTGCAGGTTTCGCGAACTTTCGCGACCGGCATGATATGCGACTCGATGGTCGCCTCCAATCGATCGACCCACATCTTACTCTGCACATACTTGACCGCTTGCGTGAGGGCAGCCTCATCGCACACATTAGGAATCTGGATATAGTCGTAGAGCCAGCCACGCAGCTCATCATCCAGCGCGTCCTTGTGGGTTTCGCCGATAGCAACTACGGTCGCTCCAGCTTGCACAAGCCCCCGCACAAACTCACGTTGGTTTCTGGGAAAAAACGGTTCCACAAAAATGACGTTCATGATTCGATTACCCTATAATACGCCGGTTATTTCCAGACGCATCCCAACTCGCCAAGTTACATAAATTGCTACGCCAGCATAAACCAATTGGGGCTTCACCTGATGAAAAAAATTGTCTTTGTCGCGCCTTATTTTATGGATGCGACCGCTCGGTTCATTGATGCCGCGGCCAGCGTTCCCGGCTCGCGAGTGGGACTCGTCAGCTGTGACCCGAGCACCAAGCTCCCCCCTGAAATCCGCAAAAAACTGGCGGCCCACTACGCCGTCAACGACGTCAGTCCCGCCGAGTTGATGCGTGGAGTGAAGCTGATTGGCGACGAATTGGGAGGGATCGACCGAGTCATTGGGATGCTCGAACAAATCCAAGTTACCCTGGGCGAAATCCGAGATCAGTTGCAGATCCCCGGCATGGGGGCGACGGCTGCGAATCATTTTCGAGACAAAGCCGTGATGAAGTCGGTGCTCCGCGATGCAGGCATCCCCTGTGCAAAACACCACCGCGCGACGTCCATCGAATCTGGACATGATTTTTCCAAGCAAATTGGATTCCCACTCATCGTCAAGCCGCCGGACGGGGCCGGAGCCCAAGGGACGTTCCGCTGTGAGAATCCTGAACAACTCGACGAGTGCCTCCACGCTGCTCGACCGACCGACCAAAATCCAACGGTAATCGAAGAGTTTATCGTGGGTAAAGAACATTCGTTCGACAGCATCTGCCTCAACGGAAAGATGATCTGGTCATCGATTTCTCATTATTCACCGGGGCCGCTTGAGGTTGTCCAAGAGCCATGGATCCAATGGTGCGTGATGATCCCACGCGAATCCGATCTCCCAAGCTACGGTCCGGTAAAAGAGATCGCACAGTCCGCTTTGTCGGCACTGGGAATGCAAACTGGACTTAGCCACATGGAATGGTTCCTGAGACCCGACGGTAGCGTGGCAATTTCAGAAGTCGGCTGTCGTCCGCCTGGCGCGCAATTCACGTCTTTGATTTCCTGGGCTCATGATTTTGATTTGTACGAAGCCTGGGCCAAGGTCCTGATTCACGAACAATTCGAAATCCCCGCGCGAAAATACGCCGCGGGCGCCGCCTACTTGCGAGGCATGGGGCAGGGCAGGGTAGCCGCCGTTCACGGCCTCCAGGAAATTGCGGAATCACTGGGCAGCCTGGTGGTTGAGGCCAAAATCCCGCAACCGGGACAGACGCCAACCGGAAGTTACGAGGGTGAGGGGCACATCATTGTCCGACATCCGGATTCCAGTGTCGTAGAAAACGCGTTGAAGAAAATTGTATCGACAATCAAAGTAGACCTTAAATAATCGAAGCAGCTGAAAGCGATCACCATGAATATTTTAATGCTCTCACCAGGGTTCCCAGTAGAACAACCGTTCTTCACAAGAGGACTCGCTCGCCAAGGTCACAACGTGATTGGGATCGGTGATCAACACGAACACGCCTTGCCCGAAATCGCCAAAAACGCACTCCAGGCATACTTTCAGGTTCCTTCGTTCACCGACGAAG
>JBLINZ010000554.1:0-3728 GCA_047639375.1 Mariniblastus sp. | reverse complement strand
TCGCTTGGCGAAGCGGTTCGTATCCCGATGGTGAGCCATACGAGAGGTCATCTGGTTTGATCTTTTTCCATTGGCGACGGACGAGTCGAGCCCAGACTTCAAGAGGGAACTTGTCGAGGGCTGGAACTCCAGGAGTGAAGGGAGTCAGGTTCTCTAAATCGTTGGGGAGTGGAATGTCGTTTGACTCAATCGCTGCGCCATAGCTTTTTGATTGCCAGGTGTTTTTGCGCGGCTTCGATCCCGTCGCGTTGTGCGAAGCAAGTAGGCTGATCGAAGTCGTTCCCGATTTCGTGGGAGCACATTTTGGATTTGTTTGTGGAGTCGGCGACTGGAAGTGAACCATTTGATGTTCTTCCGGCAGTTGGTCGCTCACGAAGGTGCCTTTGCCGACGGTGCCGGTCAGGTATCCTTCGGCGGCCAGCTGATCAAAGGCGTTGATGACCGTGGTCCGCGAGACTCCGAGGTCCGCCGCGAGTCCCCGCGTCGAGGGCAGGCGAAATCCCTTGGCCAGCTGGCCCTCTAAAATCGCCCGACTTATCTCGTCATACAACTGAGTCGCGAGTGGTAGTTTCTTGCGGCGATTGAGCCGGATGAAGCCCAGTTCCAGCGATGATGATGACTTACCCATGTGATTAGATTGGTATGCTTGGGTTTATGTAAAATGGATATTGTTGAAGGACCAATTTCAGTCGATATTGTAGTTGATATTAGCCAACAAGAATTCCGGAAGGACCAAAAATGAGTGACAAACCTTCGTTTGAAAAAACACCGCTTAATCAAGTCAAACGCGTTCCCAATCGCGGGGTCTACGATCACGATTCGGTTTTTCGTGTGTTTGATGAATCTTGGATTTGCCATGTTGGATTTGCGGGTGAAGAGTATCCGACCGTGATTCCGATGTTTCATGTTCGTGTCGATGACGAAATTGTGTTTCATGGGGCGACGAGTAGTCGGTTAATGAAAATGTTGGCGTCGGGGAGCAAGGTCTGTCTCTCAGCGGCGATGGTCGATGGATTGGTGATGGCACGTTCGCTGTTTCACCATTCAATGAACTACCGATCTGCGGTGGCATTCGGGACAGGGCGTTTGATCACGTCCGAGGCTGAAGTCACGGCGGCGTTCAAGGCACTTTCGGACAAGGTCATGGAGGGGCGGTGGGACGACGCCCGACAACCGTCCAACCAAGAACTCAAGGCGACGGCGTTGGTGGGGGTCAAGATTGAGTCTGGATCGGCTAAAATTCGGACCGGCGGTCCGGTTGATGATGCAGAAGACATGAACCTCCCGGTCTGGGCGGGTGTTGTTCCGATTCAGCAGACGTTGGGCGCGCTGGAACCGGCATCGAATTTGATCGCTGGAGTGGAAGTGCCTGCCTATTTGGATGCGTTTTGCCAGTCGAGGCAGTGACTTAACTGAGATCCCAACGTGCCAGCGATTTGAACACGGGAATCAACATGAACGACGCTGGCGATTCATGCTTCACGACCAAGTTAGTCCTGGCCTTCCAGTCAGATTTTGGAGAACCCTAGCCATGAAAACTTACCTTGTTGACTCGTTTACGAGTGTGCCGTTCAGGGGCAACCCAGCTGGAGTCTGCCTAGTTGATGACACGATTAGCGAACGCCTGATGCAATCCATCGCTTCCGAACTGAATCTCTCGGAGACCGCATTCGTCAGCCGCCTCGTCCAGGGAAGCTATTCCATTCGGTACTTTTCTCCAAAAATGGAGATTCCTTTGTGTGGCCACGCGACGTTGGCAGCGAGCGAAGTGCTATTCTCGAACGGTTCCGAGCTGAAATCTGCGGACAGAATATTGTTCAAAACCCAAAGTGGACTTGAGCTGCCTATCCTCAAGTGTGACCACCAGATTGTGATGGAATTCCCGGTTTATAAGCTTGAACCAGCTGAGGCTCCGGAAGCCATGCTGAATGCCCTGGGGATTGAAGCCGTGAATGAATGTAGGTTCAATCGTGAAAACCGCATCTTGATGTTGGAGATCAGTGACGCTGGTAAACTCGCAGAACTAAAACCTGACTTTCATAAGCTCGTGGCGTCACATTCGGCAATCAATGGAGTATCTGTAACAGCCAAATCAAACGACCAAGAATTCGACTTTCACTCGCGTTACTTTTGGCCTTGGAGTGGAAGCGACGAGGACCCTGTCACCGGAGGAACACACACGTTTCTCGCCAAGTATTGGAGTGACAAACTTGGCAAGCGTTCTATGCGTTCGTTTCAGGCTTCTGCGAGAACGGGTTCGTTGGATGTGGAATTGCTTGATCAAGATCGATTGCTCATCAAAGGCCAGGCCGTCGTCGTTTTGGCGGGGCAGTGGATGGCTGGAGAAGCTTAGACCGCTAGGATGTCCAGGTCGCCCAACCGGTCTTCTGAATAAGAATCGCGTGCTGAGTCGAGGACTTTTTTGATCTTCTCAATTTGGTTCTGCGTGACCGGGAACGCTTGATCGAGCGATGGAAGTTCTGGCGCAAGTCGTTGTCCAATCGTTGCAATTAGCGATTGGATCCCAGTCCCAGTTTCGGTCGATGTCAGGATGTGATTGGAAACGTTTGGGGATGGGGCCCTGTCGTGAGCCAGGTCGATCTTGTTGCTCACGATAATGTCTGGAGCGACGGAATCAATCAGCGCTTGGTCCGCCGGTGACCAAGTTTGCGTGGCATCAAAAACGCAGACTTTCACGTCGGCCTGCTCGATTTCTGTTTTGGCTTTTTCGATTCCGAGGTTTTCGACGAGATTGGTGGCTGTTCGCAATCCAGCAGTGTCTTTGATTTCGACGGGCCACCCGTCGATCGCGGTCGATTGCGAGACCACGTCTCGAGTCGTTCCGGCGGTATGATGCACGATAGCTCGTTGAAAACCCACGATTGAATTGACGAGGCTGCTTTTGCCCACGTTGGGATTGCCGCACAAAACGATGGATCGTGGTTGGGTCAGGTGAATGCCAAAATCGGCCCACCGCAGCATGGATTCAAGTTGGGCGGCGGCAGTCTCGAATTCCGACCGATCGAGTCGCTGGTCGACCTCTGCCACTGCCACCGGCAATCGATTCAACTGACTCAAAAGCCAGTCAGCCGTTTTGCCAGTGGTTGCTTGTGCGATCGCCAGCTCAGTGCTGACTAGCCAAGCCGAGCGAAACGAGATGGCGAACTGCTGAGCCGTAACGACTTCGATCTGGGAATCTTGGAGCGAAGCGAGGATCGCCGTTGACGCCATCGATCCCCCATGGCAATGAACCTCGAAATGCTGCTTGCCTCGCGAGTAAACCACCAGGTCCTCACCTGTCGAGTTCCAGATGCCATACACGATCTTACGAGTCTTGAGGCTGGTGTAGCCGCGGCCGTTGGCGGGCTGGAAGTTGTCGTTCAACGCAATAATCGCTGCGGGCCCCCGGATCCCGATCACAGCGACCGCACCACGCCCCTTGGGCGTTAGTTCGGCACAGGTTGTGGAGGTAGCAGAAGTCACACGTTCAATCCAAACTGATCAAAGAAACGGAAGCAGTCAGCGAGGCGTTAGTCTGCTGCATCACTCGACTCGTTCACCAAGCGAGCACCAATTGCTTTGGCACCTTGCAGGACTAAATCCGGTACGTCATTCCAATGCTCGGGCAAGCGATCGACGATGTCAGCGATGCCACCTCCGGTGACGTAGACCGAGGTCGTTTGTTTTGAGATTTTGGCCATCCGAGCGACAATCCCTTGGATGGCTGC
>JBLINZ010000553.1:0-3741 GCA_047639375.1 Mariniblastus sp. | reverse complement strand
AGATCAGGTCGGCAAGATCTTGATTGGTCGCAGCAACCACGCGGGCGTTGGTCGGGATTGGAACTGAGCCGCCCACTCGAACGACTTTCTTTTCTTCCAACACACGTAGGAGTTTAGATTGGCCGTCTAAGCTCATATCACCAATTTCGTCAAGGAATAGCGTGCCGTTGTTGGCCAGTTCGAATTTTCCTTCGCGAGTTTGGTGGGCGTCGGTGAACGCACCTTTCTCGTGTCCAAACAACTCGCTTTCCAATAACGACTCGCTGATGGCAGCGCAGTTGACCGCCACGAGGACTTCATCGGCTCGTGGACTGAGGTAGTGAATCATCTGTGCGACGACTTCTTTACCCGTCCCGTTTTCGCCCGTGATCAGGATCACGAGATCGGTTCTGGCCACTTTTTCGATCGTCGATTTAAGCTTCTCAATCGCTGGGCAATTTCCAATCATGTGGACTTGCCCAGCCGCCTGGGCCGCCACCGTTCGCTTGGAAATTACCAGTTTTTCAACGTGCTGCGTATTGCCGATCGCAACCGCTGCATGGGCCGCGAGCTCGCATAACGCCGTTTCGTCTTCGTCGGTGAAGTTGCCTTGGTTGCGGTTGATCAACTCAAACGCGCCGATGGTTTTTCCTTCCGCGTTGAGCATCGGGACACAAAGAATGGTTCGTGTTTGGAATCCAAGTTCGTCATCGACACTGCGGTCAATTTGTTGCTGTTCCGAAGACACGTCGTCGTCCACGCGCGCGGGTTTGCCAGTCTGCATGACTTGGCCTACCACTCCCGCATTGGCTGGAATTCGAATCTCACCCGACTCAACTCCCAACGCAGGTTTGCCGACCAGCGAATCACCTGTTTGGTCAGGAAGAAAGATGGTGGCCCGCTCGGAACCCAGCAATCGGGTTGATGTTTGGGCAATCTGTTCGAGCAGTTCGTCGGTTTCGCGCGACTGGTTCCAGTGAACCGTCATCTCGAGGATGGCCTCTAGTCGTTGGGCTCGGCGAGCATCGTTGGCTCGGCGCTGGTACGACTCCAAGGCCAATCCAACGGCGGCCGCTAATGAATCGAATTCTGTCGTATCGACGGTCGAGCTGGCGGCCAATACGTGGCTGGATTTGTTGGGTCGGGTCAACAGGGCGGCGGTCCATCCGTCGTCTTGCTGGCAATTTTCGGCGTCTAATGTGTCGCCCAGCAGTTCTGCTGGCAGTCCGTCCCCTGCCCCGTGATGGGAGATTACTCGCCATTGGCCTTTGACGCCTTGCACCAACACTGAGCCGTCGGAGCCCGTCATTTTGTTGATCTGTTCTAAGGCGGAGGCCAGAAAATCGCTTTCCGATTCTGCTGCCAACGAAAGATCGATCAACTGCACAAACAGTTTTGAACCATTCGGTGATGCGGTAATTCGCTTCAATTGTAGTTCAAAAGACATGGTTTTGAGGGGGATGGTAATTGTTGGCGAAAGCTAAACGTGTTATCAAATTGGATCGGAGAAACGGTAATTCGACTATCGATGAAACCGCTTGACCCCAAGAGCGTAGTCATTTTGACTCGCTCAAACAATCGTATTAAAAAAGGGAACCGCTAGATGGGTTTGTTCGAAGGTAAAAAAGGTCTAATCCTAGGCGTCGCAAATAATCGTTCCATCGCTTGGGCAATCGCGAAAAAGATTATGTCCGAGGGGGGAGAATGTGGTTTCACCCACCTTCCCGATCGAGCGGATGACGAGCGTAAGAAGAATCGTCGCCGGGTCGAAAAGTGCTTTGCTGAGCTGGAATCGGGCGAGCCAAAATTTTTGGTTCCCCTGAATGTACAAAGCGATGAGAACATCGCGGAAGTCATGGAAACGGCCAAGCAAGAGTTCGGCGAACTGGATTTTGTATTGCACTCGATCGCGTACGCCGACCGAGCCGATTTGGGTCAGACGATCGACGCGAGTCGCGAAGGCTTCAAAATGGCGATGGATATCAGCTGCTACAGTTTGATCGCAGTTGCCAAAGCCGCTCAACCGATCCTATCCAAGAACGCTTCGATTGCCTGCATGACCTACTTCGGTGGCGAAAAAATCGTGGCTGGATACAACATGATGGGTATTTGCAAAGCCGCTCTGGAAGCTACCACGAGATACCTCGCTTACGATCTCGGCCCAAGCGGCGTTCGCGTTAACGCTTTGAGTGCAGGGCCGTTGAAGACACTGGCTTCGTCAGCCGTTGGAGCCGGCGACGCGATGTCAAAAATGTACGAGCTCGTGGCTCCCCTGGGCCGCAATATCGTGCATGAAGAAGTCGGCAATACCGGAGCGTTCTTGCTGTCCGATCTTTCCGGAGGAATGACAGGCGAAGTCCTTCATATCGATGGTGGGTACAATGCGATGGGATCACCAGGTCGCTTGCTCAACGAACTGCCGAAATCGTAGTCGTCATCACGATCGATTTAGTAGACTCTGTTGCCGTTTCTGTCGTCCTGATTCGTTGCTACGAAAACAGTTTCAATTCATCAACCCACTCGTCTCATTGGCGGGTGGGTTTTTTGATGCCTCAGATCCGAGCGTCGTTGCTGACGTGTCGAAAATTGACGCGTCCAGAATTACTCCTCGACCTCACCACCGATACGGAGTTTCAATTGTTTGGAAATTTGCTTTCGCCGCTGGGCGTATTGAGGCAGAAATTCAGCGAACGGATCAAAGACGCGTTTGGCGTCCTCGATGTCGTCAGGGTGTTGCGGTAGATCGTATTCCGGAAAAAGGCCTTTGGCTGTGCTTGCTGACAAGGCGCCTCGCGAACGACTTTGAATGAACGCCAGCCAAGCTCGGTCAGGCATCGTACCCAGCTCGCTTTTGTTCACGGATTCCAGGTAGGTGTCAGGCGTTAACGGTGCCATTTGAAGAGTGAAGAACGAGAAGCAGATGAAGACCAACGCGATCCAAATTGAAAGCACGCTTCGTCCCACCAATTCCGTGATCGAATCAAATTTCAGGCGGTAGCTGCTGACCACATCCGTGATGCCACGAAGGACAATGAACGAAATACAAAAAACCGCCCAGACCGCAACGAAATCGTAAAGTGCGCTATACGATTCCTCGAGACTGATCAGCCAATCTGAGATGGGTTCGTAGATGCTACTTGCCAACATCGCCGAGAGCAGCAAATTGACCAGTGTGATCAAGTTACTCCAAAGTCCAAACCACCACGTGCTGGCGACGATCAAGACAAATAGTATGAGGGCAATGGCGATTAACATGGTTGGATCTCGGTTTTAGCAATCACGATGAGCGAACAATTTTGGCGAGTCAGACACTCAATCCATTACGATTTCAGGACGCGTTGTAACTCTTCGATTGACGTTTTTCCACTGGCGACTTTGACGATGCCTTCCATCTGCATCGAAATATGACCATGGCGTTTGGCGATCGCCCCGAGTTGATCGGCGCGAGGCGTTTTTACCAGTGCCTCTCGGATTTCATCGTTGATGGTCAGCATTTCAAACAGCCCGGTTCGACCGCGGTATCCAATCCCGGAGCACGTCGAGCAGGGCTCAATTTCTTGGTCTTGATCATCCATCATGCCCGGTTGGAAAATGAATGGCTTGTACAGTTCAGCGACCCGTCCAGCGGGTAGCCCCAGCTTTTGTACCAGCGAAGGATGCGGTTGAAATCCGATTTTACAATCATTGCACAACAATCGAATCAATCGCATTGCGACGACGCAGGTCAAACGATCTGCAAACTTGCGGACATCGGGTTTGAGC
>JBLINZ010000552.1:0-3746 GCA_047639375.1 Mariniblastus sp. | reverse complement strand
GCGATTAGCGACAACCCAATGACGAACGCAACGATCGCGATCAAATACGAGTCGGCCCCATCGCCGAAGTCCTGTCCGTCAGCCGTGACAGGCATCTCATCGATGTCTTTTTCCGCTTTGGCCATGATCCGCTCCGCATCACTCATTGATGCGTCGGCAGCTTGTGCATCCAAGTCGTCTTCGAAGGCCTCGGTCTTGAGCTGGGCCCCCGTCTCGGCATTGAAACCGCATTCAACGCAGAAGATCGCGCCAGGCTTCAACTCACAAGAACAATTTTCACAAATCGGGCCGCGAGATACCGAGCGAATATCCTCTTCGTCGAGCAAATCAAGCAGCAGATTGTGGTTAACCGCCGCCGGTTGTGGCTTGGGATTCGCGGCCCCCCCAATCGTGATCGGAGTTTTGCATTTGGGGCATTTCACACGCCTGCCGGCAAGCTGGTCTTTCGCCTGAAAGCCAGCGTTACAACTCCCGCATCGAACCTTAATCGCCATTTGTTATTCTCAAAACGTCCAGAATTTCGTCGGAAAGTCGGACCACCGTCCGGACTCTATACCATTTTGTTAGACGATTGCGTTTTGGCAACCGCATCGGAGTGTTTGATTCAAACCTACCATCAAATTTCCGTAACAACTCGGTTTCGCAGGGGATTTTAGGATTAATCATCCACTTTGCCTTCCCAAAACGCCCACCGTTGAACCTGCTGCCAATCTGTCATCAACATCTTACTTGCAAGTAATCCCTGATTTCATTGGGGGCCGTCGCCCGCGCGAGAACTCCATCGACAGATCTTAATCGTCAGAGCATCACCCCTAAAACGCAAAACGGACCGTTCTTCCACGTCGATTTCACCCCAGAATGCCGGGATTCTTCAAATTCAAGTTTTTCATCGTTATTCGGGAACAGATTCAAGGGTTTGGCGCGCCAGTTGCCTAATAGCGGATATTCATTTTTGGCATCCGCAAAAATGTCAGGCTGGAGGATTGAACCGAAGGACGGGTTTTCCCAAACGGGATTCCTACTCGGTTAACGGCCTCCAACTGAATCAATAAATGATCTGCAACAAAACATAGGAGGCTGATCGATGGCCGTGACTGCAAAAAAAGCAGCGAAGAAAGCAAAGAAATCAACTAGTTCGACAAAACTCCAGCCCTTGGGCGAGCGGATTGTTGTTGAGCGAGAAGTTTCTCTTGAGACAACCGCCGGAGGAATCGTTCTGCCAGGCTCGGCTCAAGACAAGCCTTCTCGTGGAACTGTAATCGCCGTTGGAAACGGACGAATGCTTCAAGACGGCACCCGCAGTCCCTTGCAAGTCAAGCCAGGCGACGTGGTCCTGTTCACCACTTACGGTCCCGATGAAATCAAGCTTGGCGATGATGAATTCCTGCTTATGCGGGAAGACGACGTCCTTGCCGTCATCGAATAGACCTCCCTCTTGACTGAGGATTGAGCATCTCCCGCTCAGTCGACCCAACAAAAAACTACATTCAATTAAAACATTTCAGGAGTCCATCTCATGGCAAAAATGATTGCCTTTGAACAAGAAGCCCGCGAAGCCATTCGACGTGGCGTTTCAAAATTGGCCCGAGCCGTCAAAGTCACTTTGGGTCCCAAAGGACGCAACGTGATTCTGCAAAAGAGCTTCGGTTCTCCCACCGTCACAAAAGACGGCGTTAGCGTTGCCAAAGAAATCGAACTCGAAGACGTCTACGAGAACATGGGCGCCCAGATGGTCCGTGAAGTCGCCAGCAAAACCAGCGACGTCGCCGGCGACGGCACCACGACTGCCACCGTCATGGCCGAAGCGATTTTCAACGAAGGTCTAAAAGCCGTCACTGCAGGCGTCAATCCAATCCAAATGAAGCAGGGCATCGAATCTGCCGTGGCTGACATTTGTGGCAAGCTTGGCAAGATGTCTATCAAGATCAAAAACAAAAGCGAAATGGCGAACGTCGCTTCGATCGCCGCAAACAACGATTTTGAAATCGGCGAACTCCTCGCTTCGGCCATGGAAAAAGTCGGCAAAGACGGCGTGATCACCGTCGACGAAGGCAAAAGCCTTTCGACAGAAGTCGAATGGGTCGAAGGCATGCAGTTCGATCGTGGATACCTTTCACCGTACTTCGTCAGCGAATCCGGTGCGATGGAATGCGTTCTCGAAGACGCCTACGTTTTGGTTTTCGAAAAGAAAATCACCAACATCAAAGATCTTGTTCCATTGCTTGAGCAAGTTGTTCAGCAGGGCAAGCCGTTGTTGATCATCGCGGAAGACGTCGAAGGCGAAGCCCTCGCGACTCTCGTGATCAATCGATTGCGTGGAACCTTCACTTGCTGTGCCGTCAAAGCCCCTGGCTACGGCGATCGCCGCAAAGCCATGATGGAAGACATTGCGATCTTGACCGGTGGCAACGCGATCTTCGATGCACTTGGCATGAAGCTTGACCAACTTGGTTTGACTGAACTGGGTCGCGCTAAGAAAATCATCGTCGGCAAAGACAACACCACGATCATCGAAGGTGCCGGCAAAAGCACTGAGATCAAAGGCCGAATCGACCAAATCCGACGTGAAATCGAAAACACTTCCAGTGATTACGATCGTGAGAAGCTCGAAGAGCGACTTGCGAAACTCGCCGGTGGCGTCGCCAAAGTCAACGTTGGTGCCGCGACTGAAAGCGAAATGAAAGAAAAGAAAGCTCGCGTCGAAGACGCTTTACACGCGACTCGTGCTGCTGTCGAATCTGGGATCCTTCCTGGTGGCGGCGTGGCCTTGCTGCGAGCTGCTTCGCAAGTCAAGCCGACTGATGAAATGACCGACGACGAAGTCACCGGTTACAACATTGTGGTTAAGTCTTGCCGGGCTCCGCTGAACATGATCGCTTCCAACGCCGGTCAAGACGGTGGAATCGTGTGCGAAAAAGTTCTTCAAGGCAAAGGCAACTTTGGCTACAACGCCTTGACCGACGTCTACGAAGATCTCGTCAAGTCTGGCGTTATTGATCCGGCCAAAGTGACTCAAACGGCTCTTTCTAACGCCGCCAGTGTCTCGGTTCTCTTGCTAACCAGCGATGCATTGATCGCCGAAAAGCCTAAGAACGCCAAGGCTCATAGCCATGACGAAGACCAGGACATGTATTAATCCGCAGCGTTGATCGCCGCGTTTATATAACGGGTCTATTCCATCTGCCCGCAAACAATTTGATGGTTTACATAAAGCACCAGTCGATTTTTCGGCTGGTGTTTTTTTGTGTCCCGACACTCTTACCACTCGGGTCAGATCGCCCCGTAAACTTTTCCCGGAGTAAGCCTCGAACTTAACTTGGGCGCCTTCCCCCCAAGCTTCCCCGAATGAGCCGGCATGGATGACCGGCAAATGGGCCCATCCCTCACCCAACGACTTTGCAAATCGAAATGCCACACTCCTCTAACGGTCCATTTGATTTCGACCTACGACGATCCTGTCGATTATGCTGCCCGCCAAGAAAGCATTTTGCGTTACGTACTCATTTCTGGCGAGCCTCGGACTCCACCGTTTGTCTGTAACGTAATCTCAAACGATGTGGGCCTGATTCAAGAACCCAAAATTTCAGTGCCCAAATACTAGTTCGTTCGAATTTAGTATTCAATCGAATCACCAAAATACTGCTTCTCGAAAGGTCGCCAATGTTCAAGTTAATTTTCCCAGCCGTGATGTGTCTTGCGATGTGTTTCCCAGCAATCAGCTCAGCCCAAGATTGCGGTGCCTGTGC
>JBLINZ010000551.1:0-3748 GCA_047639375.1 Mariniblastus sp. | reverse complement strand
TTTGGCATTTACACGCAAATCGCAAGATCCAATCCTACCGTCTTGCGAGTTCAACCTCCGCTCGGTGTAACCGAATCTCAGGTTAGCGAATTCTTAAATGGTCTTCGAGTGTGTTGTGAAGAATTGAGTTTCAGCAATCGAATTACAGATACCATGATCGCGAAGTCGACGTTTGGTAATTCGGACAAGAAACAAGTCGTCAACGGATAGGCTCGTTTCTTGGACGATTCAATCATGTCAGCCAAATCTGTCGCGCCTAAATCCGCCCAGTCGTTTCCGGTAGTTACGTTCGAGCGTTTCATGCTCGCGGGCGATTCGTATGCATTCCCGATGTCGTTTGTGTTTGAGCTGGAGCTGGTTGGGACGCTTGATCGCCAGCGTTTAAGTCGAGCGATGACACGATGCATGGGCTTGCATCCGATTCTTTTTAGCCGCCTTAGCGACGACGGCAAGCGTTGGGTGTACTCGCCGCCCCGATCTGTCAAAGCTCAACTCGTCGTCGATGAAGAGGATTATCGATCGGCGTTGAGATTTGACCTGGACTCGGAAATCGGGCTGCGTTGCTTGATTCGAGAATCTTCACCCGGTCACTGGAAAATCGGATTTGCGATCCATCACGCATGTACCGATGGCCTGGGCGCATTTCAGTTTATTCAGGATGTGTCCGTGGCGTATCGGAATGACGTCGATGTCGAAACTGCAAGTCCGAACCCCGATGAATCGATTGAGTACTTACGCCGCCATCGGAACTCCTACGGTAATCATCGATTTTGGCATTGGCTCCGCTGGCCCATCGACTTGGTGGGCATGGTTTGGACATTAGAAATGTTCATGAACCGTCCCGGCGCGATCGTTCCCTGCTCCGCCGACGGTTTTTCCAAGGCACGAACGTCGCATTCGAACCAGAAACACGGCGAGAACGCACCTGCGCGTGACTTCGATTCGCTCAGGTTTAAGTTGACCCAGGAAGAAACAACGCACGCCAAACGATTGGCTAAACTTGCGGGGCAATCATTGAATGACAGGATCCTTGAGTCGGTATTCCTAGCAATTCAGGATTGGTATGAAGCCTTCAATCCCGACCAATCCAATTCGTTGATTCGTTTGATGGTCCCCATGAACTTGAGGAAATCCAGTACCGCGTCGGCGGCCAACATGGTCGCCATGGTAAACTTTGATCGCAAGATAGGACGGTGGCGTTCGAAAAAGTGGCTGCGGAAATTATTGATCTGGGAAATGAAGGCGGTCAAGCGTATGAGAGCCGGCGTGACGGCCAATCGATTCTTGCAATTGCAATACTTCCTGCTGGGCAAATGGCCGATGCAGGCACGGCACGACCGATGTTTTGCGACCGGTCTTGTTTCCAACCTGGGCGAGCTTTCTCGTACATTGGAACGTGACGCGAAGGGAGCGACTTGTTTTGGGACGTTAGCCGTCGAAGGGTTCCATTGTGTGGCTCCCTTACGTCATCATTCCAATGTGTTTTTTGCCGTTTTTACTTATCTCGACCAGCTGCATTTTAGTTTGACATTCAATGCTGGAATTCTCGAGCCGACGCATGTCGAATCTCTGATGGAAAAAGTAAGATCTCATTTGCTGCATGAATGAACTGCCGTGTTTTCCTAACTTGCTGATCGATCGATGCACGTTCCAAACGAAAGATGCAAGCTTTGGAGTTCCAGAGTCTTAAGGGTCGAAATTGAATGAAAAAAGTAGTCTCTATCAGTCTTGGCAGCAGCCAGCGGAATCATGAGACGACCGTTTCATTGTTAGGTCAGCAGGTGCACATTCGCCGAATCGGCGTCGATGGGGATTTCACCCGTGCCCGTGAGCTGTTTCTTGAGTTGGATGGGGAAGTCGATGTCTTTGGAATGGGTGGTTGCGAGTTTGGGCTGAATTTCGATGGTCGGAATTACCCGCTTCGCGCGGTGGCTCCCCTGATAGACGGAGTTGATTCTCCAGTTGTTGACGGTTCTGGGATCCGGGCGGTGGTTGAGCGAAGTTTGGGCAGTTTTGTCGAACGAAACGTTCTCGATGCGAACTCAAACAAACGAGTTTTGTTTTGTGTCTCGGCGGCTCGGTACGATATGGTTCTGGGGTTCCAAGAATCAGGTTACCGCCTCAAATTTGGTGATCCAGGATTCGTGTTGGGGTTGCCGATTGGTTCCGGAAGTTTTTGGTTAGCAAAATTGGCGGGTCGAGTTTTCATTCCCCTTGTCGTACGTGCACCATTTGCTTGGCTCTATCCAACGGGTTCGAGTCAATTGGTCAACAAACCTCGATTCCGATCGTGGTTCCAATGGTCCGACGTGATCGCGGATGATTTTCTTTATATCAAACGTTTTCTGCCGGAACGAATTGAGGGGAAAATTATCGTGACCAATACGACAACTCTGGAAGATCGGGAGATGCTTCGGGCTCGCGGTGCCAAATGCTTGGTGACGTCGACGCCTCGTCTCGAGGGTCGCTCATTTGGGACGAACGTATTCGAAGCTGCGATCACAGCCGCGGTGGGAAAGTCGAGAAAGCTGACCCAAAAAGAGATGGAACAAGCAATCAAGACGATTGGGTTTGAGCCGCAGGTGACTTGGTTCGATTGATTGGAGCGGGCTGAACTGCTGGCTCGAGTCTCACAGTTTTCCCAGCGAAAACACTTGTGTTTCTGCTTTGTCAGTTTGGGGTTACGATTTCCGGAGTGATTTGAGTCCGCGAATCGTCGCTTGGGCCGTCGGCATCATCCGAGTGGCAATTTGAGCAATTCCCGGTTTCAGTCCAAGCACGACGCTTTGGAACTTGAGCTCTTGCCCCCAGATTCGATTAATCGTGTTGTTGTCGGAGGCAGTGCAAGAGTCGGCGATTTCGATTCTTCGTTCGTGCATGAATTCAATGTTTTTGAGTTCCGCCTGAAGGCCTGGAGAATAGGCGGAAAACGCATCGTCAAATGTGGTCTTGTACGAGTAGACAACACCGTCGAATTGAAGATCAGAAAGCATCGCAATTGGCTTGCCATCGAGACGCAGTGTGACGAATCGTGCCTGGCCTGCGTCCGCCGCCCGCGAGATTAAATCTAGGTAAAAAGCTTTCTCAGCCGGGTTGCAAGCAAGCGCCGTACCTGCCTCTCCCTTCCAACCTCTGGTTTCAATCTCGAGAAATTCCTGAGCAAGTATTGCGAAGTTCGAATTTTGATCGGAAATTTCAAAACGGACGTCACCCTGCTCTTCAAGTCGTCGGGCTAGTCGGCGGTGATTGCGCTGGATGCTTTTCGAAACGTGTTGTCGACGGTAATCGTCAAACGTTGCGGCGGGCCGAAGTGCGGCTCGACTAAATGACTCTTTTTGGAATTTTGAAACTCCAGCCGCCTCGACAGCTTGCGTGAACGCGACCTCAAATGCTGGTTCGGCGGAAAACATGCCCCACTCAAGGAGCCCAAACTTTTGCTCCGCAAGTTGTTGCAGCAAGAATGTCAAAACTTCGGCTGCGCAATCATGCCTGACGAGTGGAGTGGCGTCGAAAGCTTGATTGTGGTGCCAGATCTGCAAGCCTGGAATGGGGAGGTGGAAAATGGACTTTCGGACAACCGGAATCAAACCGCATAGTACCGGAGCGTCAGCGCGTGGATCATCGGATTTCGATTCGACCACAATGACCTGTGTATCGCAATTTGAAAGATGCTTGAACGCGGGGATGAGAAAGGTCGGCGAGAATCCCATGTTGGGAACTAGCGATTGCTCTAGGAGTGCCTCCCAGG
>JBLINZ010000550.1:0-3759 GCA_047639375.1 Mariniblastus sp. | reverse complement strand
ATCCAGCGATATGCCGGCAAAAAAGTCACCAACGGCAAGGTGCCTGAGTCGTTTTACAAACTCGAGAAAATGCCCGAGTTCATGCGGCTCAAGAGCCTCCGGAATAGAATTACGGATTCCGGGATCCGCAATCCGTTTTTCAGTGTTCACGAAGGCCGAATCAGTGACACGACCAAGATTGACGGCAAGGAACTGATTTCCTACGCAAGCTATAACTATTTGGGACTCTCCGGACACCCTGACGTCAACGCCGCGGCCAAGCAGGCGATCGATGATTTCGGGACCAGCGTCTCAGCCAGCCGAATTGTTTCCGGCGAAAAAACGATTCACAAACAGCTGGAATCTGAACTTTCTGAATTCCTCGGCGTCGAAGATGTGATCACCTTCCCCGGCGGGCATGCCTGCAATGAATCGGTCGTTGGCCACCTCGTTGGACGAGGCGACCTGATTTTGCATGATAGTTTTGCCCACAACAGCCTGATCCAAGGAGCCATGCTTTCAGGCGCCCAACGCCGACCGTTCGAACATAATAACTGGGAAGATCTCGAGAACATTCTCCGCAAGTGCCGTCCTGATTATCAGCGGGTGTTGATCATCATCGAAGGTCTCTACAGCATGGACGGCGACTATCCCGACTTGCCAAAATTCGTTGAAATCAAACAGCGATTCAAGTCGTGGTTGTACGTCGACGAAGCCCATTCGATTGGGACTTTGGGAGCGACGGGGCGAGGACTCGCAGAGCTCTATGATGTGAATCGTCACGATGTAGAATGCTGGATGGGAACGTTAAGCAAATCGTTCGGAAGTTGTGGTGGATTCGTCGGTGGGACTCAATCATTGATCGAGTACCTTCGATACACGACTCCCGGCTACGTGTTTGCCGCCGGCATGCCGCCCGCGAACGTCGGCGCCGCGCTGGGATCATTGCGAGTGTTGCAGCAACATCCGGAGCTAGTCACCAAGCTGCGAGAGAATGCAGAGCTGTTTCTTGAGCTTGCCAATCAGGCGGGACTGGATACAGGAATGGCCCAAGGCACTGCAATCATCCCAATTTTGACCGGGCACTCGATGCGAGCGTTGAAGCTCTCAGAGGGGCTGTTCAATCACGGCATCAATGCACAACCGATTCTCTATCCGGCCGTTCCTGAAAAGGAAACACGTGTTCGAATCTTCATGACGGCCACCCACAGCGAAGCTCAGATTCGTAAGTCGGTCGAAGTGCTGGCGAGTGAATGGGAAAAAGTCGTTTCGGGGGAGCCGTTGGCAGCGGTCTAGGAGGCTTGATCGTGCCCGTCAGGAGCATTTAGGTTGACTCAATGAGCCGATTCTGGTGCTAACCTCGGTTTCCCGAGGGGCAACTGTAGCCAACACCAAAATGGCTCATTGAAGTTCGTTGAAACGCTCAAATTGACTGCCGATCCGTAGCGTCTTTATTCGCCCGAGGACCAAGATGAAAGCCCGCGGTGGTTGCGTCACGGCCAAAGCAGACCTACCATGAGACGCTTCGTTTTTAACCTGTGTTGAACCAATTAAATACGGGATCGATTCACTCAATTCATTAGAAGAACGCCGTGCAAGAGGCCATCGAAAAAGCCAATACACTGATCGAAGCACTGGGTTGGATTCGCCAATTTCGTGACAAGACGACGGTCATCAAGCTGGGCGGTAGTATGCTCGACAACGTCGAGGCGCTGCATCACATTTTGCTTGATATTCATTTCATGGAATCTGTGGGCATGCGACCGGTGATCGTTCATGGCGGTGGCAGCCGGATCAGCAGTGCGATGAAGGATGCCGGAATCGAGCCTCGATTCGTCGCCGGCCGACGGTATACCGACGAAGCCACTCTCGCAATCGTCGAACGCGTCCTGGCTCAAGAAACGAATCAGTTTCTAGCCGATGAGTTTGAGAAAATCGGGGGCCGTGCGATGACTTTGAACTTCGAATCGACGCCAGTCCTACAGGGCAAATTGCTTGAACTCAACGACGCTGATGGCAATCCCATTGACCTTGGGTTCGTCGGTGAAGTTACCAAGGTCGATCGCCTCGTGATCGACAACCTCTGTTACGCTGGGCAAACGCCATTCATTCCGTCCATGTGCGAAACCGAAGACGGACAAAAACTTAATGTCAACGCCGACACTGTTGCCACGAAATTGGCTCAAGAATTAAATGCCGACAAACTCGTGATCCTGTCTGACGTGCCAGGTGTCTTGCGTGATTCGTCGGACCCAAGTTCGATCATCTCGAGCCTGACGAAAACCGAGGCCTTGGCCTTAATCGCTGATGGCACGATCAAAGACGGCATGATTCCCAAAGTCGAAGCTTGCTTGGAAACGATCGACCGTGGCGTGCGGAAAGTGCACATCGTTGATGGCAGACTCCGGCACGGACTATTATTGGAAGTTTACACCAGCGGCGGCATTGGCACCGTCATCAGCAACGGCTGACGCAGGGTCGGCTTTCACTAGCCTAAAAATAAAAACAAGGGTTGGCTCCCACCGGCCGTTTTAACTTGATTCTAAACCAGGGGCGCGGCATGAGGCATGTTTTATCGCTTTTAGATTTGACCACTGACGAGATTCGACGCGTTCTCGAGATCGCAGCCGACTTGAAATCAAAGCTTCAGGCAGGTCAACGCCCGGGAATTCTTGAACACCATGTAATGGGATTGCTGTTTGAGAAGCCCAGTCTGCGAACGCGGGTGAGTTTCGAGACACTGATCAAGCAGATGGGCGGTTCGAGCCTGTTTCTTGGTAAGGATGTGGGCTGGGGAGAACGCGAGCCACTTTGCGATTTCATACCGATCCTCACCAGCTACCTCGACGTTTTGGTGATTCGTGCCAAGAGCCACGCCAAAGTTGAGGAAGCCGTCTCGTTTGCTCAATGCCCCGTCATCAATGGCTTGACCGACATTGCACATCCCTGCCAAGCCCTTGCAGATATCTTGACCATTCAAGAATCGTCTGGTGGGCTGGATGACGTGACCGTGACTTACCTCGGTGACGCCAACAACGTCACTTACAGCTTGGCCCTCGCCTGCAGCAAGCTTGGTGTGCCGATGAGAATTGGAGCTCCGAAGAATTACCAATTCGAACAATCCTTCCTCGACGAAATGAATCAAGCAGCCGGAGCGGAGTTGATCACCCAAACCGATGACGCTCGAGCAGCCGCCGAAAACGCCTCGTATATCTATACGGATGTTTGGACCAGCATGGGCCAGGAAGCAGAATCCAAACAACGCCTGATCGACTTGGCAGACTTCCAAGTCAACCAGCAGGTCATGGACGTGGCACGCAACGATGCCAAGTTCTTACATTGCTTACCGGCTCGGCGTGGCGAGGAAGTCACGTCCGACGTGATTGACAGTCCCGCGAGTCTGATTGTCACCCAAGCCAATAATCGCTTGCACGCCCAAAAAGGGCTGGTTGTGTGGCTTTTAACCGAAGCCCAGGGGGCTAGTTGATTGAATCATCGCCAGCCAAACCATCGTCAATTTGGGCCATTAGTAAACACGGGGCTTCGCGGAATTTAGTGGCGATTGGTGACGACCGCTGAGAAGCACGCGACTCTCGCTGTTGGTATCCCCTCATGAATTGGTAACCCGACGCGTGAGCGGACAGGCCCGTCCAAATTACTAAGCACCTGACGGCCAGTGGCACTCAGTTAAAAACTAAAAATGTAAGTTGGTTGTCAATAAAGTTTAATCAGGAGCACGGAGGCTAAGCGGAGGAAATTGTTCAACCATTCCTCTGTGGT
>JBLINZ010000549.1:0-3766 GCA_047639375.1 Mariniblastus sp. | reverse complement strand
GACGGCAATCCCATCGACGAGGTCGCGATCAAAAAATCACGAGTCCGCCGAAAGAAATCGAATCTTGGACTCTATCTCTCAATCAGCTTTCTGTTCGCGTTAGTTGGCGGAACAGTTTTGGGATACTTGAACTGGGAGACCCTGAGTCGCTTGGCTGGTATCAAATCTGAAATCCCATCAGCGACTGGGGTCCTCCAAGATGACAACGACGATGGACTCCCCAAACAAACCGCGTTTGGCGGGGACGAAGCTACTTCCGGCACCTCCAGACTACAAGATCAACGATCTGTGTCGACGCAGTCCGCCGGCGGCTTGAAAACCATCAACATCGAAGACTTACCGGAACTAGACGAAGAAGAAGTCATGCGTCGGACACTCGAACTTGAAGCCGAAGAAGCCGAACGCGAACAGCGCGAACACCTGCAAACGATGGAAGGAGATGACTCCCAAGAGACGAGTCCTTCTGATTTAGACAACGAGAATGACAGCCCTGGCACCGCACCCAATAGTGAGGAAGATTCCAAACCAAGCCCTGAGCCGGTGGTTAGGTTCGATGAATTCCAGCTGTCTAAGATTCGTCGCCACCTGCAGCGAACCGTCCGAGATCTTACGCGTCATGACTTACGAGCGGCTTCAAAATCAATCGACTATGCCAACTCCGTTTGGGCTGCAGTTAAATCCGGTCGCGCGAGTGCTCAGTTAGATGCCTCACAACAACCAGTCGCAGATCTTATCGTCGACAGCAAATTAGTTCACGACTTGATTGAGGAGTTTTGGAACCAAGTCATTCAGAGCTGTCAGGAAATCCCTGGTGGTCAGGAGATCGAAGCCAGCGGCCAAATCATGAGCTTCATCGAGGCTGACGACCAAAAGATCATCCTTCGCCACGCCGGCATGAACATCACGTATGACTACGAGTTTTGCCCACCTGGTCTAGCGGTGAGTTTAGCGAAACAAGGGTCGATTCGCGATATCCCGACTTGGAATCGCCAATTGGCAGCCTTCTATGCGGTGGCTCAACGGCACAGCGGCATCGATCATTCGGAAACGATTGACCAACTCTTGGCCGAATCCGAAGCAGCCGGGCACGATTGCTCCGGCATTCGTCGTTTTGCCAATTTCAAATTTGGCCCGCTCGGCAAACCGACTGAAAAAATCGAGATGCCCAATCGGAAAACATTTAGCCAGATCATCCAGGAATTTCGATCCGAGAATTCTTACCAAGAGCCGAAAAAACTATCCCCGGGCACAGCTCAAATGCTCTCCAACCTCCTGCTTCAAATTGATTCGCCCAATTTTGTGCAGCACGTTTCACTACTAGAAGAGGCAAGACTCATTGGAATTGTTTCCGGAGATGCGGGGGTGACTGAGGACGCCATCATTGAATTGAACATTTATGCAAACCTCAATACTGCGAAAGCAACCTCTGAGTCGTTTAGGGAAATATCCATGGGAGAAATGACACCGCCCCAGCGACGGCTGCTAATGGAATGCGCTATCCCGTTCTTAAAATCACCCGCAGCCGCTACGCTTAACGACTCTGATCGGGAATTACTCGCCCGCCAACTCGAGCGTCTGGCCACTGACTTCAGCATGCAAGATGCCATTCGAAGACTCAAGCAAATCAAAGAATGAACGCATCTACCGGCGTCAAATTTGCCACCATAAACGCTGGCATGACCACCATGCTTAACATTGCCGCCGCCCAGTAATTGACCTATAAAGCGGCAAGTAAACCAATCCCCGAGACCTCCCGCTGATGCCTGACTACCGCGAAATCTACAACAATGTTTTCTCAACCGACGAACGTTACCATTTGGCTCAAAACTCCCCGGGCCTGAGAGCGACGATCCAAGCGACTGATCGATTGTCAATGTTATCGGGGCGGTCACTCGACATCGGATGCGGTGTCGGATTTGTGTTGGAATATTTGTCCGGACCGAGTTTTAGATTCAACGCTTTTGGTGTCGATGTGAGCGACCAAGCGATTGAAAAATCTAAATCGCGCATGAATCACATTCCAGGCGCGATTCAGCGTATCCAACGACTCGCAAGCGAGGAACTTCCTTTCGAAGACCGTTGGTTTTCGCTGATCACTTGTTTTGACGTCCTGGAGCATTTGGATGAACCAGACATCGACCGCTTATTGGCAGAAGTCAAACGTACGCTTCATTCACAAGGAATGTTCTTCTGCTCCGTTTCCTGCCGAACGTCCGGTGTACTCGATATCAACGGCGAGAATCTTCACCGGACGGTAAAGTCCACCGATTGGTGGCTCGAGAGGATCAAGCCAGAGTGGGCCGAGTACGACGGAATTCGCAAGCAACTGTCGATGTGGATGCGGCTTCCAAGTTTGGACTAAGCTCTATTGACGTCGACATGCTCGAGCTGCTTTGGCTTTCCCACTATCCAGAAAAATAGAAAATCACTATGAGTCAGCCTACTTCCGACCAACACGCAGACGACAATTCAGCCGAACTTTACCAACGAATTTACGACGAAAACCCCTGGTATGGCGATGCGGATCAAGGCAGATGTCCGGGTGTTCGCTTGCTGCCTCAGTACCAACATTGGCTAGTCAGTCCCGTCATCGATCTGGGCTGTGGCCGCGGTCAAACCGTCGAACACTTACGCAAACTAGGGTTCCAAGCGGATGGCATGGACCAGATCTCGTGCAATCCCGGAATGCGAATCGGTGACATCACGCAGCCTATCGCGGACATTGTAAATTTCAAGAGCATCGTGTGTGTTGATTGCATTGAACACTTGCATGAACCTCAGGTCCTCGGCTTGTTTGAGAACATGAAACAAGTTGAACAACAAGCATTTTCAATCCACAATGGTGAGTCGACAGGCACTGGCCAGGAATTGCATGTCAATCGAAAAGAATTTGACGAATGGGGCCAACTGATTGAGAAGCATTTTGAAATTGTCGAGACCATCAAGATTTATGACAGCCAGATGCTCTACTTGACACGAACGAAACGTGTTTAGGCAGCATTCCTAAAAACATTGCACAATCAAAACATTAATGCCAGTCAAGATTAGACGGACGTCCATCTGAGCTTTACAATTTTTCTGTCCCCACAATGGAGAACTTGATTGCCCGAATTTTGACCGTTGCTTTGGTCGCCGTCTGCTTTGCCAATTCGTTGCTCTGTACCAACGTGGCTGCTGACAAGCCCAACATTCTCTACATCATGTCGGATGACCACACGAGCCAGGCCGTCGGCGCGTACGGAAGCCGACTCGCGGTTCTAAATCCGACTCCCACAATCGATCGGCTGGCTAAAGAAGGCATCGTGTTTGAAAACGCTTTCTGTACGAACTCCATCTGCTCACCCAGTCGAGCCTGCGTTTTAACGGGCCAGTACAACCACACCAACGGCGTCTACGACTTGTCCGGCAAGGTGCTTCCCGAGAAACAGTTTCTGGCCATCGAAATGAAAAAAGCGGGATACCAGACCGCCATGATCGGCAAATGGCATCTTAAAGTCGAACCGGCGGCGTTCGACTACTATTGCGTGCTTCCCGGACAAGGCAAATATCATGACCCAAGTTTTCGCCAACGTGGTGAAAAGAAGTGGCCCAACAATACGTTCCAACGCAAAGGCATGCATTCCACCGATGCCATCACGGACCTAACCCTTGATTGGCTTAAGCACGGACGCGATCAGGACAAGCCATTTTTTCTGATGCATCATTACAAAGCACCTCACGATTATTTTGAGTACGCAAAACGCTACGAGGAGTATTTGGCGAATAC
>JBLINZ010000548.1:0-3781 GCA_047639375.1 Mariniblastus sp. | reverse complement strand
CAGCACGAGGAATTTCTAACTTCTGACTCGATGCGGTCTTTTTTCAAACGTTAGCATCTACTCGCCGTTGTCAAGACTTTCGGAACCCACCATTATTTCGATCGATGCGTTTCGTAGCGAGCCATAAACTCTCTCGTTTTCGCAACGCCCATCACCCCCACAAGCTTGACGTACGGCCGGAGCCCTAGGACTTTGCTTTTCCTCACACCGTGCGGATTTCCAATTTTCCCACATGCGGAACATCGTTGTTCGACAGAACCGGCAGGTTCTTCCATTCTGATTTTACAAGTCGGACAGTGGGCGGCAATCGTCCATTGCTGTCCATCGGAATCCCCCGGCGGAATCAGTTCGACATGCATCGTCAATTCGTGCGTGGTGCAACGATGCAAGGCATCGCGAAACTGAATCAAGTTCGCAAGCTCATCGGCAATCGGATCACCCCTTTCACAGTCACTCAGCATTAACTCCACCACTCGCAGCAGCGTTTTTGTTTGCAGCGAACTCAAGGTTGATTCCTGCCACACACCAAACCAACTCGGTGTCGTCTGGGGAAAAGCAGAGGCGAACTCGCGTTTGAGTTCGGGGTCTTCATCGATAACTAGTTCCATCACCGATAGGAAATCGAATCGCTGGCTACCACCCGTTTTTAAATCGGAATCCGCCAAGTCCGCGGGACGCTTGATCGTCGCCTCAAAGCTAAATCCGCTTGTCGCCGGCAGCCACCCGTAGCATCCCGCCCAAACCCCAGGCGTGGACTCACTCATTGAATTGGCAGGACAGGTCGTGCAGCAACCTAAGACCGCGTCGGCTCCGCCGTGAGCGTCGAGAACTTCGTCTTCGAAAAAACCCCGACAATCGTCGAGCTGGGCAACGCTTGCCGCCGCATGCACACAAACGTGTTCGAACACCCGATTGTCGCTCAAGCCTTGAGAATATTCTCGCAGTCCGCGAAGCTGCCGAAATGAATGATCCGGGAGGCTCATGCAATCAAGTTCGCGAAGCTCACAAGCCTGACCGATCGCCCAGCGCACGAATTGAGGCGTCGGCCCAAGGATTGCAACGCTACGTTTCATATTCGATTCTCAAGAGTGAGCTTGTTGGCATTTTGAACGCCCAGTAAAAAACCAGGCTCGACATCAGAGCCCGCCGAAGGCAACTTTGGATTCGGATGGGAACAAATTGCGATCACGCTTCATCAAGGTACAAGCCCTGCGGTTTCTTTAATGTCGGAAATGCCGGCGACCTGCGAACACCATTGCAATTCCGTGCTCATCGCAGGCGTCAATCACCTCTTGATCGCGAACGCTGCCCCCCGGCTGGATGATCGCTTTGACGCCAGCGGCGGCGGCGACTTCGATTGAATCGGCGAATGGGAAAAACGCGTCCGAAGAAAGCACCGAGCCGACCGAACGTTCACCGGCTTTTCGAATCGAAATTTCAACCGAATCCACACGACTCATTTGCCCGGCTCCGACGCCGACAAGAGACAGATCTTTCGACAAGCAAATCGCATTGGACTTGATGTACCGAACCATCGCCCAACCGAATTTGAGTTCTTCCATCGTGGCTTCATCTGGCTGCGTTTTGGTGGCGACCGTCCATTTCGATTCGTCATCGCGTTGGTTGTCGACATCCTGAACCAGCATGCCACCCAGCAAATAACGGAATTCCCAAGCGGGACTCGAGGCCGCCAGATCACCGACCTTCAACAGCCGTACGTTCTTTTTCCACCTGGGTTTGGTCGTCAAGATCGTTTGAGCTTCCGGACTGAAGTCTGGCGCGACGATCGCCTCGATAAAGAACTCACCCGTCGCCAGGAATTCAGCCGTCTCCGCATCGAGGACTCGATTGACTCCAATCACGCTCCCAAACGCACTTTGCGGATCACCCGCAAACCCTTTGCGGCAAGCTTCCGTCAACGACTCTGACGTAGCGGCACCGCAGGGGTTATTGTGCTTGATGACCGAGCAGGCCGGTTTCGGCTGGTTCCTGACAATCGCTAAAGCGCTATCGAGATCCAACAAATTGTTATACGAAAGCTGCTTACCGTTCAACTGTCGGGCGTTGACCAGATTGGCATCTCGACAATTTTCGCTGCTGTACAATGCCGCGTTTTGGTGACTGTTCTCGCCATAACGCAAATTGGTCTTCCTCTGCAGCATGACTTGCATCGTGGCCGGGAAGTTCTCGCCTTCTGTTTGCCCAGAAAAGTACTCTGAGATGGTTTTGTCGTATTCAGCCGTATGCTGAAACGCTTGGGCCATCAACTCACGACGCAGACCCGTCGACGTGCAATTCTCGTTGGAGATTTCTTCTAGGATCGAGCTATATTGATTGGGGCTACACGCGATCGTTACAAACGCGCTGTTCTTGGCCGCCGCACGAATCAAGCTAGGTCCGCCGATGTCGATTTGCTCGATCGCTTCATGCTGTAAAACATTGGGACGAGAGATCGTCGCGGCGAATGGATACAGGTTAACCACGACCAACTCAAAACTCTTGATCTCATGCTCCGACAACGCGAGCATGTCCGATTCCAGGTTATGCCGACAGAGAATCCCAGCGAAAATCTTCGGATGCAAAGTCTTGACCCGTCCATCCATCATCTCCGGAAATTGGGTGTATTCGGCCACATCGATAACCGAAATTCCAGATTCCTCGAGATGTCGACGCGTGCCGCCGGTGCTGTAGATTTCGACCCCAGCTTTGATCAGCCCCTCAGCAAAATCGACGATTCCCATTTTGTTGCTGACACTGATAAGAGCACGTTTGATTTTGGGCGAATTCATGAAATCTATCGGGTTGGAATGTTTAATCGTCAAACAAGTCAAGGCTGAGGCGAGCATCACAAAACTAGTTTCGACTCAATGATGACCATCTAAAAACCGAACTACGCGTCGTTTGCTGTTTGGTTCGCAGCCAGCTAAGCGACAGGCTCGAAGTGGCTGCAAGGCGGGCTAATTGTGAAAAAACCTTCACGGTTTATCAACCGGTCGTACTGGCCCCAATCCCAAAAAAGTCCAGAGTATCTGCCATAACCACCGCTTTAAATGGTTAGCACGACGCGCCAGAGAGGATGCGCAACCCTTGAAGGCGAGGCACGAACGTGGGCTCACCCCTCGCTGACGCAGTCGGAAGACCTATTTCAACCGCCGATACCGATATTGAACCAGCACGCCGGTAAGCGAGATCCCCACTACAATTCCTCAATCAACCGAGCTAAAACCGCCTGAGCGGATTCAAATTGGCGTTGTACCCGGGTCGTCGACTCAAGCTGAACGACTTGAGTCTGGACGATTTCGAGGCCCTCCCCATCGCGACGGGCAATCGAGATGAATATCTTCCCATCCGATCCGTCTTGCACGTCTGGTCCCAGATGCCCCGTAACCGCGGCCGAATAGCTCGCTTCCGCAGTTCTTTCCAGAACTCCAATTGCCATTTCACAGGTAGTCTCGATTGACTCGGCGGAAAACTGCCGGAGCGTTTCAGCAGAAACTGAAATCCAACTTTGTTTTACCGACTCGCGATACGTCACGGCCGACCCACACAGCCAATTTGAGATCCCAGGGATTTGGCCAAGCAGCGCCGCGACCAAGCCTGAGGTACAGCTTTCCGCAAACACCACCCGATCGGTTTGGCGTTGCGCAAGAATCGCCGCCAAGCGGGCGGCACATTGCGGGGCGGAAACGGTGAAATCATATTCCTCGGTCATGCTAGTTCATTCCACATCAGTTGTTGATTGATTGTCGAAATCGGCAGTCACTCGGGTTAACGAAGGCGA
>JBLINZ010000547.1:0-3792 GCA_047639375.1 Mariniblastus sp. | reverse complement strand
GTTGCGGTCTACCAAAACCAAACCGCACTCGCCGGAGCCGTTTTCGATCCGCTAGTGGATGAATGCTTTTCGGCAGCCAACGGACAGGGAGCGAAGCGAAACGGAACTTCGATTCAAACGAGCCCTTGCCATGAGCTGGAAAAATCTTTGTTGATCGTCAGCTTCAACCGTGGGGTTCAACGACAAGATCCGGAAGTCACCCGGTTCCTCAATGTGCTCGAAACCGCGGGCAGTGTCCGGCGACTTGGCTCCGCCGCCCTTAACCTGTGCTACGTCGCCTGTGGACGAGCCGATGGGTATTGGGCCACCAGCCTCTCGCAATGGGACGTCGCCGCTGGCTGGCTGATCGCAGTCGAAGCCGGCGCGTGCCTGGCAGATTTCTCCGGAGCCCCGCTCGACTTACTCAAGCCTCATTTTTGCGTCACCTCGACACAAGAGCTTTACAACCAACTGCTTCCCCAATTGACGGTTTGAGCTTCGAATCGCGGCTTGGGGGAACCTCGCTGACGCGGCGCCTCATTCCACTTAGGGCCATTTTTTTGACAAAAAAATCGTCGGATTCTCTTTTGAAAATCCGACGACTCAAATTGTGCTCAAAACATCCTCAGACAAGGTGCGTTTCGATCCGACGAATTTCTTATCCGCCACTCTCTAGCTTCTTGCCATAGGCCGTCAAAGCTTGATTGATTTCCTCCAACCGTTCTTCACTCACGTCCGAAGATTTCTTGATCATCTCTACGAAGTACGCGACCTCATGAGCCGCAATGGGACAACCAATGTTGCCTTTGGGACCTGTCGAAGAAATCAATTCCTGACCGTCACCATCCAACACGACCATCCATGGCATTCCACCAGAACGCCCCTTGATCAAATCCTTCATCAACTCATCGCCGCCTTCCATTTTATCGGTGGCAATCGCAACAAACTGATAGTCGTCTTCAAACAACTCCTGGTTGGCCTCAAGGAACTCCTCAAGCTTATGACAATAACCTCACCATGCCGCGGTGAAATGCACAAACAAGACTTTGTCTTCTGATTTGGCAGAAGCCACTGCAGCGTCAAGCACAGACGATGCATTGACCTTCAGTGATGTGTCTGTCTTGTCGGCGCCTTCTTCTTTTTCAGCGGGTGCACCAGCAGCAGGGGCACCAGAAGCAGGGGCACCAGCAGCGGGTGCACCAGAGGCAGGGGCGTCATCTTTTGCCTTTTCTGGCTTTGTTTCTGGAGCAAGCCCAGCCGGTGGAGGACCGCCCATTTTAGGTCCGGTTTGAGGAGCATTCTTAGCTTTCTCAAGAGCATCGGCAACGTGTGCGTTTGCCGCCTCCATCTCGGTTTTGATTTTTTCCTGAGATTTTCCGTTGCACCCGCAAGTAAACACGGCCAGTGCCAAAACCAACATCCAATATTTGCTCATTTTCATTCCAAAAAAATTCTGTAATTCGAAACTTGGCTGGTTACTCCCAACCGCTACATCAAGTCTCCTCAACTATAGCAAACGCTACTGTGATCCACGACTACCGAACAAGAAAAATGCCAAGCCATCGCTCGCCTGACTGGTTTTCCAATTTTCGTCTTACGTTCTGCAGTGGTTTTTGGCTGATTGATCAACCTGCTCTTACCACGCCAATGTGTGGCAGCCTACTTTGACTCGCTATCGCGGACACCAAATCTGTATGATTGTACTTCACCCGAATCGGATTCCACCTCAATCCGGTCCGCGCGAATTTTCTTTTCTGGATTCATAAGCAACAAGTCGGCCGACTTGTCCAACACCCAAGCGATTTTCTCGTAGAGTGTTCACTTAGTTTAGTCCAACGTTTTTGGTCAGGGCCGTTTCGTTTCGAATGGATCTGACAGGTTTCGACTTCCGGGATTTGCACATGGGCCTCGACTCCACTTTCCCATTCGATTGGAGCTTCCGCAGCACCCACCGAGACATGTCTTGAAAAAATGAGCGGGCAATCAAGTTCAATCGATGCGTCATCATTGTGACCGGCACTGAAATTGACCAGCGTCCCTTCGGAGACAAACCGTATGACCGGCTGGACAACGCTTTTGCCTACCGCATTCTTCAGCTGCTTCAACCCGACGACGAAAGTCCGGCTTGCCCCGTTGCTGATCATCGCGGTTTTCTTCTTCGCGACTTCGATTTCGCCCTGGGACAACACCGGCTGGTTAGTTTTGCAAGCGGCGCATTGAGACCACAGCAAGTGGTAAGAAAATTGCAACGGGAATCCAAGCGGCCATCGCTGCCGGCCGAATAATTCCGGCGCCTCCCAATGTATTGCAAGCAATGATTGAGAGCTGAACACCGCCTACGATCCAGAAACAAAGCCCCGCGGAAACGAACACGTTGCGTTCAATCCCTCCAATCACCATCGGCAGGCCCAGCATCAATAGAGTCAGGTCCAATATTGGTTGCAGCAATCTTGAATGCACACTGATTTGCTGTCGGTTCCCAAACCATCGACGGGGCTTGTGAAGCTCTTCGACCAGTTCACTTGTGGCTTTGAATTCGGCCAAGTGCGCTCCGTAGGCCATCTGTTCAACATCGAAATCACAGACCACAAAACACTGATCACCTTTCAGCCAATCAAAGTCCTTCGGTGTATACAAAATTACTTCACCTTCGTTTGATTTCAAGGACGACAAATCAGGCAATGACTCGGGTTTGATGACTTGGTGAAACCACAAGCCAGCCGGATGAAGTTCGTTGGCTGGCTCAATAATCGCCCATACCGATTCGATTTCTGAAATCTCGCTTTGGAGATCAAGCGGCAACTGAACGTCGGCATTGGAGACACGACGTTCTTTGATAAATAACTGATCACCTCGCATCACAACGCCCGAGGCAAGGTCTTCTTGCATCAGCAGTTTGACTTGAACATCATCATTCCAACTTTGCGGGTTTCGAACCAAGCGATCGGCAACCTGAGGAATCCAGACCTCACGATTCACAATGGTGAGTCCAATGATCACAATCGCAGTCAAGAAAATGGGACGGAGAATTCTGGCTTTGGTCAGCCCAGCAGCCTCGATCGCTGTCATCTCTCGTCGCCGCTGAAGCATACTCACCGAAAAAATGGCAGCCACCAAAATCAAGATCCCAGCCATCTTGTCAAACAGTTGTCCGACTCGGGGAAGATAAAACTCGTAAAACAATTGCTGCCATCCATCGACTTCCGCAATCGCCACCAATTCATCCAAATTGCTGAACAGATGAATCACGACATACAGCCCCGTAAAGCTCAAGAAGCACACGACAAACGTCCTGAGAAACAGAAAAAACAGATAACGGTCGACTATCGTCATCCAAAAAGGCCTCTTGTTTACGTGAAGTTCAAGTCAAGTTGCGTATTCTACGAGGAGCCGCTGATTCGTCCGACATCAGTTTGGGAGAATCGCTCGGCTCACTCCAATTTATCTCGCCTGAATACTGCCGCTCGCCGCCAACCTGAAACAGTTGGGCTGATTGATTTAAGGCGCCGAAGGCGAAAATGGTAGCCCGACGCGTAAGCAAGGACGAGCAACCATTGAAGGCGGGCCACTAACGAGAACTCTCCCACGCTTACGCATTCGGCCTATATTTGAGCCCGCGTGACCGGTCATTGAATCAACCAGCCCAGTTGCTAGCAACCGCATTCCCCAGCCTCACCGCTGGATTCGTTCCCACGCCCAGCCGCGGTGGGCAACTGTTCAAGCAATACGTCATGAACCACAATACGTTCACATCGAGTGGGTCAAATCAGAAAGCCAGTCGTGTTGATGCTTTCCCCAAAATTCATGACTCTG
>JBLINZ010000546.1:0-3793 GCA_047639375.1 Mariniblastus sp. | reverse complement strand
GGCTTGGGTTCACTCAAAAACAAAGTGGGACTCCCGTCCAAAAAACTGATTGACACATATCTAGGATTCTAGGCGCTTATCGTTCCTTGTTTCAATCAAGGTCAGCCAAAAATTGCCAAACAGTGGCTTTTTCTTGAAGCACCGTAAATGAGACAACTGAGACAACTGGCCTGCGGGCAGGCTGGCTGGACTGAGTGGCGAAACAATAGAGCGTTCAACGACTAACCGGCAGGCGAGCATGGTAACCCGAAGCGTCAGGAAAATTAAATTCCACGCGTACTACGCTGCGGTTCGATCGCTCGTCACCACCGCCGCTTGGGAAGTCGCTCGTAATTGAGCGAGAATGTAATCGGCAGCACGCTCCGTCGCGCCAGGTTTGGCGTATTTAACTGCCAGCCGATCCATTGAATCAACTTTTCGCTGGTACAGCTCATGGTCATTGAACCAGCGAACCACCCAACCAGCCATTTGCAGGGATGGATCGCCAGTCGTCATGTACTCAGGCATCACTGACTCTTCTGCATCACTCGCGTCTGGATTCACCGGTCCCCAAGTCGTTTTGTCGATGTTCGGAGTCGCAATCAAATTCACCAGCGTGATAAATTTTGTTCGCAACATGATCGCTTGAGCCACCATTGCCCAACGCTTGAGCTTATAGACGATGACGGTTGGCTTGCGATGATGTAACAATTCCAGTGACACAGACCCACTACAGGCAAGACAAACGGTTGCCGATTTCATTAGCTCAGGGGTCTTGTCGACATGAACTTCAAACGGCAAACCGATTTCCGCAACCAGTTCTTCCGCCACGATTTTTTGTTGCTCGTTGAAACTGGCAATCGCCACACGACATTTCGTTTGAGCCACCACCTGCTTGGCTGCGTTCAGCAAAATGGGCAAGACCAAAGCAACTTCTTGATTCCGCGAACCCGGCAATAACGTCAGCAGAGGATAATGGTCGCTTGAAAGCTCCGCCATGAACTCAGTGTTATACTGCTGGCCGGCGATCTGATCAAAATAAGGATGCCCGACATAAGTCGCGTGACAGTTACGCTTCGCAAACCACTCGACTTCAAAAGGAAGCTTGCAGATCACATGATCGACGAACTTTTGAATCTTTTTGACGCGCCAAGGAGCCCAAGCCCACATTTGAGGCGCGCCGTAATAGAAAACTGGAATCCCATGTCGCTTGGCCTTCCTAGCGATCCACCAATTGAAGCCCGGGTAATCAATCAGCACGACCGCATCGACTTGGTTTTCCGCAAAGTAATCATTGGCCTCGCCGACCAACCGCAGGAACAAGCGAATGTTTTTGAGCGCTCCGCTGATGAACATCACCGCCAACGACGTCAAGTCAAAATGGATATCGCACCCAGCCTCCTTCATCTTAGGGCCGCCGAACCCGACGAACTCGTAAGAAGGCTCTTCTGATTTTAAATGTCGAATCAGGTTCGAGCCATGAAGATCACCGCTCGGTTCGCCTACTGAAAAAAAAATCCGCATCGGTCCGCCCTTGGCCAAATTCTGAAGTTCAGAAATTATGCCAAAGCCAAGTCCGTGCGGATAGATCAGAATCCAGTCGGTGTCCGTCGTCTCAAACCACCGTCCAGGCAACATTCCCAACCCGATTTGAGATATTCGGCTCAGTATCCTACCTGATCAGTAACCAGTAAACGGCGAATCCGATCGCAGACAACCCGCCCAGCCAAAGCAAACCACTCCCGATCCCGTAAGCATGCAGGTCCTCAGGGCGAGGATTCTTGATCGGATCGTAGTCCTTCTCAGTCGAAACATTAGATGAAGACATCGTTAAAACTCCATTTGAAATCAGTCATAATAATTGCAACGCACATTCCATGGCGCGTGCTTGTTGTTTTGAATCCGCTCGAGTTCCAGCAAACTATTTCTGTTCGAAAGCCTTGTCGAATCGTTTCTCGCTGAACACCAATTCTGACTTGGCGGCGTCCGTACTCGCCCGGTCGACTTTCCCTTTGCATTTGTCACAGCAAAACTTCACGGCCACGCCACCGACGACCGAGCTTTGATCGTCGTCCGTGTCGCCACCGGAAATCGGACATCCTATTTGCACAAACTGCCCGGTCGCGACCAACTGTTGATTCGCTTGAGTCGCAAACTCATCTGGGGCATCCGCAAATTTTTTCGCACAACGAGCACAGCAAAAATAAACCTGGCCTCCCTTGTAATCAATCGCCTGCTTAGCCACGACGTCTTTGCTTGGCATCATCATGCATTTGACGCCGTCAAGTTTCACGGCGATTGGCTTTTTCTCAAACGCTTTTTTAAACGCTGACTCAGCGAACACCAATTTCGCTTTGGCCTCAACGCCCTCTGCCTCGTTAACTTTTTGGCGACAGCCTTCACAGCAAAAACCGACTTTGATTGTGCCCACGGAAGCCATCAAGTTTGGGTCGACCGCGCCCCCAGACATGGGACAGCCCTTTTGCACAAACTGCCCAGTTAGCACGAGCTGGTGGTTAGCCTTGGTTGCGAACTTCGCCCGCTCCTTAAGCTTAACATCCTTGTTGAACGCCTCAACACAATGCTCGCAGCAGAAAAACACCTTCCCGCCTTTGTATTCAACGGAATGGTCAAGTGACGCCGACTTCTTATGACTGACAAGACACTTTACGCCCGCCAGATTTTCTTGCGCTTCGAGGTTGGCGCTAATCGCACCAACCATCGCGAAGGCAATCGCAACTCGCACCAAAAATTTGGGCGACGAGACTTGAGTGGTCATGAGATAACTCCGTTTTAATAAAGGCAATAGTTTTACAAATTATCGTCCTTCATTGACTCGATTGTCAACAAAATACTGACCCACGGGTCATGTGAATTATTCAACCTATCCCAACCGCCAAGGCGAATCCAAGCACACGATTATTCCGGTTCGGCAAGATTTAACACAAATCGAACCCGTGCATTGGCAACGCGATTCATTACCTTGCTATGGAATAGCAAGAAACAATCGCCGATCGCAATGCCCACAGGGCTGTTGATCCAAGATGCGAGACGATAAATCGTTTAACGATTAGCCTGCCGGCGACAGCACCAAACGCAGAGCGTCTGTAGGCGTGGGCGAATGCCCTTTGACGGCAAGCCACCAACGAGGGCTCTTCCTCGCTACCAGGAATTTGCATTCTTTCGAGACTGTGACTGTATTGATATCCCGCCGCGTAAACGGGCGGGTTGGTCGCCTTTCGCTCCGTCGAAAGAGTGTCGATTGAGATCCCTTCTCGCTGGTACAAATTACTAATTCGCTCGTCGACTGCCAGCATTCAAGGTCTCAATTGCGAATCAGAACGATCTCACGCGGCACGTCATCGATCGAGCTACAGGGCTGGTCGGTCGGGATCAATCGAGTTGCAGGGCTGATCGGTCACCATCCGTCAAGTAATTTATACCGGCGAGAAACAACGTCGTTTGACTGTCTTTCGACGGAGCGAAAGGCGACCATCAATCCAAGGATCGCTGACGGCAGCACGCAGAAAAGACCTTCCATCAAGACCACCTTTAAACAATCGCGTGCCGGAAAAGCGAAGGCGGTCGCCTGCCGGGTTATCGTACGACGAGACTGGCTCGAATCGTATTCATCTCAAACCGAACGCCGTCTCGGCTCATCGATCTGAAACACCAGCAGCCAACCACAAAAGACACAGAGCACGACCACTCCGAACACGACATGGAATCCAAACCAATCGATCATCGCACCGAACAACGGACTCAGTAAAATCGGCGGCACCGAGATCGCGATACTCAAGGTGCTCAAGTAACG
>JBLINZ010000545.1:0-3833 GCA_047639375.1 Mariniblastus sp. | reverse complement strand
CGTACCAGTAGAACAAGCGATTTGTAGTGGGTCGCAACACTAAGAAAGCATCCGACAGTTTTAACAATCTATGAGAAATTCCCATTACGATGCCCAACGCTCAAAACTGAACTGCAATTAGTTTGCGTTTCAATCGCGATTGTCGGATTCGGCACATTTTATAGGCGACCATCTCAAATGCAACCGAATATTGCTGGGGACAGAATGGAAAGTCTTGTGAGACCAACCGGAACGTCTGATAACGTCGACTCTGTTCGGACAGCAAAAATGAAGACGTCTTCGAGTATGGAAGACAGCTTCAGAAATAAACTATCAAGGGCCCAATCCCAATTATTTCGAGATGTCAAAAACGCTCGCCAGCTAGATTGCAGCGTCGCTTTTTGTACCGCCCAGGCTCAACCTCCTACGCGTACAGTGTTCAGCCCCTGTGTGGCTCATCAAAAACCATCCACCATCAATCAGCTACCAAACAAGATCATTCGCTGGCGATGTTTTCGCTGGTTCGTTGAAGGATAAACTGCATCGGAATTTTTACGTGACGGAATGAGCGTCGCCGCCGCTGCGGGCAGTTGAGAAAACACGCGGTCATAGTAGTCTCTCAACCGATCGCCGCGCAACATCATTCCATCACGATTGGAAATGGGCGCCAGAAATTCAACCCTCGGATGCTCGTCCGTGTTCAAAGACTGCCCAGCTTGCACCACCCAATCGCCAAGATAGTGCCCCCAAAATCGAATGGGAGTTGCGATTTTGGGATCCGACGACTCAAACGCCTCAGAAAGCACCGCGATTCTCGCCGACAACTGGTCCACGTCGATTTCCAAAGGCATTCGACTTCCGACAAGTGCGATCATGGGGCTGACGGAATCAGTTTGCCCCCACCACAGTGTCGTCTGTGGAAACACGGTCCCAAAACTATTGGCAATTAACTCAAACTCGCGCTCTCCCACCTGATACAGCGGCAACCATTGACAGAAAACCCCGCCTGGCTTGAGTCGAGAAATCGCGACGTCGTAATGCTCAACCGTATAAAGGTATCCGGATTGGCTTTCCCAAGGCACGAAGAGATCCGAAACGATCACGTCGTAATATTGCGAATTGGCAAGCAAATGATGCCGGGCATCGTCGACGTGGACGGTGACTTTCTCATGGTCAATGACATTGCGATTAAAGTCCGCTAACTCGCGAATCGCCTCGACAACTTCTGGGATCAATTCGACCGCCCCAATGGATTTTACTTCAGGATGCGGAATGGCGCCGCCAGCCGTGAGCCCCGTGCCCAACCCCATGAACAACACGTCTCGTGGATTAGGATGAAGCAGCAACGGCAGGTGGGCTTGTCGGTACTCACGAACGTTGTTTCCTGTTTTGCCAAAACGATAGTGGAGGTTTTGCCGAATCTTATAAGCCCCCGTCGGCTCGTGCTGGATCAAATCAATCCAACCATAAGCTGAGTTCCAACGGCGTATCAATTGTTCATTCAATTCAATACGTCCGTACTCCGTATCAATTGGATTCCGAGCGACCATGACAGCCGCCACCGCAATCACTATCCCCAAGCCAACCGCGATCACACGTTGACGAGACTGCCACATCAGCCCCAAACTCGCCACGAAAAAAGCGCCGGATATCACGACAACGGATTCCCATAGTCCAATCATCGTGAGCAACACCAAGCTGGCAAACAGGGCTCCAATCGCAGCCGCCAAGGTATTGACCGCAGTCAGCAAGCCAACAACTCGCCCGCCTTGAAATACATCACGCGACGTTCGCACTCGGTCACGCTCTCGTTTCGAAACTTGCGTTTTATCCTGGTCTACCAGAGCCCAAGTCAGAGGCAACAACATTCCCAAGCAAATAATAGCTGGTGCAATCGCAAGCGTGACCAAGCCCACTGCTCCACTCATATACTCAACAAATGAACCGCCACTCTCAAAATAGTTAAGCTCCGTGGTCCCCGCAAAAATCAAGGGAGCCGTCACGGTGAACATCGCTCCCAGACCGGTCGCGACGCCAATCAATCGGCGCGCCGCAAACCAACGTTGCAACAGAGACGCAAGTCCAGACCCCAGCGACAAGGAACCAAGGAACACCGCAATTACAATTCCAAATGTATAAGTACTATTGTGAAATACCAACGAAAACATGCGAGTGAATAAGACCTGCAACGCCAGCGTTCCGAACCCAGACATAAAGCTTAACGCCAACAACCAGGGCCAAGAAAGCCAATCGGTGGAGTGACTGGCTTGTTGGGCTTGTGAACTCCGTTGAGCTGAAAACTCATGACTCAAATCTGCCACCGGAGCATCTGGGGTTTCAATCAAACTCACGAAGATCGCCGCCAAAGCACAGACGACGGAAACTCCCGCTGCCACAAAACTGCTGGCGGTGACGCCAATATATAACAGACCATAAAAAGTTGCGGCCAAAACACCTGCCAACGCCCCAGCAGTATTCAAAGAATACGCGAATGTGATGCGTCTCAAACGAGCAGCTTTTGAGTTCCCGATTTCATCGCCGATGCTGGTTCGAGCGAAATGCTCGGCGATCATCGGCAACGTCACCCCCAATGCGATCGTCGCCGGAAGCAATAGTAGGAATCCGAATAGAGCCCGGGAAGTCGACTGCAACGCGATGGATGAACTACTTAACCAGGGTGCGAACATCGTTGTCTCCGAGAGCCATAACAACATTGGAATCGCAAACGCCCAGGCTGCTACGACGATTTCGGCGATGGCATACCCAAGCAGAGGCGAGATGCGCGTGCACCATTTTGATCCCGCCCAATAGCCAATCGCCATTCCCGCAAAGTAGCTCGCCAACACAATCGAAGCCGCGTTGATGGTGTGTCCAAATAAGAGTCCGATCTGACGAGACCATGAGATCTCATAGACCAACGCCGCCGCGCCAGACAAAAAGAAAATGACGTAGATCAAGAGGCAAACGAAAGTGTCCTTGTTCGAAAGTGGTCTATTCTCTGATTTCGTCAATCAAGATCTCCTCAAGTCGCATTTTGAAAAGTGAATTCAAAGTGTGATCAATTTGGTGATGCAAATACTCAATTTGATCACGCGGTGACCACCTGAGACTTATCAATAACTGCATTTTGCGATAGCCGCTGGCGGTACAACGATTGCAACGCTCGCCATCATTCCTTTTATAACGGCGGTGAACCATCAGAAGTAACCCCCGTATGTTGAGGCGTCACTCCCCTCAGATTACTGGAATTCAAATGAAATCAATCCACTTAAACCTCATGGCGATTGTTGCAGTTGTATTTGCGCTCGGTGTTTCGGCTAGAGAATCAACCGCCCAGTCAAATTGGAACAACGGAAACGCAGGATGCTCAGGCGGACAATGCCAGGGGGACCAAGCCAATTCAAGTCAGCGTCAAAGCTACTACCCGCAGCCAGCCGGATCGTGCTCGGGTGGCGATTGCAAGCATCAATTAATCCCCCACGCCGGATCATACCCAGGTCCTGGAACTCAATTCAATCAACGTTCTTTTGCGTCAACCGGTAGCTACCGCGAGCCGAGGAGCCGCCCATATTTTGATGAGCCACGAATGGCCCCTCAGCCAAGCTCGCTGTATTCGGGCAGCGGTTATGGCTACCAGTCGCAGCAGCCGGCCGACCTCGCTCCTCGCTTGGACCCGCGCTCTGAGCGACGATTTTTTGGCCCAGCCAACATGCCGTCGGGTCGCGCCAATCCAGCTCAAACCCGCCTCCAGCTTTACACCGAAAACGGCCTGCCATCACAAGGTCCTCTTTGGACAGAAGCCCTCGATGCTCGCCGGACCAACGAAGAAAGCCGTCGTATCGCTCCGCCCCGAA
>JBLINZ010000544.1:0-3840 GCA_047639375.1 Mariniblastus sp. | reverse complement strand
CACAAAAGTGTGCAACTTCAAAACTGCCGCTCAGGCCCCGTCTGCCGTCTGCGATCCTTTCAGGATCGATGGTCGCCTTTCGCTCCGTCGAAAGACAATCAAACGACATTGTTTCTCGCCGGTACAGATAACTTGACTGATGGTGACCGATCAGCCCTGCAGCTCGATTGATCCCAGCCGATTAGCCCGGCAACTCGATCGATCACCCGGCGTTAAGGCGCAACCGCCCACGCCTACAACCGCTCTCAATCCTTCGTGGTAGGAAACTCTTTCGATTCCGTTCTTGCGATCAGCAAAAAAGACTCGATCGACGACACAATGGCTGGGTATTTAGCCGACACATCAATCGACTCCCCCACGTCGGCGTTCAAATCGTACAACTCAAGCGGCGAACCGGGAGCCCCCCGAATGGCCTTCCATTGCTTCCAGCGAACGGCCTGTTGGAAACCTCGCTCAAAGAATTCCCAATACAAAAATCGGTCGCCAAAATCCTGCGATTGACCAAGCATTGTGGGAAGCACACTAGTTCCATCTAGTTTTTCTGGCACGTTCGCTTTGGCCATCGCGGCTGCCGTTGGGAGAAAATCTGCGAACGACCAAGCCACGTCGCTGGAGGCGCCTGCCGCGATTTGGCTTGGCCACCGAACCACCATCGGCGTTCGCAAGCCGCCTTCGTACATATCACGCTTATGGCCTCGAAGTGGGCCCGAGCTATCTAAAACTCCGTCATATCGATTCGCGGCTCCATTGTCACTGCAAAAGAACACAATCGTCTCGTCATCGATCTTCAACTCAATCAGCAATTTCATGATCCGCCCCACATGGTCGTCCAGGCGGCTAACCATCGCAGCATAGATTTTTTCCTGCTCCGCCCACGGCTCGTCGGCATAAGCGCCGAGTTCGGGAACCTGAAATCGATCGTGCGGCACACAATAAGGCAAATACAAAAAGAATGGCTTCTGCTGATGCTTGCGAATAAAATTCAACGCAAACCCAGTAAACAAATCGTGAGAATACTGTTGCTGCTTTCCATCCACGTTCCCCACCAACGGGAATCGCTCTTTCCCAAGCCAAATAAAATCAGGATAGTGATTGTGCGCCTGTCGCTGATTCAAATACCCAAACCACTCGTCGAATCCTTGGTTTTGCGGAATGCCCGCTGTCTTGGGCTCGCCCAGTCCCCACTTCCCTGTGATCCCCGTCACGTATCCAGCCGACTTCAGAACTTCTGCGACCGTAACGTCGGCGTCTTGAAGCGGGATCCGACCTTCTCTTCCACCCAGCCCACGAACGCCGCCCATCCCAACATTGCCACGGACACGCGTGTGTCCCGTATGTAAACCGGTCATCAATACGCTCCGAGACGGAGCACAAACCGTTGAGCCAGCATAGCAATTCGTAAACCGCATTCCTTCGCTCGCGATCCGATCGAGATTGGGTGTCGCGATCGCTTTTCCCCCATAGCAACCTAAATCGCCGTACCCTAAATCATCGGCCATGATGAAAATGATATTCGGCGGTCGATCGCCGGTTGCTTTTCTTAGATCGACTTTGTGCGCGACGCTTATCCGCGGAAACGCAAAACAAATCAATCCTATCAGCATCAAAAATCGGAGCATTTCGATTGGTCTCTCAACAATAAGATTCGTTAGGAAACGCTGGAGCCCAGCAAGTCATCACGTTTCGAACACAGGGCTCTCACCATAGCAGACTGCCTAATGGCCTCCAGCAACTCAAGGATTTTTGATCGTCAAAACAAATAACTGCCGCGTTTTGGTGGTCGGATCATAGGCTCCAAACAAAACCTGATCGCTATTGCGATTCCAGGCTGCAGCAGGATCAATCCTCAATGCTCCAGAGAGCCAATCGCCGGTCGGAAAACCATCGGTCTTGATGGTCGTGCTGTCCGATTCGCGAAACAATGTAAAAAATATTTGCTTAAGTTCCTTGCGTTTGTGTCCATTGATCAACCAAGTCTGATCGGGCGACAAAGCGATATCACCTCCCGGATCCGGAAACGTAGTTGACGTTCCGATCGCGCCAACGATCTTCTGCGACTCCACGTCATATCGAATTTGATTCTGACCATCAGCACCAATCAACGTCTTACCGTCTTGCCATTCAGGATGCCCACCCACATAGGGTTGCTTCGTCAAACGCTTTCCATCCAACACAAATGTGAATGGCTGATCGACCTTGGGAAGCTCGCTGCGAAAGTTGGCCCGGAGGTAAAAGTAAAACCGGTCATCGTCGGGGCTCCACAGAGTGTGATTGATAAACAACCCGTACGCATCGATGTCAGGCGTATCGCCGATTGCCATCTTCAGATCGTGGTAGGAAATCAAAAGCTTCCGTTCTCCAGTTTCGACATCGACTTGAAAGACACCGTCGTTCTTGGGCGCGTTCTGGGATTGACTCCAGTCATCCAATCCGGCAATCCCCGTTACCAACCGCAGTCGCGTCAGTCTTCCATAGTTCAACGCCAGAAACGAACCGCCCTGTTGGGCCATTCCACTATTGGCAATCGAAGTTCCCGGAAACCGATACTCTCGGACACGTGTTCCGATCTGAGTGGACTCCGGATCGCCGGCCTTGCCTGCAAGCACGTCTGAGATATCGCAAAGCACGGTGAACATCTCGCCGGTCTTGGCGTCTCGATCATTGAAGAAAAATTGCGAATCGGGATGAAGAGGGTTCCAATACATCATCGCACCCTGCTGCAAATTCCAACCTCGTGTCTCAGCGACTTTGGTTGGCCGGTAGCCTTGCCTCGCATCCAACAACAGAATCTCTGCCGGTTCGTTAAGACCAGGCATATGGTCATCTGACTTGAACCGCAAAGCCAATACGTAGTGGCCGCTTTGGTTCCAGGGCACCGTCCCCACGTGTCCGATATAGCCGAAAGTGTGGTGGTGCGAACCCGTCGTTATTGGCTCAACGGAATATGTCGCCGCCGGCTTGGCGGCAACCGAGCGCTGATCGCTGTTCTGCGCGGAGAGGGTCGCGCAAGTCGTCACGACCACCCAAAGGACAACGAGTCTCACAACATCGGAGGCAAGTCTCATCGATTCGACCTTCAATTCAAAGAAAAACGCAGGAACGCGTGCACCTGCCGCGAATTTTCAATGCTTAAACCAGCACCAGCTTCGTCAAGCCACATCCTACCCCCCAATAAAGCGAGGACAAATGGTCTGAATATTTTAACGCGGGTATCGTATTTCTGCCTCAATTTCTACGAATTCCCGGGTGTTTTCGAGTTCGCAACGAACGCACGTACGCTTCTCTTAAAAAAGGCTTAAAATAGAGGCAGCTTCTCGTCCGCCAAGCAAACAAAAGACAAAATCCGTTAGGCTGTCCAAAATGAGACGGAACTTAAAGGCATCATGACCAAAAAACCATCTGATCGCCCCAACGAAAATGCAGACGCAACGGAAGATGCCCAGCAAGCATTTACCGAGCTGTTTGCGAAATCAGAACATGCTTTGGCCGGGTTCGTTTTTTCACTGGTTCCCAATCGAACGGATGCGGATGACGTTCTCCAAGAGACACTACGATGCCTTTGGGAAAAGCGCGAGAAATTTGACCCCAGCCGACCCTTCCTGCCTTGGGCGACTCATTTTGCTTACATGCAAATTTTGCAAATGAGACGCAAGTACGCGATCCGCGGAAAGTACTTTTCCAATGACTTGGTCGAAAAACTTGCCGACGAAAGACCGGTTGATGTGACCTGGGAATCGAATCATGAAAAAGCGCTTAAGAAATGCCTCGGTCAATTGAGCAGCAACGACTTGCAACTCATTCAACTCAGATACAACAGTTCACAATCAATAACCGACATGT
>JBLINZ010000543.1:0-3842 GCA_047639375.1 Mariniblastus sp. | reverse complement strand
CAAAACCCGAAGTGTCGAAATACTTAAGCAACACAGTTCGCTGGGTTGGTTGATTGTCCGAGTCGACAGTGGACACCACCATTGCATTTGGTTCAAGAATGTTCTGTGAACCGGCTTCCGCGAACCAAGATTCGAATTGCCTGAACGGACATTCGTCAACCGAGTCGAGATCAATCGCGTTTGCTGTATAGTCCTGCCTTAAATGGTTCAAGTCCATCACTATCCCTTTGTGGTTTCAGTTTCAAAAGCGACTTGGCGTGGTCCGCAACAAAGTTCAAGTCGCTTCGATGCCAGGCGTCTGTTTCTATTCCATGCTCGTCATCAGTCGCGACCGCATGGATGTTGGAGTCAATTGCGACCCGCGATTCGATGTCGACCTTTAACAAGGTAAGTGACCAGGCGAAAGGCGATTCCCGCTAGAGCCACGAGCAAGGCATAAACCGGCAACGCGCCATAGCGAAATAGGAGAATGGGTGCCTTATCATTGAGGTGTTGAACCGCTGGATAAGGCGTATGGAATAGCGAGTTGTTGTGATTTACAACAAGGCCGCCTCGAAATTGAAAAAATGCACGAACGTTGTCTTCGCCAACATGGAATACATGATATTCGTCTCCTGCCTCGTAATCTGGGAACGGGGCATAATGTTTTTGGGTCCATTGTTCGGTGCGTGCTTCCGACCAGTCGAACAAGCCAGAGACATATTCGAAGGAGTCGCCATTGGTGACGCGGTGTCCTAGAACGCTGTGAATGTGATAGCCGGAATACGACGCACGAAACCAATCGCGATAAAAAGCGTCGAATGGAAAAAAAGCAGCGACTAATGCGATAACCACAAGTAGCGTTGGGATGCCAAAGTGAATTCTCATGGTGCAGGGTTTCCACCAGCTTGGGAGTGCGGTGTGAAAAAAACGAAACTCTTGACAAGTGTCGTTCCGTTCTGGGTAGCGAGACTCGTCAAGAGCTTCGGCAGTTGGTTTCAACCCGTTGTCCAACAAAACCCGTTGTTCTACTCAAGTCAGGAGTGCAAACGGCTGCCGCATGAGTTGGTCAGTCGGCAAACGCACTGTTCACTGGCATTCAAATCCGAATCTTAGCCATCATTTCGGCGGTAAGGCCGTAAGACTCCGACTCGGCTTCAAACAACTTCTTGGAGCCAGTGCCCGAAAGGAATCCATTGAGTCTGGCGACGGCGGTTGATCGATTGAAGTCTTCAAAATCCGGATACATCGCATTGAACGCACTCATCAATGCTCGCTCGCTTTGCAGGCGATATTTTTGGTGGTAGTTCTCTGCGAGATAGAACGTCCCCAGTGGCTCAACGGCCGTCGTCACTCTGCCCGTGTATTGGTTGTCGACTGCAACCAGCGTTCGCTCCAACGCCTCTTGTTGTTCCGGATCGTGATACCAAATAGCAGATCGATACTGAGTGCTGAAGGCCGAGCCACACGGATTGTGCATTCGCCAAAACAGACTGGCGATCTCTTCAAAGCCGATATCCGCCGGATCAAAATCGACCTGCATGGCTTCGGTGTGATCCCCCATATTCCGATAAGTCGGATTGCTGGCCACGCCGCCGGTGTAACCCACTCGCGTTCGATAGATTCCATTGACAGTCCCAAACTGGGCGTCGGGTCCCCAAAATCAGCCAAGTGCGAATGTGGCGGTTTGCAAGTTTTCAGGGACTTGCAGGTCAATGGGCGGCACCGAAACAGCCAAGGACTGGCTCTCTTGAGGTTCATTTTTGAAAAACATTTCGCACTTCCTGATTGTTAGCTAAATATAAAACTAAACCAGCACTTTGATTTACCGCAAAATCCCCGGATGAACCACTCAAAAAGTGAGTTCCCTCAGCACTTTACCAAACGCATCACTGATGTTTGGCTTCCTGCTAACCCCTGAATCGATCCGGATCAATCCATCGTTCCACGCCTTGGGATTTGCAATTAACTTGGAGAGGATGTATTTCATCCAAAAACGATACAGCGATAGTTTCTCACAAGCGGTCTTTCACGTCCAACGGTCTGTCGTAGAGTTCGGACGCCCAGATGACATCCTCGTTTACGATAAATCGAACTCTCGATTTTTCTTGAGCGACAATTCGTGGTCAATAGCTGAGCGATGCATTTAGTGCCTCGCTCAGGTCGTCTCGGGTGATCATGCCATCTAGGATCGTTGGGTTTTCCATCCGACCGGCTGGATAGATCGCGATGGTCGGTGTCACTGCCCCGCCGACAGATTTAAGGATTCTAGCATTGGGCGCGGGCCAATCAGTCAGGTCGACTTTCATCGTGACGACTCGATGAGAGCGAATCAAATGCTTGATCCACCAGTGATTGATGGATTCTGCTTCAACTAGGTTGCCAGTCAGATCCCAGTCGGCTGTGAAAAATACTAAAGCCACCCGATCGTCGCTGCCAGCCAAGTCAGTTTCAGAATACTCATCCCACCGGATGGGGCGAGCGTCGAGAAATATGCCGATCCACAAAAATAGAATTCCCAGTGGAACCATGAGCACGAGAATAGTCAAAATGCGAAATTGATAAAGACGATTATGATTCATCTTTTTCTGCATTATTTATTCGTTTGGCTAGGAGACTTAAATCGCTTGAAAACCGTGGAACGGTAAGTCGACTCATGATAAAGTGATCCGGATGGAATCGCAATTGCGTTGTTGGCTGGAACGTCGTTTCAGACTTCTATGGCAGACGCAAATTTGGTCGTTGTTTTCGCAGCGGCAAGTAGGGAATTTGACTTGCAAATGAATGATTCATACAACGTAATGGCTCACAATAACTCAGCGTTTCTGGCACTGCGATCCTAAGTGAGCTTTGTTAACGAAGTAATCCGACCATTTCACGATCGTGGTATGCCAAGAATCACTTTTTCAATTCGCACCTTGCTTCTCGCGGTGACGGTCGTCGCGCTCTACTTCCCGACGCACGCGTTCTATGATCCGTGGCAACAAGATCGGCTTCGCGTTTCGCATCACATGTATCATGACTTTACCGTTCTGGCAAAACTCTCCGAGGGAGATTCGGTTGAGGATGTGTGTAGTAATTATACAGTCATTGATCGAGTTGACCGCGACGCTTTGCGGGAGCAACTAGTGGGTCTTCTTTCTGCAATGGGAACTGAAGTCGAATTGAAAGATGAGTTTTACGAATACACCGTGCACGGAGAAGGAAATTTTGGCTATCTTCAATTTCGAGACGGGAAGCTTGTGAATCATTCACGCGATCGATTCAATGACCCCGTCGCGAACACGCTTCGGAACGGAGCGCAACTGCCGGGCGCCGTCGACCGGATGGGTGTTTGGCCAATCTATGGCGCCGTTGTGACTTTGTTCCTGGCTGCGTGGCTTACCCTCGAACGGACTTTCGCAAAATCGCGAGAGAGACCTGCCGAGCCTTAACAGGCTGTTTCGGACGTCGAGATTTAGTTCGGCGACAAGAGGTGCTGACAGGATTTACGGAATCGAAAACTTGAAAACATGGCTGGGGCGAGTGCTTGACGACCTTCCGTTCTGAGTCGTCGGGAGCGAAAAGACATTCGACTCACTTGCTTCAATAACATAGTTCGATCGGTTAGAGCCTGTTGATTGAATAGCCAGTCAAGCGGCAGGCATGTTAACCCGAATGCGTCTGCGAGGAAAAACCCTCGTTGGTGGCTCGCTTTCTGCGAGTGCGGCAATCCCATTGACGAACCCCGGGCGCGTGACGCGGATCGCCATCGATTTGGGGTCATGACAATCAACGCAACTGACTGGATGAGCTTCTCCCACGCCGATGTGATTCGTCGGAACTTCCGCTTTGCCAAACCCGCCTTCTGGCGGCTGTGGAAA
>JBLINZ010000542.1:0-3852 GCA_047639375.1 Mariniblastus sp. | reverse complement strand
CCGTCAGTTGTTGCTTCGTGACTGGGAGGGCAAGCCAACGGCTCAATTAACGATTGACTTCGATGTTTCCGATCGAAAAAAATTCGAAATCCGAGCACAACGTGATCGACGCCTGGAAAGCATCGGGACACTCGCTGGCGGCGTAGCACACGACTTGAATAACGTATTGAGCCCAATTTTAATGGCTTCCAAAATGCTCAAACGTGAAGGAGCCGACTACCACAAGCTTGCTGATACCATCGTGATGAGCGCCGAACGTTGCAGTAAGATGATCCGCAAGCTGCTTTCTTTTGCCGGCGGTACGATCGATGAATACGAAAGGATTACGTTGGGTGAGATCGCGCGGGAAACCCATTTGATTCTCCTGCATGCGATCCCGAGCAGCATCGAGCTCACCGTGGATTCGAGTGACGACTTGTATCCTGTATTTGGAGACCCGACAGAGATTTCTCAAATCTTGATGAATCTTGCCATCAATGCTCGCGACGCGATGCCTGACGGCGGAACGCTTGATATTCGATTCGAAAATGTAGTGGTCGATGAATTCAGATTTGAGCGTCGTCACCTATTGGAATTTGGCGATTATGTCCGAATCAGCGTCGCGGATACCGGCTGCGGAATCCTTCCCGAGGATGTGGACAAGGTCTTTGATCCATTCTTCACGACCAAGTCGCAGGACAAAGGAACTGGCCTGGGTCTGGCAACGACGATGGGAATCGTCCGAAGTCATCATGGTGAGGTGTTTTTACAAACCGAGCCTGGCATGGGATCGACATTTTATGTTTATCTTCCTTCTGACACCGGCAATTCTCAAATAGGAAGTGATGAACCGATTCAACGAATTGGCGATATGCGCAGCAATGGCCAAACAATCATGCTGGTCGATGATGAGTCGCTTATCTTGGAAACGGCTCAATCGGCGCTTAAACTGCATGGCTACAAGGTGATTACGGCAGGGGGCGGGGCCGAAGCTGTCGCAACGTTTCAAGATCAAGGCAGTCAAATCGACGTGGTCATTCTGGACATGATGATGCCGGGCATGGACGGCTTGCAAACCCATTACGCTTTGAGGTCGATGGATCCCGATGTGAAAGTTATTGCAACCAGCGGTCTGCGCCGTCTTGGCAAAACGGGGAGTCGTTTGACTGACGTCAACGGTTTTCTGGAAAAGCCCTATTCCGACCAACAGTTGTTCGAGATCGTGGCCACAACGCTGGCTGAGAAAACAGTTGGTGTCGAGAGTTAGACAAACTCCTTTCAACAGATAAACATCGAGAACACGTTTATCTCTGCAATACTCCCCCGATGGATACACTTCGATGGAAACGAACGCAAAACGCCTGCTAGTGATCGACGATGAATCTCAAATTTTGGAAGTCATCCGGATGGCGTTTCCCGATTTTCACGTTGAGATGTGCCTCGATGGCCAGTCCGGCGTTGATGCGTTTCTACAGGCGACACCCGACGTGGTACTCTGTGACATTCAATTGCCTGACTATTCTGGTCTAGAAGTCTTCGAAAAACTACATCGAGTTGATCCCAGTGTCCCGATCATATTGATGACCGGTAAAGGAACGGCCAACACGGCGATCGAAGCCATGCAGCGAGGCGCATTCGAGTACATCCTCAAGCCGCTGGATCTTGATACGCTGGTTCGGCTGGTCGAACAGGCAGCCGAGACCAGCCGGATGTCGCGAACCCCTGCGCGACTGCCTGTCGCTGGTGTTCCGACTTGTTCGGATGACTCGGCCGATCACCTGATCGGAAATTGTCCTGCGATGCAAGAGGTTTATCGTAGCATCGGGCGGGTCGCGAAGCAGGACGTGACGGTGCTGGTGCTGGGCGAGAGCGGAACCGGTAAGGAGGTCATTGCTCGAGCGATTTACCAATACAGCTCACGCGCAAGTGGTCGCTTTTTGGCAATCAACTGTGCTGCCATCCCAGAAAACTTGCTCGAAAGCGAATTGTTCGGTCACGAAAAAGGCTCTTTCACTGGAGCCGACCGAAAACGACTGGGCAAGTTTGAACTCTGTAAAGATGGCACGCTCTTTCTGGATGAGATCGGCGACATGACGCCATTAATGCAAACCAAAATCCTGCGCGTGTTGCAGGATCAAGCATTTGAACGAGTGGGTGGTGCGAACACGATCAAAACGAACGCCCGTTTGATCGCAGCGACCAATGTTGATTTGCAAAAAGCGATTGAAGAAAAGCGTTTCCGCGAAGACCTGTTTTATCGACTGAATGTTTACACCATCCAATTGCCGCCACTGCGGGAGCGGGGCAACGACATTTTGTTGTTAGCAGAATACTTTCTTAGGCAATATGCTCGCGAGCTTAAAAAGAACGTGGGCAGTTACGCTCCAGAAACGCTGGAAATTCTTTCGACTCATCGTTGGCCGGGTAACGTTCGAGAGTTACAAAGCGTCGTTAAGCACGCTTTGTTGCAGGCCACCAGTTCGGTGATTGTCCCAAACAATCTCCCCGGCTCGATCAGACATTCGGGGGCGGAGAAGACGGCGATAACTTCGTTCCTTGGTCCAGCCAACGATGCTCGAAAGACGCAGCATGATTCGTCAACCGACGCACCGTTGGATATCGCGGCGATTACCCGCGATTACCTTCATTCGGAATCGAATGAGATCCTCCGCGATGTTGTCAGCCTCGTAGAAAGACAGGTCTTTATCGCAGTGATGCAATCGACCGACGGCAATCTAACGCAAGCCGCCAAACGATTGGGAATCACGCGAACCACCTTGCGAAGACGCTTGGAACCGCTTGGGTTAAATCTCGAACGAACGACGACTTTGGAAGAATCGTTTTAGTCGTTTTAAAAACACTATGTCGATCGGGGATTGGCGAGTTGAGTATTGTGGCCATCAGAGAACTTATCGAACGATCAAGCAGACGCAGCGCCAGCCACAACGATCCCGCCATGACGAAAGCACCACTAGCAACGTCGAATAAACTGCGGTAGTTGATAGCTGACCTGTTTCCTGATCGACCGATTGGTGCCAAACGCGGTCGATCAGCGTTGAGTGCACGTGCTTTGCACCGAAGGTATTTTTGGGGTGCTTCGAAACGGCTCGGGTTTGGTGCGAGTTGGACAGGCTTGCCCGGCATCAAGCATTGCTCTTTGTTTGCAGACACAGGCATTCCGTTTCTGGGTGGGGCCGAGTTACCAAAGTATTGGCCGTGCCTCTAATCGATGGTGAGGCCTTCCGCATATGAGGTTCGCCATCATGGCGTCTCCTGCGTCGTGTGAAAGAACTTGCCTCAGCGGTCAGTGTTTGACCGGTAAACGAGCGATGTTTGTCCGCTGTCGTCTACTTTGTTACAGATAGCAGGTCGATTTTACCAAATCAGCTTGACCACAGGTGCTATTTGGAAGGCTTGTTTGCGAGGTGAATTGTGATCGTTGGTTTTATGTTCCAAGCCACCAAGAACGTGCTGAGCCGACATTCCCAAACCGTTAGGCTGCTACCAAGATGTATGGGGGTTTTGTCGTCGATTCTTCGATTGGTACAACAACGAGCATTATCACAGTGTCATCGGGTTGTTCACGGCAAGTTCGCTGCACTACGGCCAAGCCACCGAAGTCATCGCCGCGAGTAAGCGAACTCTCAAGCAAGCTTGGAAGCTCACTCCTGAGGGTTTTGTACGTGGGATCCCGCGACTGGCCGAATTGCCTAAGGTGGTCTGGATCAATCAAGCCAGGCAACAAGATGGAAGCCCCAGAGGCACATTGCCCTGGGGCTCCAAATGACACGTCTTTGACGCACTCTCGATCTGATTATCCCTTGAATGGTTGCGTCGCCGCATTGCCAGGTTCCGCTTCATCGGACGAGCAAA
>JBLINZ010000541.1:0-3857 GCA_047639375.1 Mariniblastus sp. | reverse complement strand
TTGCTTCTTCTCATCGGCTCGCTTCTTCTCATCGGCTCGCTTCTTCTCATCGGCTCGCTTCTTCTCATCGGCTTGCTTCTTCTCATCGGCTTGCTTCTTCTCATCGGCTTGCTTCTTCTCGTCCGATTTCTTCTCACTTGATGGCTTCTCGTCGGACTCTTGAGCCGACTTCTCCTCTTGCTTTGCCCCCCCCTCTTCTTGTGGAGCAGCTTGCTGTTCTTGCAGCTTGAGTGTCGGTGAGGCCAGGGCAGCAGAGCCTTGGGCAGCCGCAGCGAGATTCGTCAACACGAAACAGGCCATGACCAACAAGGAAAAACTCAATTGTGATTTCAAATCGTTCATATCTAGACTCTAGTTGTGCGATGAAGTGATGGGCTCTGAATCCGCAAACGGAAAAGCGAGCTACTTTTTATTTTCCGTCGCGCGGCGATTCTTGTCTCCCACCGTCAATTCAAATTCCTTACGTTCGCCATCACGCTCGACCACAAGATTGGTCACCACGTTGGGACGAAGGTCCAGTGTTTTGATAGCGTCAAAAATACTCTGCTTGTCCTTAACCTTGAGACCACCGACCTCAATGAGCACGTCGCCCACTTCAATCCCAGCCTGCTCGGCTGGACCGTCTTCGGTGACCGTTTCAATCTCGTTGGTGCCGAGAACGACATTTAAACCAAAACTGGGTGCCCCGCTGAGCGAGATTCCTCGCGCGAGCTTATCCCAGTTTTGAGTGAATACATCTGTAGGAACGTGGAGGTTGTCCACAAGCTTAGCGCCAATTCGGCTGTGGATGCCAATCAGGTCGCCATTCATGTCGACCAAGGGGCCGCCGGAATCACCGCCAACCAAAGTGCAATCTGTTTTGATGACTCGATTGATCGCGAGAATCACACGTCCGACACGGACGACCATGCCACGCTTTTCATCGATGCCTCCCGGATGACCTACCGCCATGACCCATTGGCCTTCTTTAACCTCGTCTGAGATGGCGATATCAAGATACGGAAACTCATCACCGTCTTCTTCCTTAATTTTCAGCATCCCTGAATCGATCCCCGTATCAACCCCCAACGTTTCAGCTTTGACCTCTTTGAGTTCATTGGTCTCCGGATCAACAAACGTGATCGTTGCGATCCCATTGGGTCGACCGATCACATGGGCTGCAGTCAGGATGTATCCGTCACTGGTGACGACGACTCCCGTTCCTTGAGCTTCCCCCATCTTTATGTTGACGGTCGCGGCTTTGACTTTTTGGGCAATATCAGCAAAATGTGTCTCCATGAACTTCAATTGGTCTATCGTCGTTGGAGTCTGACCATTGAACAGAAAACTGTTGTCAGGTTCACTTGGCTTGACTTTCGTGGTGACTTGGCCGACGTCGGTCGTTGCTTCAACGCTTTGAGCATGACACCAATTGGCCTGAAAGGTCAGAATTAACATGACACAAAGCAAGACTCGAGTGACAAGACCAAGCGGGCCAGTGTTGCGGAATTGAAATTGCATGTTGTCTAATCCTTCTAGAGAGTCTCGATTCATCATGAATGGCTGGCAGTAAATCTGACATGCCACGGCGTCCAGCGGACAGGCCAACTGATTCGTTCAATTTTCGCCGGATCGAAGAGCAGCCTTCAATCGAGAAAAAGTCATTAAGCTGGCGTCACAGGCTCGCAAACATTGTACCATTCCCATTGTCGCGAGGCGCGATTGAGGTTTACGACCCTATTAAAAAATACGTGGCAATTAGGGATTCGGGTTCAGCAAATTCGAAAATATTCCCTTCTATTCAACCCGACATTCGGAATATCTGTTAGGAACAAACGTGAATCGACTGATTTTTGGATGTGGATACTTGGGACAACGCGTGGCTGAACGCTGGGTCAAAGCGGGAGACAATGTGTCCGCATTCACACGCAGCCCAGCTCGAGCCAAGTCGCTGCAGAATCTGGGGATCCAGCCAATCGTGGGTGACATCACGCAACCTCACACCCTTGCCAATCTCCCCCCCGCCGACACGATCCTTTTCGCCGTGGGGATGGATCGCTCAAAATACTCCGACATTCGCCAGGTCTACGTGGAGGGATTGAATTCCGTTTTGACACGTCTAGGAACGGAGGCCACCGCCGATTCGGTTCGGCGTTTCATGTATGTCAGCTCGACTGGCGTCTATGGCGACTTCGGAGGCGAGTGGATCGACGAAATGTCGCCCACCAACCCATCTCGCGAAGGCGGCAAGGCCTGTGTTGAAGCCGAAGGCTTGATCGCCTCCAGCCCGTTTGCCGAACAGGCGACGATCCTACGGTTCGCGGGGATCTATGGGCCCGACCGGGTGCCCACCCGAAAACTGATCGAAACACAAGACTGGAACAAACTCTCACCCAATGGGTACTTGAACTTGATTCATGTCGAGGACGGGGCCGACATCATTGTTCAAATCTCAAATTCGAATGCCGAAACTGCTGCCCCAATAGCCGCCCGTCAATGCGAGACCTTTAACGTCAGCGACGGGGCTCCACCGCTGAGACGTGACTACTATGACTTCGTGGCTGAGAAAATTGGACGGCCACGCCACCTTTGGGATCCCTCCCAACCGGCTCCACCAGATTCACGAGGAAGCGCGAACAAGCGTGTTTCCAATCAAAAACTTACCCAACGATTCTCATTTGAATTCAATTACCCCGATTTCAAATCAGGATTAGAGCAAGCGATGGCCTGATTCGATCGCTGGCTTGTTGATGGCCAGCGAATTTCGAATAAAATGTCGGCCACGCACCGCCCTCGACGAAACGCCACACCAACCACCCGACGTAGCTACGCTACCAGAGCGACCTTATGCTTGAACGCAAACCAATTTTCCCAAACATCATCGAAGTCAACCACCAGTTGGGCCAAGTCCTAGGCTGCAACGTTTATGTGATTTACGATGGCGAACAATGGATCATGATCGATATCGGATACGACGAGGCCGTCGATGAGATAATCAACATGATTCGCGAAATAGATCTCCCGTTTTCTGGTTGCCAAACGCTAATCGCGACCCACGCCGACGTCGATCACATCCAGGGCCTGGCCAAAGCCAAGCAGATTCTTCGTACCTCTGTCTCCGCTCACCCCTTGGCCGCCGCATCATTGCAAGCAGGCGATCGCATTAAAACATTTGCGTTGATCGAAGCCCAAGGTATCGACATGGAGATGCCGCCGGTCGAAATTGAAACGTTGATCAACGAAGGCGACACGATCAAGGTTGGCAATCTTGAGCTTGAGGTTTGGCTCACGCCAGGACACACCGACAGTCAACTTTCGTTCCGAATGGGTGACTATCTGTTCAGTGGAGACAATATTTACCGAGACGGTTGCATCGGTGCGATTGATGCCCACCACGGTAGCGACTTGCCTTGCTTCATTGAGTCCCTCAAGCGCATCCGCGACTGCGACGCAAAATGGCTACTCCCCAGCCACGGTCCAATTTTCCGCAAGGACAATGCGTTGCTCGACGCCGCCATCAAGCGGGTGGAGGGCTATCTCCATATGGCGGACTTTGGGACCTGCGCAATCGATTGGCCAATGATGGATGAGTTCGAAGAAGAAATCGCCGCCGGAAAAATGCCCGGCTAGAGGTCAATCCGGAGCTCGCCACCTGCCCCGGAGCATGCCAACCCGACGAGGCGGTAACTTGATTGAAAACCCGACACGGAAGGGCTTGCCGATCTTAAATGCGAGACAATAGATCGTTTAACGATTAACAATTAGCCGGCAGGCGACTTGGCCAATCGCTCAACGTTTGTTGGCGAGGGCAATTGCCCCTTGAAGGCAAGCCACCAACGAGGGCTCTCCCTCGCTTACGCATTCGGGCTACCATGGCT
>JBLINZ010000540.1:0-3875 GCA_047639375.1 Mariniblastus sp. | reverse complement strand
AAGGCTTGTTCCAAACCGGCATAGCCAAAGGCGAGATTGGTATCCCCGCGCGTCAGGGCTTGTTGATTTAATGATCCGAAGGCGAGCATGGTAAGCGGGCGCGTCAGCGCGGACGAACAGCCCTGGACGCGAGCCACCCTCGAGGACTCTCTCTCGCTTAACGGTTTATTGATTTAAGACGCGCGACGATAGATCGTTTAACGGTTAGCCGGCAGGCGACCGTGCCAAACGCAGAGCGTTTGTAGGCGACACGAACCACTCACGAGGGTATGCATTAGGGTTGCCATTGTTGCCATTGTTGGCGCTTGGCCAGGCATTGGTTTTCGATGTCACGACCGTCTTGCTCATTGCTCCTCCAACCGCCATGGAGGGTTCTTGCGATTTTCCCCGGCGTGGAAAATACATAACCGATGGCCATCGGGGTCTTTTAGCCAGGCTTCGGTCCAAAGCCATCGTTGGTCGATCGGCTGGGTCTCGAATTCAAGGCCTTGCTGTTCCAGTTCGCGAACCCGCTTTAAAACGTCGGCGACTTCGAAATACAAGCGAACCGAACCGGCCGTTACCGGCTCTTCTTCAACGTGAAGCGAAAGCGTCGCATCGCCTGCGGGCAGCTCAAATCGAGCGTATGGATTCCCGGAAGACACGATCAGGATCAGCCCCAGCGATTGGTAAAATTCAATCGACCGTTCTAGATTTGTGACGACAAGGGTGATTTGGTTGAGATTCATTTGCAGCTTTCAGCGATAACGACTGACAAGGGATCATAAACCGCCGAAAAACAGCTCGCAACAGTCGCGGCTTCGCTCGGGTGGCAATCGGTTTACCAACGGTTGGCCTACTTAAACTGTCCGATTCCTCGTAAAATCAAGCTTTCGACAATCGAGTCCATTCCTCCACGCACCAGCGCCGAGGTAAGCCGTTTTAACCGTGGCTAGCGCCGAAACGGTTGGACGCAACTCATTCGAAATTTTTTAGCCGCACACTAGATTTCCGTTTTCTTTAGATAAATAGATCACCTGGACGCCCCCATGAACATGGACTCAATTGTTTCACTTTGTAAACGCCGCGGATTCCTTTTCCAATCAAGCGAAATTTACGGCGGCATACAAGGATTTTGGGACTACGGCCCCCTGGGTGTCGAACTCAAACGAAACGTCAAGGAAGCTTGGTGGAGCGACATGGTCAACGGCCATGATGACATGAGCACGTTGCCGGGTGCCCCGTCTCCCTATGCGATGGAAGGCCTCGACTGCACCATCATCATGCACCCTCAAGTCTGGAAGTGCTCGGGGCACTACGATTTGTTCCACGACTACATGGTCGACTGTCGCGAAACCAAAAAACGTTATCGCCACGATCAGCTCAATGGTCGCTGGGTCGAAGCCAAGGATAAAAAGGTCTTTGTGACGGCTCCGGCCGGCGATGAGGAACAAGCCCACCTAACTAAACAAGCTCTCAAGTTTTTCAACCTTCGCAACAAGCATATCGAAGACCTCAAGTGGAATGGTGGGGTGGTTTGCTTGACCGAGATCGAAAGTTTCGAGAACGTCGTTGGCCCTGACACGAAAACACTGGGTACGCTCACCGAGCCGCGCGAATTCAATTTGATGTTCAAGACTTACGTCGGAGCGTTATCGGGCGAAGAAGGCGCGGCGTACTTGCGGCCAGAAACCGCTCAAGGAATTTTTGTCAATTTCAAGAACGTGCTCGACAGCACGCGTCATCGATTGCCACTGGGCATCGCTCAAATCGGCAAGAGTTTTCGAAACGAAATCACCCCGAGAAACTTTACGTTTCGATCGCGTGAATTCGAACAGATGGAGATCGAATTCTTTTGCCATCCTGACGAGTCTCATAAGTGGTACCAGTTCTGGCGCGACCGTCGGCTCAAGTGGTATCACGACATGGGAATCTCGAGCGACAATTTGATCATGCGAGAGCACACGGTTGAAGAAGCCGCCCATTATTCGACAGGCACCGCCGATATCGAGTACGCGTTCCCGTTCATGTCGGAGGGCGAATACGGCGAGCTTGAGGGCGTGTCTCACCGTGGCGATTTTGACCTCCGCAGCCATATGGAAGGTAAGCTCGATGAAAAGAGTAACCCACTCAAAGTCCAGCTGGGCGACGATGGCAAGCCAAAATATAAAGGCAGCGGCAAGGATCTGTCGTATCGCGATGACTTGACCAACGAAAAGTACATTCCACATGTGATCGAGCCTTCGGCCGGAGCCGACCGAGCTGCGCTCGCGTTTCTATGTGAAGCTTACACCGAGGACAAACAGCCAGACGAAAAAGGCAAGATGCAAATACGTACCGTGATGAAGCTTCATCCACGCTTGGCCCCCATCAAGGCCGCAATTTTTCCTTTGGTCAAGAAGGACGGCATGCCGGACGTCGCCAAGGAAATTTACTTGGACTTGAAGAAACAGTTCAAAGTTTTCTACGACGAAAAAGGAGCCGTCGGCCGACGCTACCGGCGCCAAGACGAAGCCGGCACGCCGTATTGCATTACCGTCGATGGTGAAACGTTAACTGACAAGACCGTTACGATTCGTGACCGCGACACGCTAGAACAAGTTCGCGTAAAAATCGACGAGTGTGAGCAAGTGATCCGCGAGCGAATCAATCAACGGCCCGTTTGATTCGGCCGCTTTTGAGGATTGAACTTCAAATAGTCAGACCTGGTTTTCGATCAGGCCTGGCTTTTTTGAATTTCGGACTCTGATCACGATCAAGAGTAGCACTAACGAACCCAGCAAGAACAGAATGGCTCCAATGCTGAAAGCACCAGGTTGATGTGGCCCAATTTCCAAGGGGTGCCCCATTTCGCCCAGCAGTGATTCCAACGCACGGTCAAGTTCCTCGCCTCGGATGTTCTTGTGCCGGATCACTCCTTTGTCGTCGATCACATACACGGTTGGCCAAGCGTTGATGTTCCAGCTGGCAGCGATTGGACCGCCCATCCCATCGTAGAAACTACGCCAGGGCAATTCTTTTTCTTTGACGATGCGTTGGATCGACTCCCGGCTCGAATCGCTGTTCACACCCAAGAGGGCAAACGGCATTCCGGATAATTGTTTGACGAGCGACCGCTCGTGGGGATACATCGCCTGGCAGGGGCCTCACCAGTCGCCCCAGAAATCTAGCACCACAATTTTGCCTTGGTAATCGCTCAACTTAAATGGGACCCCGTCTAGATCTAGGCCTTCAATTTCTGGTGCCAGGTTCCCCACCTGGATGTCATGAATTGCAGCAAGTCGGTTGAATGAGGGTTGTTGGTCAGGCTGGTTCAATCCACCGTTGGCATCTTGAGTCGCTATCGCCGACGGAACCGCGGGGCAAATGAGGAAAAGCATAGCCGCGAGAAATCTAAGCATCACGAGTTCCAATGAGATTGGGGATCACAGAATTAATGTAGCAGGCTCACAGTCGATCGCAAATTTTCGTTTGTTATGGTGGATGCTGGCCGAATCTCCTCTCTCTCGCATTCGGGCTGGTTAACTCAATGCCTGGTAAAGTGGGGCAATCATAGCCCGAATTCGTCAGCGAGGCAGAGCCCTCGCTAGTGGCCGGCCTCTGAACGTAGTGCTTCCTCGCTTACGCGTCGGGCTACCATTTTCGCCATCGGCAAATTAAATCAACAGGCCCGTATTTGCACCTCAGGATCTCTCTGCACCTCAAGATCTCTCACCGATTCGAATCGACCAGCTGGCGATATCCAGTTCAGGGAGGATGGGGATGGAGTCGATGTTGGCGGCGAATTGGATGTCGGGATCGTGTCCAATTCTGACAAGATTGATTCCACCCCGAGCGTTGCGGAAGAAGTCGACGAGCGTTTGGCCGTCTTCGATAGCTTGTTTGGTTTGTCGCCA
>JBLINZ010000539.1:0-3896 GCA_047639375.1 Mariniblastus sp. | reverse complement strand
ACGAATAACAGAAAGATCGGCCAAAATTAGCCACGAACATTTAAGGGCACCAAAACCTGAAACAATCGCAAGTCACAATGCACCGGTGGCGCACCTTAACGAAACAGAGTGTTTGGTTCGACGTCATCCTAATGCAAGACTTGCGAATATGGACCGCGAACGAAGGCGGTGACTTCCAGCCGAACTGGAAGCCATCCCATCCACCACTTGCTATTTTTTCGCCTTGGATTTTGTTTTAGATTTCGATTTTTCTATCGGCAGGTTTAGCAATTTTGCTTTGAGCGTTGCGATGTACCCATTGCCGCGAGAAATTGATTTCGACGTGGTTGGGATCTTGGTCAGACGAGCAATCTGGTCGTCTGACAAGTCGCCCATTCGATCGAGCACATTCAAGGCAGCGACCGCAGCAAACACGTTTGAGTTCTTGAAATCCGACAAGTCACATAGGCGTCCGAGGGCTCGGCTTTTCTGAATCACGTTGCCATGCGTCGCTGCCGATTCAGCAGCCACAATTGCAACCGCGGTACAGGGGTCATTCATGAGGCCAAGGATCAATTCGGTATTGGCGTCAAAGGCAGTTTTGCCACGAAGCATCAATCCCATGGTACCCCAATATCGAATCGAGGCACTCGAATGCTTGGTTGCCTTGAGTAGGTCCTCAGTCGCTTCTAAACTCGGCTTGGTCGCCACATCTGCGATCGCGTAGATTTCATCAAGCGGAAACTGGAATGGATCTTCCAGCATCAATCGACGTGAGCGTTTGCCTTCGCCGAATTCAAGGGCAATCGATTCAGGAATCATGCCCAAATCACCGAAACGTTTCATGCTTTCAAGGTGCTCTTTTTGAAATCTTGCCAACACGGTTTTGAATTTGGGATCATCAATCAGGTTCTTGGTTTCTTCCGGATCATTGACGAGATCGTAGAGCTCTTCCGGAGGATGCGGCATCCAAAATTGTGATTGGACGTCATTCAGCTCTCCAGCATTGAACATCTCGAACCAGCGACGAGTCGAATTGGTAACTTGTTGATAGTTGACGAATTGGCCCGCAGGCAAATTCGGCATGTAGTTGCGAACATAGATAAATTTTTCATCACGCAAAGATCGGCTGAGGTCCGGCCGCTCGTCCATTCGCTCTCTAAATCCATACGCGTATTGTGGGGCTTCGGCCGGATGAGCACCCATAAACGCGTGGCCTTGCATGTATTTCGGGGCTTCCAATCCAGCGATGCTTAACATCGTGGGTGCCAAATCGATGAACCCGATCGGCCGCTTGGTTCTGGCACCGGGGGCGTACTCGGCAGGCGACAAATGTTTAAGTTTTTCAGGAACGTGAACTACAAACGGAACTCGCATGCCAGAATCACCAGCAAAACGTTTGTGTCGTGGCATGCCTGAGCCATGATCGCCAAAGAAGATCACGATTGTGTTATCCGCTTCGCCGGATTTCTTGAGAGCATCTAATTGTTTCTGAACCCACCCATCCATGACGGTAATATTGTCGAGATACTGAGCCATGTCTTGGCGAATCTCAGGAATGTCTGGGTAGTATTGAGGCAGAGTTACGCTCGCCGGATCGATCACCGGCACATGAGGCCGTTGACGAATCTTGCTTTCGTGCGTCCCGGTATAATTAAAGACAGCAAAAAACGGCTGGCCTTTTTCACGATTGCGATAGTGTGCCTTGCGTGACGACTCGTCCCAAGGTTCATTGGCGGGCCGTTTGTAGTTGTAGTCTTCTTTGCTGGTGTTCGTGCAATAGTAGCCTTGCTCTCGCAAAAAATGCGGAAACATCTCAACCCCATTGGGCATCACTGATTCGCTTCTCATGTACCCTGCAGCATTACAAGCAGCATACATTCCGCCAATGATGGTCGTCCTCGCCGGAGCGCAAACGGGATAGTTCGACCAAGCAACGTCGTAGCACAGACTGTTGGCCGCGAACGCATCGAGCAAGGGAGTCGTGGCGTCGGGATCGCCGTAGCAGCCGACCTGAGGACCTATGTCTTCGGTCGAAAGCCAAAGAATATTCGGCAGCTTTTCGTTGGGTTCTTCGGCACGCACGGTGCCAGAACTCAAAACGAAGCACGAACCGAATAACAGGATCAATGTCGCGAGCGAAATGCTACGCGTTGCCAAAAGGCAAAAACGAATGGGCATGAATCTCTCCGTGGTGTGACGATGAGCTTCCAGTATCCCAAATTGACTCTCGATTACAAACGTCCACCAAAGTTTTGCTGTCTCTAAGCTCAGGGCGTGTTGATTGGATTCCCACATCAAGCCCCACTTATTTCTGAGGCTTTTGTTTTGGCCGGAAAGCCACAAGACGAGCGGGAGTGGTTTCCAAGAACGGCCCGCCGATCAAATCAATGCAATACGGAACCGCAGAGAATACCGCGTCAAGGCATTCTGAGATTGCTTTCGGGCTGCCCGGCAAGTTAATGACCAATGCTCCGCCCTTCTCGCGCGATCGAATCCCAGCGGTCTGCCTCGAAAGGATCGCCGTCGGGACTTTGGTTAGCGACACCGTTCGCATTTGCTCGCCGAAACCTGGCAGCATTTTGTCGCAAATGGACTCGGTAGCTTCCGGCGTCACATCGCGGATCGCGGGACCAGTCCCCCCTGTAGTGATGATCAAACAACAATCTTCGACATCACAGAGTTCAATCAGACATGACTCGATGACTTGCACGTCGTCGGAAATAACGCGTGCCACGGGAGTGAACTCGCTTTCCATGACTTCGTCAAGATAAGCCGCCACTGCGGGGCCTCCCAGGTCTTGGTATTCACCGCGGCTGGCTCGATCTGAAACCGTGACGATTCCTATTTTTGCAGGACTAGACATAAAAATGTGCTACTTAATAGTTAGAGAGATACAAAACGACAAATTCCAGTCCGAAAGTGAACCACGCCCAATTCCCACTCAAACGTTTGTCGAAAAATTAGCCTTCAACGAATCCATTGCCTGATCGAAATTCGGATTGTACGTAATCGCAGAAATCGTGATCTTCCCGGCCAGCAGAGCTTGAGTGTCCGTTTCAAATGGCGAAGGTGCAGGATTGGGCTTAACCGTTGACCAAAAGTAACCGCGACCTTTGGGATCGCGACCTTGATCGAAATGATAAGCCATCGGATTGGTGTCGACGGGGACCAACGCGACTTCCGCATTCCCGTCCAACGCTGCCAACGGAATATTGATATTGAACACCGTGTGGGCTGGCATTTCCAGTTGCCGACATCGATCGATCAACGGCCATGCCAACCCCGACGCGATTCCGAAATCAAGCGATTCCGCATACTCGAGACTGATCGCAATCGCCGGAATTCCAAACGTCGAAGCAGCCAATGCCGCGCCTGCCGTTCCTGAATGGCAAACGTTGATGCCGGCGTTGAGCCCACCATTGATGCCACTCAAAATCAAATCAGGTTTCCAAGGGCACAATTCTCCCAGAGCGAGTTTGACGCAATCGACGGGCGTTCCGTTAACGGAATAGCCAGCAATATGGTCGTCTTGGGAATCGAGATTGCCGCCTAGCTTGTGCGGGAACAACGGCGATAAAAACGTAATCGCTTGGCTTACGCCACTTTGCTCGACTCGAGGGGCGACAATGAAAACGTCATCAGCAAACTCGCGAACGTGTTTGGCCAGCTGAATAATCCCCTGGGAATGAACTCCGTCGTCGTTGGTGATTAGAACTTTCATCGTATCCTGAACTTAACAATAGTGGGAAAATCAGTCAGTTTCGAATCAGCATGTCTTGGGGACGCGATTCGCAAACACCAGCGGAGGGGGGCGCTCATTGTAATGCTGATTCTTGATTCGACGAGCCATATCACTACCAATGCCGGTATTACTGTCAACACTCTCTGGTCAATAACCAGCATTCAAGGTCTCG
>JBLINZ010000538.1:0-3901 GCA_047639375.1 Mariniblastus sp. | reverse complement strand
ATTACATCAAGCTTGAAGCTGATCGGATTTTCTGTCGTCGCGTTTTTAATATCGATTGGGACTTTGGCTACATGCCCACCGAACTCGACCACGAGTTCGCATTTCCCATCGGAAGCAGGCTCCAATGCGTAATTCTCAAGAGTCGCCAAGGCAGGATTGGTCAATGTGAGTTTGGCTTCGCTCGTCACATCACGCGTGACTCCATCCGGGTAGGTCGCTTGCACTACGAGCGACTGTCGATCACGAATGTTGGACAAAAACACGTCGGCCGGATAAACATCAATCTTCGACGGAACGGGGGTCGAAGTGGCCGCATCGACTGGTGCGGGTGCAGGAATCTCGGGTGCGGGTGCAGGAGTCTCGGGGGCGGGTGCAGGAGTCTCGGGGGCGGGTGCCGACTCGGCCACCGGTGGCGTTGTGTTCGCCACTGGAATCTCTGTTTTGGGTTGCTCTTGAGTTACCGTTGGTGGCGCAGCTGCAGCTGGAGCTTCTTTCGCTGCAGGCGTTGCAATTGGGGCTGTCACCGGAGGCACTTCTTGAGCAACAACGACCACGGTCAACAGCCAACTGATCACTATTGAAGTCGCAAGGACGCATCGAGAACTATTCTTATACATGGTTGTCTTTCCTGATTTTCATTTTGGGATTACGCAAAATGTCCAGCTACTTACCGGCCTCGCCTTGTGTCATACCCTCAGAATTGGCTTGGTTTTCCTTCAGTTGCTTGGTGAGCAATCTAAGTTTCTGAAGCCGAGTCAATGGTTTAGGTTTTGGTTTTGGCTTGTCGGCGACCGCAGCTGGAGCAACCGGTTGGGCGGCAGGCGTTGGGGCGATGGGGGCTTTAACCACTGGCGGCGTCGCGACTTGGTTGGGCGGTGGCGGAAGCGGTTTGTCAATTTGCAATTCTGCCGTGCCAGCGCGACTGATCATCGACTCACCGTCCCGCAAGATTTCGACTTGGCAAACCAAGTTATGTTTTCCGACGGGGCTATCGGCCGCGGTTTTCAAGTCAAACGCGACCTCGGTTGTTTCTTTGTTGAATTCCAACTCGGTGGTAGTCACATTCGGCGGGACACCCAGCAACCGCACCTTGGCAACGCCTTCGAACGGGGTGGTCAAACTTAACTTGCAGTAGATTTGAGCGTCCTTGCCTTGTTCCGTTGAGGCTCGTTGGATTTCCAACTTCACAAACGAGTCAGCGACTTCAAGTGGTGTTAAGGGTGACGAGGCCCAAGCCGCACCACCTACATTCGCGGAACCTAACGCATAAATCTTCCAGTTCTTGATCTGTGCGTTGCCAGTTGCAGTGATTGGATACAGAACTTCTGATTGGCCTTTGGGGATATTGATGCTGCTAGCGGCACCAACACCGGTTGGCCTAAATGGAATTTGAACGTTAATCGGTTCATCCCATCCTTCTTTTTTGTGGGCCAGAATCTTCAAGTTCATTTCCCCATTGCGAACCAATGGAACTTTGGGGGCAACGATTTCGATGCTGAATGGAAGCTCCTCGACAACCACCACTGCCAATTGATGAACGTCTTTTCCGGTGTAGCGAGATTGCCCAGGAGCCGAGATCACAAAATCCGCTCGATTGAAAAATCCGCCCTTGATGTTTTGAGTTGGATCAGCATGTTTGCCTGTGAAATCAACAAGCTTCCCCGCGATCGGTGCATCCGCGGCGGCCTCAAAAACAACCGGCATCGCATTGAGGTTGGCCGCCATTGGCTCAGCGTGCATAGTGACTCCTGCTGGAAGGTCGGCACCATCCAAAATAACCTCGCCAGCAAAATTTTCACGCGTCGCGTTTATTAATGTTGCAAATCGATTACCACGGGCCACGAAAATTTGTTGCCGATATTGGCCGTATCTTTCGATCCGAGGAATGGACAAGGTCAGCTTAGGCTTGACGGTCCCAAATTCGAGTCGGTAAACGAAGTCCGATGCGCCACGCCCCAGATGATCTTTGACGCTAATGAGATACTCTCCATCAGCGGGCACGGAAAACCGATAGTAGCTATCGGGCCCGCGCGAGTCATCGTTTCCCGCGATCACTCCACCAGCGGAGTTATGCACATTGATAACCGGGTCAAGTCCCGACCGAATTCGCCTAGCGAAGCATTCGATGTCAAACACCTGGCCTTTCTTGGCTGCGAATTTGAAGAAATCAACGTCATTGGCTGCTGCAATAATTCCGTTAAATGCCAACGGCAACGTCACGGGAGTCGCCGTTGCGACGTCATTATTTGGTTCCACTTCGACGGCATTGCCATTTTCAAACAGCCGAAACAGATTCGCCGAGGGGGCCACTCCGCCATCATCTTGCGCGAGCAACCCGTATTCGGCATCAGGCTCTGAAGGCAAAACTATTTCTTGAGTCGTTTCGCCATTCGGGTCACCCAAAAACCGAACCTCAGTATTTTCTCCCATCTTTCCGCCGGCCGGAAAGACGGCGGTGGGACGAGGAAACGTACCGATATGCAATCGATATTGGCAAGCGGCGCTCCCAGCATAGGCGCTTTCTCTGACTTCGATCACGTACTGCCCATCTTCCGGTGCCAGCACCGAGGCATACGCGTCTTGCAACGCCAACGGCGTGTCGTCATTGGAAGCAAGTTCGAATCGCTTGGCGTCCAAAATGGCGACGTATGGGTCAAACAATGTGTTTCCCAGACGCATCGCTTCTACCTCAACCGAAATCCGCTGACCTTTAGTCGCATTGACTAAGAAGTAGTCAACGTCTTCGTTGAGCACGATCCCCTGGACGGTTACATTCAACTCAACCGACTGCGGTTTTCCAAAATCCGAATTGGGCTCTGCTTCATCGACAGCCTTGAGTGCACCCACGAAGAACGTTCGGAAGTCGGAGACTCCAGTTTTGGTTCTGACCTGAGCAACATGTTCTCCGAGTCGGCAATCGGCCGTCACCTTGACGGTAACCTTGACGTTGTTTGCATCAATGACCTCAACCTTGCCGGCCTCAAATCCCTTTTCATAGAAGAATACTTCTTCAGCATCCCCGAGGTTCGATCCACTAAACGTTAACACGTGCTCGACACCACGCTGGACGCCACGCGGCTGAATAATCGTCAATCGAGGCGAAGAAATGACCTCTCGAGGCGACGAAGCAGACGACATATTGTTCAACAAAAAACATGCGGCAAACACAGCAAGTAGATAGCGGTGCATATGACAATCCCTGGATTCACGTTTTTACGATAATGCTTTTCTGGAGTTACGAGCAAGCATTTCAGCTCAAGAGCTTGGTGGTTATTCCCCACATCAATCTATGCGAGTAATTCCTTCCGAACCTTGCCTCCATTGACGATCTCGACGGGACGATCGCCAGGCGCCATCAATTCTTTGTCTGCATTGATTCCCAGACAGTGATAAATCGTGGTGGCCCAATCTGCGACCGAAAGCGGATCGTTTTCGGGCTCACTCGCCGTCGCATTCGATGAACCATAAACGATCCCTCTTTTGATTCCACCACCGGCCATCACCACACTAAAGACCTTAGGCCAATGATCACGACCGGCCGTTGCGTTGATCTTGGGTGTGCGGCCAAATTCACTGGCAATACAAACCAGCGTCGAGTCAAGCAGTCCCCGTTGATCCAGATCATTGATCAAGGCTGCATAAGCTTTATCAAAGGCGGGAACTTGGTTTTTTATTCCGCCGGCAATGTTGCTGTGCATGTCCCATCCGCCGTAGGTCGTGGTCACAAATCGTACGCCAGCTTCCGTCATTCGACGAGCCAACAACAGCCTCGCACCGGCTGCATTACGCCCATAGGCGTCACGAGTCTTCGGATCTTCTTTATTGAGATCAAAGGCTTCGCGAGCGGCCTTAGAACTGATCAAGCTATAAGCTTTTTGGTAAAACGAATCGACGGCATCCA
>JBLINZ010000537.1:0-3929 GCA_047639375.1 Mariniblastus sp. | reverse complement strand
TTCGAGGCAGGCCCTGATTCGACGCGCCACCTACGATTTGACAGGGCTTCCCCCCACACCCGCCCAAGTCGAATCGTTCGTCAATAGTAACGATCCGGCTGCCTATCGCAATCTCATCGACCAGCTCCTCGACTCGCCACACTACGGCGAAAAATGGGGACGCCATTGGCTGGACCTTGTCCGGTATGCCGAATCCAATAGCTTCGAACGTGACGGGACCAAGCCGTTTGTTTGGCGATATCGCGACTACGTGATTCGAGCATTCAACGACGACAAACCCTACGATCAATTTCTCGTGGAGCAGTTGGCCGGCGATGAGATCGAAACACCCACGACCGATTCGATTATTGCCACCGGATATTATCGCTTGGGCCAGTGGGATGACGAGCCCGTCGATCCGCTGGCTGCTAAGTACGACGACCTCGACGATATCGTTGCCACGACCAGCCAGACCATGCTGGGCTTGACTGTCAACTGTGCCCGCTGTCATGACCACAAAATCGACCCGATCCCGCAAGCCGATTACTACAAGATGGTTTCATTTTTCGAGAACATCCATCGCTATGGCGTCCGAAGCGACGACACGGTTCAAGCCAACTCCGTCCGAACCATTGCCGGGTCTGCGACGCCAGCTGAGACCGACCGTCACGCATCGAATGTCAAAGATCTCGATACAGAAATTGCTGCGATCGTAAAAATTGCGAGCCCTGGTTTCGAATCCGTCGAACATGAAGACTTTCAATACGAGATGAACAAACTCGCAATCATGAAAAAGCGAGTTGGCAATCAAATTACGAGAAAACAGTTCAACAATTTCCGTGACTTGTTGAATCAGAAAAAGAAGCTGGCCGAAAACCCGCCTGGCTCGATCAAAGTCCTGTGCGTCAAAGAAGACGGCAACACGGTTGCCGACAGCTTCATTCGAATCCGCGGAAACGCAAACGTGAAAGGCCCCCAAGTCAAACCTGGGTTCATCTCAGTCTTGTCACCTCCAGACGCCAAAATCAAAGCCACTGACACATCCACCGGCCGCCGGCTGGCGTTTGCCAATTGGGTCGTCGACCCACAAAACCCCATGACCTCGCGTGTGATGGCAAATCGAATCTGGCAATACCACTTTGGCCGTGGGATCGTTCGAACGACCAGCGATTTCGGCTTTCAGGGAGCCCAACCGACTCACCCAGAACTGCTGGATTGGCTAGCCGCCGAATTCATCAAGCAAAAATGGAGCATGAAAAATATGCATCGCTTGATCATGAATTCCAGTTCCTACCAAATGTCAAGCGAATTCCGCCCGGAGGGTTACGAACGAGACCCTGCCAACGATCTGCTCTGGCGCTTCAACCTGCGTCGCCTCACTGCAGAAGAGATTCGCGACTCGATCTTGGCGGTCGCCGGCGAGCTGAATCGTGAAAAAATGTTCGGCCCTAGTATCTTTACGATCATGCCTCAGGAAGTGCTCGCAGGACAGTCACGACCCGGCAAGGGGTGGGGGCAGTCCAGCGAAGATGACCGCCGTCGGCGCAGCATCTACATTCACGTCAAACGATCATTGGGCGTGCCGATCCTGACGACCAACGATTCAGCCGACACCGACAGCACATGCCCCGTTCGCTTCATCACGACCCAACCGACTCAGGCGTTGGGGATGTTGAACAGCGAGTTCACGAACCGGCAGGCACGCCATTTTGCGGCGGAGATCAAACAGCAACATCCAACCGACCCTCGCGAACAAATCAAAGCCATCCTCGAGCGAGTCACCCAGCGATCCACGACGCCAGCAGAAATCGATCGTGGGTCGAAATTGATCCAATCCTGGATCGAGCAAGAAAACACCTCAGCCGATCAAGCCTTGGAACTTTTCTGTTTGTTGGCGATCAACCTAAACGAGTTTGCTTACGTCGATTGATGAACAACACGATCGAGAATTCGGCCTCACGAATCCCCCTGACGCCGGTCCCAAACAACACTCAACTTGAACACCAAGAATTACCATGAGCCAAAACTTTTGCCGACGCACGCGACGTGAATTCATGTGGCAAGCTGGAGGTGGTTTCGCTGGAACAGCCCTCGCCGGACTTCTCGATCCAAAATTCTTGGCCGCCCAAGACACGCAGGCCGACGGAACGGACTGGGTCAATCCACTCGCTGCCAAGAAACCGCACTTTGCCCCCAAAGCAAAATCGGTGATCTTTTTGTTCATGTATGGCGGCCCCAGTCACATCGACACGTTCGACTACAAGCCGAATATGTACGGCATGGACGGCAAGACAATCGACGTCAAAACGTTTGGACGCGGAGGACACAAAACCAAAGGCCGGATCGTCGAACCGCGTTGGAAATTCAAGCAATATGGGGAGTCCGGAAAATGGGTCTCAGACCTGTTTCCCAACGTCGGCGAATGTGTCGACGACATCGCGTTTGTGCATAGCATGACCGCCGATTCTCCAATCCACGGCTCGGCGATGCTACAAATGAATTCAGGGAAAATCCAATCAGGAAGCCCTTGCCTCGGGTCTTGGATCAATTATGGACTCGGCAGTGAAAACGAAAACCTGCCGGGATTCGTCGTGATGCTCGACGACAAAGGTGGCCCCATTAGTGGCCCCAAAAACTGGTCCAGTGGCTACATGCCCGCCACCTACCAAGGCTGTGTAGTTCGCAGTCAAGGAACGGCGATCCTTGATCTCAAACGCCCGCCATCAATGTCCGACGGCGCCCAACGCAAAATGCTGGACACATTGAGGGATTACAATCAGCAGCACGAAGCGTTGCGTGGTGGCAATTCAGAACTGGCCGCCCGAATCGCCAGCTACGAGTTGGCTTACAAAATGCAAAGTACCGCTCCCGAAGCCGTCGACTTGGGAACCGAGACTCAGTCAACGCTTGACTCGTACGGCGTCGGGAAAGAACCCACCGATTATTTTGGCCGCCAATGCATGATGGCGCGTCGCTTGGTCGAGCGTGGTGTACGATTCGTCCAGGTCTACTCGGGAGGGGCTCACAATGATGACAACTGGGACGCCCATGGCGATCTTGAAGTCAATCACAACCTCCACGCAGCGGAAACGGATCAGCCGATCGCGGCCCTGATCAAGGATCTCAAGCAACGAGGACTATTTGATGAAACGCTGATCGTGTGGGGCGGAGAATTTGGCCGGCAACCAACTGCCGAATACGCCAAAGGCTCAGGCCGTGACCACAACGCTTATGGATTTACGATGTGGATGGCCGGTGGAGGCATCAAAGGCGGTGTCAGCCTCGGCAAAACAGACGAACTGGGAGCGACGGCCGTCGAGGACAGAATGCATGTGCGACGCATTCACGCCACGATCTTGCACCAGCTTGGGCTCGATCCCAATGCTCTCGCGTATTTCTATGGTGGCCTGGATCAACGACTGGTTGGCGTCGAAGGCGCGTCGCCCATCAAAAATCTGATTTCCTAGGTCTGCGACTGTGATTCATGGATCTTGGATTCATGGCTCAACGGAGACTTCGAATCGTCGGATACTTGGACACGATGCGCAAGCCCCAGTTCGAAATTAAATCGTTGCTCGTCGCCACGGCCTTGATCGCCGCAGGCCTGACGTTCGCCACACAAACCGGCGGTTGGATTGTTGGACTGCTGGTCACGATCCTGCTCGCGACTTTTTTGTCGGCAAGTCTGGCACTGTTTTACTACGTCGCGATTCCGATGCTCGAAGCAAGAAAAGGCTCCGACTCAAACAGCGTGGACTAACTGAACAAACGCCTCTAATGACACTTGAATAGTCTACTGTCGTTCCGAGTCAATGCTCGTCCTGCCCAAACTCCGCTCGGATTTCAGGATCGCGATAGCCGCCGTCTCTGGGAAACCTAAGCACCTGGGTCACGATCACCGCAGCAACCACACCGATCATGTTAATGGCTAAGACAGCCAGCAACGGCGC
>JBLINZ010000536.1:0-3937 GCA_047639375.1 Mariniblastus sp. | reverse complement strand
TCGCTTGCCCCCCAAGGATCATTTGGTTCAGTTCGTTTTCCAGTTTGTTGATGTCACTCATTTTCAATACTCCAAAATTAAGAAAGTTAAACGTCGGTATTAGTTAGTCGTTTGCTATCCGTTCAGGCTGACATGAGGCAAATGTGTGCAGCTTGTTTTTTTTGAATCATGGGCTTTCGATCTTGCCATGATCTGCCAGCCGATTGTCGAGACTACCCGGTCCGGCGCCATTGGCGATCAAAATCACCATTGCCCCAGCAAGTCCGAGATTCTTCATGAACTGGATCATCTGCATTTGAAAGTCCTGCGAATCAGGAGCAAACGTCCAGAAGTCGTGAAAGTAATAGGTGGCAAGCGCGAGGAATACGACCAGCAATCCTGCTCCGATTCGGGATTTGAACCCTAGGATGATGGATAGGCTTCCAACTATCAGAAACACAATGGCACCAACCAACATCACCCGGGCCGCCGGTACCCCTGCGGAAGTCATGTAGTCTGCGACCTTTCCAAAATTCGGGATCTTGTTCCCAATGGCACTCATGAGAAACACCGTCGCCAGCATGGTACGTCCAGCGATGTTTACTATCGCTCTTGCTTGATTGTTCATTACTATCTCTTTAAAATGTGTTGCAACAGATATCTAGTCAAAAAAACTTAATTAGCTTGCGGTCTTCTCGCGCGGAACAACAGACGATTTAGCGTAGTAAGTTCACGCTCACTAAGGTTTTCAAATTGCGAGCGATGTAGCTTGTCCAAGGGCTTGTCCAATTTCTTTAAGACTTCTTTTCCCTTGGCCAACAAGCTTATCCAAACAACTCGACGATCTTCAATACAGCGATCGCGCGATACCATTTCGGACTTAACTAGCCGGTCGATCAGACGAGAAATGTCTGTTTGTGGCGAAATCATTCGCTCGGCAATTTCGTAAATCTGCAGAGGTCTGTTTTCTCCCCGCAAAATCCTTAACGCGTTAAATTGCGGTGACGACAGACCAACGGACTTAAACAATTGAACAAACTCACCTGACAACTGCTCATGCGTTCGCACCAAGTTTAAGCAAGTCTCCTGCTGCAAACTGGCAAATGTCCCTCGCTTGCCAATCTCGCTTGCCAGATCGTCATTTTTGTCTGTGTTTTTCATCATGAGTCATTTATACGTTGCAACAGAGAGCGTGTCAACATGCATTTTTTAAAAATTCAAGTTGGCCGCTTTTTCGAAGACGTTTTGATTGCAGTGAATGCAAATCCTGACTCGCAAGATTTGCTGAATACACGTTGTAAGATTCTGCAATTGCGGAAATCCGCGAATCTAAAACATCCGAAACACTGGGTTTATGAAACTTGTCGTTTGGCACGCCCCGTGCCTTAAGGATATGGAACAAAGAGGAATCAAGCTTTTACAACTTGACAATCCAGCACCTAAAGGGTGATGCGTTTTCAATTCTGAAGCGAATGTGGTGAATCGAATTCGATTGGCCCCATGTTTATCAATGCAAATTTGGCAATGAGAATCAATCATGAAGCAAATCGTAAGCGACATCGCCTTTACGCCGGCTGTCAAAGCGGCTCAGCAAACACGTGGCTCACGTGAAAACTATGCACGAATGGAACAGCGTAGTGGTTGGCAGAATGAAGTAACTTCCGACCTGGCTGCTTTCATTACCGAGCGAGATTCATTTTACCTGGGAACCGCCAGCGACGATGGCCAGCCCTATATCCAGCACCGCGGAGGTCCGAAAGGATTTCTGAAAGTGATTAATGAAAAGACGCTTGGGTTCGCAGACTTCGTAGGAAACGCTCAATACATTTCGATTGGCAATCTGGATGAAAACAACAAGGCATTCATCTTTCTGATGGACTATCCAAACCGACGGCGAATCAAAATATGGGGCACATCCGAGATCGTCGAAGGCGATGACGCTTTACTGCAGCGATTGACCGACGAAGACTACAAAGGCAAACCACAACGTTCGTTCCTGTTTCACATCGAAGCCTGGGACGCCAATTGTCCCCAACATATTCTTCCACGCTGGACAGAAGACGAGATAGCGCCCGTTGTCGAAAGCCTCAAGGCACGCGTGGCAGAATTGGAGCGAGAGAACAAACGACTTCGCGATCACGCAACCATTGAGGCGAATTGAGGTAACGATGTAGGGGGTAACGATGTAGGGAGGTAACGATGTAGGGACAGGCAGAGCTGGTTTCGGCGTACAGGCGATTTGCTTCCCATTGGACCTGCTTTTTTGGATTTAATGGGGAAATTGACGCACCGACTCTCTGCCTGTCCCCGATCAGTGCCGATCAGTGTTTTGACTCTCTGCCTGTCCCGGATCCGTGTTTGTGCCAATAAGTAATTGCGATTTTCAATTGAGATTCAAACTCTTCAAACACGGCCGACCATCCATTCGATATTCAACCAACATCAAACGATTTTCTGAGCGTCTATTTCTTGCGAGACTCGAATTGAAGTCTCTCTTCGACGAATTTATTTAGTTTCATTTTGAGATGGCCTTTCAGATGTTCGGGAAAAGCGTCACCAATTTCGTCAAACTGAAAGTCCAGATCCTTCATGTCACTCTTGATTTCCAATATGACTTCAAGTATTTCATCAGGAACATGGTCAAGTTTTTTCAGGTGAAGAACGGTATTCGCCAGAGTCTCTTTGGCGGCAGCAGTTTTTTCCTGATTCATCAGCGCCTTACTCAACAGCAGTTCCAGTTTGGCCATTTGGCCATCATGGCCTGCATGAAGTTTCAAAATGTCACGAGCCTCGCGAAAGTGGTTTTCCGCATGTGACCATTCTTCGCGTTCAAGCGACACGTCACCGATTTCAATCAACGTATTGGCCACCACGTTATCGTCCGGACCGAACGATTTTCGCTGTTCCTCAACGAGCAATTTCAAAAAACGTTTTGCATCTTCAGCTCCTCGCGGGCCTTCGATGAGGACAAATGGCTGTGTTGAATCGACGTGACGTTTGCGGTTCAGCGTATTGGCGAATGCTCCCCCTGGACTGGTCACTTTGAGTGTTCCACCGTCTCCAATAACGATGTGGAAAACCTGTTTTTTGATTTCAGAACCTGATGTGATTGCTGTGTTCTGAGTCGCGTCAAGTTCGATAACGTGCCCCTCCGGCGAGTTCCCTCCTTCCTCGTGGTGAATCGCGATCAAGTTTTCGGAAGGACTTGAGTTTGGACGACGTCCTGACCAAGTCGCTATACCCGATGTATGACTGGCACCTCGAATCCGGCCAATCTCGCCCCCCGACGTCGATAAGTCACGATTGAATTTTGCGATCGTCCTCGCGGTCGCCGCTTCATTGCGACTACGCCGTTCCATAAGCTGCAGTTTCGACTCGGCGGCGACAGCGCGATCGCGTTCGACTTCAGCAACTTGGCGTTCCTGCTCGGCTTCTTTTCGAAGGTCATTTGCCAGTTGCTGTGCCCTAGTGGCTTTAAACGCGAACACTAATGAGACAATCGTGGCTGCACACATCGTGACCAGAATGATCGCGGCAAACGACATCGCTGCCCGATGCTTGTTAACGAACTTTTTTGCCCGGTAACCAAATTTGGGTCCGACTGCCTCGACGGGCTGACCATCCAAGTATCGCCGAACGTCACGAGCGAGGTCCGCAGCCGATTCATATCGATCGTTGCGGTTTTTTGACATGCACTTGGTAAGAATCCAATCCATATCTCCCCGCAGAATCTGCTTCAGCGAACGAATGTCTGTGCCACGATTCCGAGAGATTTCCTTGACCGTATCCGCAAGATTATTCACGCGTGTTGACGCGAGTTCAGGCTCCTCATTGCAAATCGCTTCGCAGATCTTATGAATCCCTTTTTTCTTCCAATGACCAAACGGTGTGGTGCTGGTCAACAATTCGTACATTAGCACACCCAGCGAATAGACATCGGCCCGCGTATCGATGTCCT
>JBLINZ010000535.1:0-3940 GCA_047639375.1 Mariniblastus sp. | reverse complement strand
TACGTTTGATGAAGTGACCATGTGGATTTGTTCGAATTCCTGAGGAGAGGGGGCTTACCGTTTTTGAGGGGCGATGAAGTGCAGTTTTTCCGGTTTGCTAAAAACGACTACAGCAAAACGTTTTCGTCAGGCCGGCCAAGGCCCCCCGAAAAACGCCTTCGGCACAAAAGTGTGCAACTTCAAAACTTACGCGTTCGGGTTACCATCGCCTGCCGCTTAACCTCGTATTCAATCAACCAGCCAGATTGTTTCAAGTCGCTGTGGCTAGAAAAGTGGATCAATGAGTTGCTCTTCATTCCCAGCATGCTCCCGATAAAATCTTGATTAAGTTAGATCGAATGGCCAACCGACCTCGCCCGAATTCTCAGGGAGAATTGGGGGAATGATTCTGTTTTCCGGATGAGCCAGGTTCGACTCCAAAACGGTCCGTTAAATCATGCGAAGAGGTCTCCGAAAGCCAGGTGCTCTGGTCGCTATTTCTGTCCGGGGCGAGTGGGTGCGGTTCCAACAACGGTCTTGTTGGCCGGTGGCCCAACTACCATTCGGCTGAACCATCCAAGCGATGCTCCGCCTGAGCGAGCCACCAACGTTGCTCGAAGGAAGCGGACTTCTTTTCGTTCGCCAGGGATCTTGAATCGGTCGCCCTTGTGCAAGATCGGTTTGAGTTCTGTCATCGATCCGAACTCATACTGCCCCGCGGCTTGGCATGGAAACCAGTGCCCCCTACCGGCTTGATCGACCAAATAGAATTCTGGATACATGTGATCCGGGATCCAGACGGCCCGAGCGGGAATTCCCTGGGCCCGGCAAATCGCGATAAACAAAGACGAAAGCTCGCCGCAGTCTCCACGCTTGGCCTCGAGGGCCTCGAGGCAACTGAAATTTCTGGTGCCGAATTCGTACTCGACATTCTCGCGAACCCAGCGAAGTATTTTCTCGGTTTGATCCCAGGCTGAAAGCGAAACGTCTTTGAGTGAGTCAGCGATTTCTCGAATCCGCTTGTCTTTGCATTCGATGAATGGGCTTGGTTTGAGAAAGGATTTGAGATCCTTGGAGAGCGATGTGGCAAATTTAAACTGACTCGTATCGATTGGGGCGACGATCAAGCGTTTCTTGACGCGGAATCGAACCGTCACGGTTTCGGTTTGGCCTGCCGCCATCCTCGGGATCTTGAACAATGCCTGTTTCGAATGGTCCGTCGGGTTCTTGTATGACAATTTTGCGATGTTGTCGGATTTCTCCTCGGCAAGAATCTCGATCTCTTGTTCTGGCCAATTCATCGGGATTGGCATCGTCGACGCGATTCCCAAGGTGTTTGCGCCGGCCTTGATTGAGACACCGAACTCCCATTGCGTTTCGATCGGCTCACTGAACGTCACGCCGCCGGGAGGAAGACTCGTCTGTTCTTGATCGTCATGAAGTGCCGCAGTCGGGCTAGTTGTTTGATGGGTTGTGTGGCCAACGACGATTCCAACTTGCAAGGCAACCAAGGCCGCGCTCAAGAGTACGCTGATTCGAGGAATGTTCATGGTGTTCACTTGCGGCTCGAGAGTTGGTCTGGCGTTGGATGCTCGATTTCAGGAGCACACAACGAGCTTCATTGGTCGGTCGACAGAACCTGGCGGTGGAATCGAACGTTGGGGCGAGATTTGCCTTGGCAGGTCGCGAACTCAGCGACCAGTTTTTGGCGACCCTCTTTTTCCGGAACGCGGATGCTGTCCCCTTTTTGTAAAATGATCACGGGTTCCGTGACCGATCCGAATTCTCGGATCCCGGCAACGCTACAGGGGAACCAATGGGGCTGGGTTTGTTCATCGACGAGCATGAATTCTGCGCGCTGGAAGCCTTCGACCCAGACGATGCGAGCCGGAATCTTGTGGGCCCGGCACATCGCGACAAACAATCCAACCTTGTCTTCTGCACATCCGATTTTGTCCTGAAACGCATCTAGAACATTCTTTGCGTCACCTGGTGTTTCTTCGATGTTGTCACGCACCCAATCAAAAATTCCTTCGATCTCTTTCCAAATTCCGTCTTTTCCCGCGACGACTTCTTTGACCTGTTTCTTGAGTTTGGAATTGCGGAAGTTGATTTGAGGACCGACGCCCAAATACGATTTTCCGGCTCGATGGTTAGTTTTTGGACGAACGAAAATAGTTGGATCAGCGACCGCATTGGCTTGACTCGTGGCCACCACGAACGTCACGGAAATCGTGATTTCTTCGCGGGGCCGTATCTGTGGAATGGAGGCGACCAACTGCCTGACGCCGGACTCCAAATCGCGATATGCGACGCGTGCGATATTGGGAGGGAAATCCTCCTCAACGATCGAAACGGATTGCTCGGGCCAATTCGATGGGATCGGGATTGTGATCAACATATTGTTGGCAGGTCCCGATCCACCTTTAATGATCGCGTTCATTTTCCATTTGGTCTCCACCGGATCCGAGTAGGTAAGCCCTGGGATCGGAATTTCATCTTCTTGCTTGGTTTTCGAAGCGGTCGCGTCGTCTTGTTTAGCTGCGTCCTCCTTAGCAGCGGCGTCTTTAACGGTCGGTGGCTCAACTTCCTGCTGGGATTTTTGGGAGGAGTAAGTTGCGTTGCTGGGACTCGGCAGGCCTAACATTGGCAAGCCGAAACCAACGGCGACACAAACAACTATTCTGGAAAATTGCAAACTCATCTTACCACCCAACTTGTGACACCCAATCAGAACACAGCTCAAGATTGAGCTCCGTCTATTTTACGTTGTAAATTGACGATTCAACCTTAAAATAATCGTCACTTAGGGGCTTGCGCGGCCAGCAAAGCTAAAAACGATATGCATGCTTAGTTTGAGGGGTTTGAGCGTGGGTCGCTCGTTTTTTGTGCGATAAATCGCACAAAAAAACGAGCGACCTGATTCAATCAGGCCACTCGTCGAGGGGGCTATAAGGTGGTTTTTTAAAGAAATCCGGATGATTGGTTGCTTAGAAATCCGGGGCTAGTACGCCGGTTCCGAGGGGATTTACGGTTTCGCTTGTTTCCGAATAAGCGGGACCAGGGCTTTGAATTCCTTGCTCATAGGCTGGAGTCGTAGCTGGCCCATTCAAAGCAGGATCGCCATACAGCGAGAATCCATTGACGATTCCACCGACTGGTGTGGGGTCGGTTCCGCAAGTGGCACAAGCAGGTGCAGTGTTCGTTCCGAAATGCAACGGCTGTCCAGCGGGTGCGTTGCATGTGCTGCAAGGAGCGCCCTGAAACCAAGAACTAATTTTAGTTCGGATGGGCCTGTCTTTAAATGGATTCCAAGATTGACAGTTGCTCGCACAACCAGACAAACTTCCAATCAAGCCAAACAGAGCCAAAGCCAAGAGAGTTTTGTGAGTTGCTGTTTTCATCGTTTGTCTTCCAAACCATTTCTAGGTCATGTCAAAATCACAAGCTGATTTCGCCTGAAGAAATGTACAACACGATTAATGATGTGCAAATTCAACCTGTGTATTTTTTACAACTTCTGGGAAAACATTGATGAATCATTTTCGAAACATCAAAACGTAGCGTACATTAAACAACATCCTTGACGCAGTGGATGTAAACCAAGACGGACTGTACCGATTGTTAGGCCTTTTCTTAGCGTTGAATCCAATGATGAACGAAGCCCAATTCCTACTCGCCGAACGAAGAACATGGTTGATCATGCTGATCTCGTTAATCGCGGGCTTGTTGTTCGCCAGCGCCGTGACTGGGCAAGAGTATATTTACGACACGAATCCCCTCACGGGTGAGCGAGTCATCGTCGGGTATTCGGGAGGCGTGGCTCCGCCAAGTAATTCGCCTGGCTCGACCGCTTCGCCAGCCAACGTGGCTCCGCGGATACCGTCTCAAGAAGCCGCGCTGGCAATCGTGGACTCTGTTTTGACCGATCCAGCTGCGACGGGTTTTCCCCCTGCAGGTG
>JBLINZ010000534.1:0-3973 GCA_047639375.1 Mariniblastus sp. | reverse complement strand
GTCACCCACGTTGTCGCCAACGTTGTCAGCGATGGTGGCTGGGTTGAGCGGATGGTCTTCTGGAATCCCGGCTTCGACTTTGCCGACCAGGTCAGCACCCACGTCGGCGGCTTTGGTGTAAATACCACCACCGACCCGAGCGAACAATGCGATCAATGATGCTCCAAACGAGAAACCGGTCAGGACTGTAATCACACGTGTTAATTTTTCTGAAGTGTCCAAACCGAACATTTGGCCGTACACGAGAAACAATACGCTGAGCCCCAGCACGCCGAGTCCAACCACGCCCATGCCCATTACGCTGCCGCCAGCAAAGGCGACCTCGAGAGCCTGCCCCAATCCCGTTCGAGCCGCGTTCGTGGTTCGAACATTTGCCTTGGTGGCGACCTTCATTCCGATGAAACCTGCTAAGGCTGAACAAAACGCACCCAGCACAAACGACAATGCGATCAAAGGCGAACCGCCGTTCCCCTGAGATTGTCCGTATTGGCCGGCGTACCCCAGGATCGCCGCGACTGCAATCACGAACACAAGCAGGATGGTGTACTCAGCTTTTAAGAACGACATCGCACCATCAGAAATGTTTTTCGCGATTCGCGCCATTTTTTCGGTGCCGACTTCTTGAGCCGTCACCCACCGTGACTTCCAAAACGTAAATGCGAGTCCCACCAGTCCCAAAACCGGAATCAAGTAGCTCAGGATCATGAACATATTGCTGGCAGGAGGCGATGTGACTGTTGGCTTGGCTTGGTCCAAGTCAACTTGAGGACTAGTTGCTGTGATGGAATTCACGCTCGGAGAGGCAGAAACGCCGAGATTCTCGGTCGCATTTGCACTTTGCAAAGCAGAAAATGATAGGATGCAAATCGTCAAAACCATCGCTGAGATGGCACTCCTGCGGAGTCGTTTCGACATTCTAAGAGCCTTTGCGGTTGTTATTGGGGTCAAGAAACGGGGCTTAATTAAGAAGGCATATTAAACTGAGTTTGTTGGATGAGGAAAAGTCCTATCCTGCATTTTCTGAAATATCTCAAGACAATTGCTCGAGCCCACCATTTGGCTTAGCTGGAACGCTTAGCCCGATCCTCAATTGAATGGCCGGGGCTGAGTGGGCAAGGAAGCTTAGGCGACGCAGTCAGGGTGGGAGGATCGCCAAGAGAATTAAACCAATCCGCGTCGTCTTTCCACCTTAGATGCGTAATGGAGAGTTCAAGGGATTGAATTTGCCCGCCACGGTTACCAAGCGACGGGTGCTCGATTGGTGAGGGTGATTCCAGCTTCGTTTCAATTCACCGTTTACATTTGTTTCACCAGTGATTTTTGGCCAGCAGTGGCGGGGATTGGTTTGTGAACAGGAATTCAGATCGCAGTTTGGAAAAAAATTGGTCTGATTCGAGTCGCGAAATGGTCGGCATGCACATTTGCTTGTTTGCCGTAAATCAGAAATCCAATAGAATCAAATCTTGTTCTGACAACAGTTCGTAACGGTTCGGGAATCCGGACCCTCAATACCTATACTACGGGAGTCCACGATGCGATCGAAAGGTTGGATCTTGATGTCACGCGTTTTTTTTGTCCTTCTGGTTTGTCCAGCTTTGGTTTGCCATTTTTCTGCTTCGTCCGCACTGGGCCAGTCAGACAAAGGCGAAACTGATTTGGAGCAGGCGTTTCAAAAAAAGATTGAAGCGCAGTCCACCAAGGATTTGGATGCCGTGGTTAAATTGTGTGAGTCCGCGATCAAAAAAGGGCTCGATGAAGAAGGCATAGAGCGAGCCAATCAATTGGCGGGCAGTGCGTTGATGGAGCATTCTGAGAAACTTAGCGAGAAGATCTTCTCGCGAGTTCAGGATCCTCGCTGGCAAGTGTATCGAACTCAGGCTTTGAATCGGCTTAAAAAGGCCGTCAAGTTCGTGCCTGAGATGGGGGAAGCGTATCTCTTGATCGCCAAACTCAACGCGATCCCAGGTGGCAATCTCGAAGATGCACGTGCAGCCGTTGAAAAGGCAGTCGAGTTGGCCGGCGACGACCGAGAGCAGCTTTCGACAGCTCTGTTTTATCGGGCTTCGATGGCCGAAAAAGACGAGGCTCGGCTTGCTGACCTCGGTCAGGCGATCAAAATCAATCCGAAGAACGTCGAAGCGATCCGTGTTCGGGCTTTGTATTACTTACAAAAAAATGATCCAGAAAGTGCCCTCAAAGATCTCAACGCATGGCTTGATTCGGACAAGAAGAACTTCGCCAACCACATTTTTGTTGCTCAGCAGTTGATGCGAGTGATGGAGGTGGGTGGGATGGATGACATGCTTGTGAAAGAAGCCTTGCGAATTCTCGATGATGCAATCGAGTTGAACAAGAAAAATGGTGTGCCCCATGCGATGCGTGCGAGAATCAACTTAATTGAAGAGAAGTATGAAGAGGCCCTTAAAGACGTTTCGAATGCGATTGATTTGAACGAAAAAGATTTTTCGTCGCTTGCCTTACGGGCATCCATCCATTCACAAAATCAAGATTTAGATTTAGCACTTGAGGACGTCACCAAAGCCCTTGAGCTTCAGCCAAATCTCACCGAGGGAATTCGAATCCGGGCCTTGATCAACATGCAAAAGATGGAGTTCGGCAAGGCGATCCCAGATATTCGACTGCTGTCCAACAGCAATCCGGGTAACTTCGGATTGAAACGTCAGTTGGCGATGTTGTACAACGCCGATGATCAGCCCAAGCGAGCGATCGCGATTTACGATGCGCTCCTGAAGCTTGATGAGCCTGGATCTTGGGAGGGAGAGTCACCGGAATTCCAGCTGGCCAAAATGGGCCGGCGAGCTGAAAATTTGCACGGTCGAGGGGATTCCCAGTTGTCCGTTGGTGGGCATCAAGAAGCCGTCGACAATTACACCGAGGCGATGGAGCTTGGCAAATCGATTCGCGAACTCGAAGCATCCGAAGGTGTCGAAAATCCCAGCCTTCCGGATGACGGCGTCCTCAATAATTTGGCTTGGGTCTTGGCGACCTCGACGGATGACAAAGTTCGTGACGGCGCGCGTTCGATCGAACTGGCCACGCTGGCTGCAGAACAGACTGAATTCAAACAAGCTCATATTATTAGTACCTTGGCTTCGGGCTACGCCGAAGCAGGCGATTGGAAAAACGCGATCAAGTGGATCGAAAAAGCAATCGAGATAAACAAAGCTGGAGAAGAAGGCGTTGGCGAAGCTCGTCAAAAAGAGCAAAGTGAAAGTCTTCAAAAGGAATACGAAAACTACAAGAACGAAAAAGCTTGGCGCGAAAATCAAGCAGAAGAAGCCAAGTCGGCAAAAGACAAGTCGGCCGATAAACCTGTCGAGAAAAAAGTCGACGACAAGTCAGCCGATGAGCCTGACGAGAAAAAAGTCGACGACAAGGAAGACGATTCTGATGACAAGGAATCTGACGACAAAAAGAAAGAGGATAAGTAATCGATCGATGGAGGATCCCAACCGCGCGGCCGCTTTTCAATTGATGTGTGAGTACACGTCTCAGGAATCGCTGCGCCGGCACATGCAAACCGTTGAGGTCGCCATGCGGGCTTACGCCGAGAAATTCGGCGAAGACGTCGAGAGGTGGGGGATCACGGGGCTGCTTCATGATTTTGATTATGAACGTTGGCCTATGCCCCCCGACCATCCGCTTCAGGGCTCAAAGATTCTTGCCGAACGCGGTTATGCAGACGCTGTGATCTACGCCATCAAATCGCACGTTGACGCGGTCGAAGGCTGTCCTCGCGTTTCGTTGCTTGATAAAGCGTTGTTTGCTTGCGACGAACTCTCGGGATTTATCGTCGCGGTTTCTTTGGTTCGGCCCACTGGAATGACTGGGATGAAAGCCAAGAGTGTACGTAAGAAGATGAAACAAAAAAGTTTTGCCGAAAAAGTTCACCGGGCGGACATTGTGACCGGCGCCGAGGAATTGGGGGTCGAGCTCAACGAGCACATTCAGT
>JBLINZ010000533.1:0-3975 GCA_047639375.1 Mariniblastus sp. | reverse complement strand
TGCGTGTTTCTGACACGTGCCTCTCAAGCAGCGGCGCAACGACTACGGGAAGAGATCAGAGAGTTTCTGAAATCGCAATGCGGTGTCGAACTCTCGATCGAGAAAACCCGTGTGACGCATGTTCGCGATGGTTTCGAAATTCTCGGGTTTCATCTCTGTAGTGGAATCGGAAATCGGGGACGCTACGTCCCTAAAATCCGCGTTCCGAGAAACGCGATCACTCGCGGTGTGCAGCGTCTCAATGAAGCATTCGCGATGGCCGTCGAGACATTCTGGAAAGCCGGATGCTTGGAAACCCTGCACGTCCGGTTTGGGGTTGGGGCCTGGGTGAAATTCCCGGGCCCACACCACTGTTTCTAGGAAGCCAAGACGCAGGACCTCGCGCCGCGATTCTTTACACCGTTCTCGCGGGTGCCAAGCGACACCAGATTGAGCCATGGGCTTACCTGCGTGAACTTCTCATGCGGGCCCATGCAAATGAATCGCAACTCGATGAGATGCTGCCCGATCGGTGGGCCACCGCCCACCCCGAGCACGTACTTACGTATCGCCTGGAAGAATCACGACAAAAGTCCGCCAGAAAGAAAGAACGACGTCAACGAAGACGATCCTTCAAACGGCCAAAGTAGCACGCGCGATTTCCTAGAACCCAAGCCCGATCACAGTCGTGTCAATTGATGACACAGTATGCCCTCGCCGAACGCTTACACAATTCGACGTTTTATGGCGTTTTTATTGATGAGATGAGTTCTTGGGACTAAACAGGCGTTGTTCTCGATGAAATACGGGAATCGACGCTAGGGAACGAAAAACGAACGTTATTTACATAGTTATTTACATAGTTATTTACATAGTTATTTACATAGTTGGGCATTGCCATTTGAAATTCAATCAACTTGGCTGAACCCCGGATGATCTCGGTGGCTTCGACCGGCCGGTACAGTCATCTGCCGCAATGTTGCGCGATCACCGAAAACGCAAAACTAATTTTGTTCGGTTGTCAGGAGCACAGGCCGGATGAATCCACCACGACTTCGTTTCTTGCTCGGCCCATGGGGCTTGATCGCTAACAGATTATGCCAATCGGACCGGTTGTGAGTATTTTAATGAGATTGGGCCTCGTTTCAGCGAAGCATGCCTTCCCCAAAATGGGTCGGTGCAATTGGTAAAAGCATGATAAACGAACGATTTTAGAAATTATGTCGTAGCGACGCTACGATCGCTGCTGCGGCCTATATTTAGGCTGTTTCCCCCCCCCGGCTCCGGCCTGCACCACTTATCTGAGTCAAAGCCATGTTTTTTCGAAGTAAGAAGAAAGACGCGTTTGCCGAACGCGTCAAAATACAAGAAGTCTGGAAAACAGTTCGACGCATCATCGATGTGACTTCACCCAACCTGGTCTTACAGGATGCTGAATCGGGGCGGACCCTTCAAAGATACAATCGGTGCATTCCCGTAATGATGGCTCCCATTGACGACGAGGGAGGAGCGATTCCTGCGCAGTCCTTCTTTGCCGCGACCCGCGATTTTTCCGACAACGGCTTGAGTTTGATCTCGAATAAGACACTCGAATCCGGACAATGGATCGTCGGGTTTGATGTCGATCAACCAATCCTGTTTTTGGGCGATGTCGTTCGGTCCCAGCCCTTTGGTGGCGATTTATTCGAAGTGGGAATCGTGTTGCATGAAGTCATCGAATCTGGCGGAATCCACATGGACCTAGCTCAACAGTTCGAGCGCCTCAAATCCGGCTCGCCAACCGGCGCCTAACCGCGAAAGAGGCGGCTGAACCTCGTTAACGTTGCGAATCGATCAGCAATAGTGAACAAATCAGCCATGATCTCGCCCTTGTTTCTGGCAACTTAAACTTTTTTCAGGTTGTCCAGTAAAACCACCGTATTACGGGACACCCGAACCGTATTCAAAAACGTCCCATTTGGGTTTCTGGGACAACGGATCGCCAAGTTGCCATTTCAACAGTTTTTGTCCCCATCAATCCAAGGTTTGTTGGTTCACGCAGTGCAGTCGAAGCAGATTGGCAAATTCCGTTCGTGCGGTGAGACGATTGACCGAAACGTGTTGCGCCCTTTTCAATGGAGGAGGTCGAACCGGAGTTACTTAATCGCATCCAATTGCCTGTTACGATTGTTTCCAAACCCGCAGTTTGCCTCTTAAGCTTGTCTAAGCAACCTCTCGACGATCACCTCGTCAAACGGGATGCCTGAAAATTTAATCGAATCGTAAAGTCCGCCAGTGCTGAAGACGTTAAATTCAATAATCTTTTCACCAATCAGGTCAACTCCTGCGAGCCAGATGCCGTTTTCATGAAGGAGTTTCGCCGCGTGTTGAGTAGCGGCCAATGCTCCTTCAGAAAGCGTAAGTTGATGTGCCGATCCTCCAGCATGTAAGTTGGCTCGAAAATCGTCGCTGGGTGGGTGGCGTTCGATTCCCGCAATGTGCCCATCGACTTCCAGGATCTCGCCATCGACTACGATAACGCGTTTGTCACCGGGATGGTCAGCGTCAACGAACTGCTGGACGACGAGTGTGGTTTGGCCGAATGTAGACGCGAGTATTGCTTCAACATCATTGGTTGAGTTGGAAACTCGAATCACGTTTTCACCTCGCGAGCCAAACAGTGGCTTGGCGACGCAATCGGCTGGAGCATCGTTTACAAAGTCAATGACTTGCTGCAAGTCGCTAGTCACAACCATTGATGGCCGAAATTCTGGGGCGACCGAGACTAACGAAGACTTGCTGGCGAAGTAGCGTAAGTTTTCGGGCGAATTGACCACACGAATGCCGACTGCTTGGGCCGCAACGCAAAGATGTAAAAACGACTCTTGGATTTGCGTCCGGGCAATGTCTCGGCCGGGATTCGTACGGATCAAGATGAGATCGCCTGGTTCGATTTGCTGAAGAGAACTGGCAGGTCCAGCTTTCGCGAACGATGCGACTTGCTCGCTTTGGAAATTTACGGACGATTTCATCCTAACGGCCCGTGCAAACACAGTGTTTTGGCCGTCAAGAGCCGTTACCGAGAATGCGTCTACATTCGCGAGCCAGACGTCATGATTTTTACGAACCAGAGCCGCGATCAGCAACGCCGTCGTTTGGCGAAAGCCGATTTCATCGACCTGATTCACAACAACGAATACACGCATCGCGTCCTACTTCTTCGGTTTGACTTCAGGAGCCTCGAGTGAACAGCCGCTAACTTTGACAAACTTCATTTTCCCGGCTTCATCCATCGGCACGCCCAAGTGCATGATCCGGGCTCCGGTCTGGCCAATCGGATTAACACAATGGCCGATCACGATGCCGTCTTCAGGTGCAACGTACTCATGCATCAACTCGCCAAAGATATTTACTTGCGTGCAAACCGGCTCGCCTTTTTTGACTTTGTCAGTCACCTTGTGCGTCATCCGCATCATCCCGCCACGCTCAGCCAAAATCCAATAAGACTTTTCGCACAGCACCGGTGGTTTATGGATGACTATGTTTTGTTGTTTTTTTGAAACCATATCGACATGTCGTAAAATCCGATGAAGTCCTTGAAGCGTTCGCTTGATTGGATCGCGTTGAAACGTGGCGGGATCACAGATTTCGACTGTGATCGCAGGGATTCCGTTTTCAGCAGCAACGCCTCGCAGCGTGTAATCGGAAGCGGGGTTGTCAACGATAATTTGCGGTTGAAGCAGATACGCCATTTGCGCGGTCATCGGTTCGCTTAAGTCGGCTCGCACATAAAGCGAATTTACACGTCCTTGGCTGGCAGTGTGCAGGTCGATCAAGTAGTCGAAATGGCTCGTGATGCGATCAACCAAGTTGTAGGCGTAGACTTGTGAAAGCTTCCCTTTCGGCTTGCCCGGCATAATATGGTTGAGATCTTGACCGTCGATAAACTCGCGTTGTTCTGCGAGCAAGCCGGGCATGTTAGCAACGATCACACACACAATCGTCCCACGAAGCGTT
>JBLINZ010000532.1:0-3993 GCA_047639375.1 Mariniblastus sp. | reverse complement strand
CGGTTTTTGTTAACGGGTCGAGTTGCCTCTAACGAGTTCAACACAGGCTCTGAGGTATCCGGTGAATCATGCTTTAACTGAATGTTGTCTCCGACACGCAGGTCGCCGAATGTGGCGGCTTGGCCTTGTAGATTGAACGCCATCTGCTTCTCAACTCGATAATGCTTCGGAGCAGTCGCCGTTGGCAATTTCAGTTCAAGCGTGAGTTCATCGTAATTCAGACTCAGGATTCGTCCTTGCTCGGAATATGAACGATAAGCATCCAATCGCTTGATCGCGATATCATGGGAGATGTTTACCCGATCGCCGATCGCGATGTTCTGAACTGTTAGCACTTGATCGTTCACCGCTAAGAGCCCGTTCAGAGAAAAATCGCAATTCGAATCGATAGGAATGGTCACGAGTTCGGAAGCATTCGAATCAGTCGAGTTTGAATCCGATATGACCGCCAGCGTAATCGTCCCCGCTTTCGGATTGAGTTTTCGAATGAATCCTTCCAGCTGAACGAGGCGAATCGCGTCAATCTGCAATGTCAATACGCCGGATTCATCGTCTGAGATCTCTACCGAAATCAGGTCTTCGGCCGCCAGCGACTGGAGTGCGTTGCCTCGTCTCGCTGTCGATTGGTTGATTGAAAATTCTGTTTCATCATTCACGATCAAATCAAGCGTTTCCGGATCTCCATCCGTTTCGAGTGAAGCGGTGATTTTACCGTTCTTCAGATCGACTGCTGTAATGGATCCTCGACGTGACTCAGGTCGAAACGCGATAAATTCACGATGCTTGGTGTAATCGCCATCTCGCACATCCTTGACAACAATTCGGTCACCTAATTTAAGATCTCGAAGCTGGCGTTGTTTTCGATTGAGCAAAATGACATCGGACTTGCGCAAGTCGAGCTCTTTAAAATCGACGCCTTTGTCTACTACCAATTTATTGTCGTGCGATTGGACATTCTGAATGACACCCCGCAACGGTGGGTTGAGTGTGATGGGAGGAGCAATGTCTGCTGGCAAGGATAGCCACCAGATCACGATGCAAGCGATGAAACTAACGCAGCAGGCGATAATCGCTTTCACGCGTCGCTTGCGTTTGGCCAATCGGGCCGTCTCCGCAGCGGCAAGTTCGTCGTCCCGGAGTGACTCGCCCACGGGTTTAGCACCCTCGGTCAAATCTGAAATCAGTGCTTCGGCGGTCCGGTACCGATTCGCTTGTTTCTTAGCGGTAAGCTTTTGCAGCACGTTGGCAAGATCGTCCGGAACGCCTTCGAGCACCGATTGGAGCGGCGGGAATTCTCGATCGGCTGAGCAATGCCACATCATCCAGGCCATCTGCTTGTCTCGACCAAACGCGATGAGATCGGGGAAGAGCGAATCGAAATCTGGACCAATCAAGAGCTCGAGCGCCGAGAAGCCAAGGGAATATAGATCGCTGGCGTGCCCAACCTCACCGAAGTCTTCTGAAACCAATTCGGGCGCCATGTATTTCGTGGTGCCCTTGAGAAGGCTGCCGTCGTCATCATTGACACGGCGTGCTAACCCGAAATCCCCCAGCTTCACGATTCCCTGGCGACTTAGCATCAAATTGGCTGGCTTGACGTCGCCATGGATAATTCCATTTTGATGAAGGCAATCTAATCCTTTGGCCGCCTGTAGTAATGTCTCTTTGACATCTTGAACGGGCATCGGTTTGTCTTCGTAAATCTGATTCAGGCTACCCTGCATCAATTCAAGCACGAGACATCCGCGAGATTTGACGACATCGTAGATCGTCATGATGTTGGGATGCTCGATATCCAACAGCAACTGGGCTTCGCTCCAATAGCGAGCCATTTTTTCAGGATTGTCATTGAAATGACTATGCAGCTGTTTGATCGCAACCTTGCGACCCAGTTTTGTATCTTCGGCGGAATAGACTTTGGCGAAATCGCCGGATCCGATTTGTTCGGTAATTTTGTAACGTGTTTTGTTTGTTTTCGCCATTGTTGCGTCTGAGTTCTTTACCTTGGGACGATCCAGTGAAGAGGCGACGTTAGTCTAGAAACTTGTAGGATGCTGAGTCAATCAGAACCCTTGAAGTCTTTGCTTGGCATCATTCAGGAGGACCGAAACATGTTCTTCAAGCTCGTTGTCCCAGGTAGGGCTTCCCGTCAACCCTGAGAACTTGTTTCGATCTTCCGAGTGAAACCTAGACATGATTTTTCCGTAGCAGCTGATTTCCGTATTGTAATCTTGACGTGAATGAGCCAGTTGAGCCTCACGCAGTTCTCGTTGGTAATCTTGTAATTCGTCGTTGAACTTGACCTCATGAAATTTTTGTATTTCTTCTCGTGATTCTGCCACTCGTTTTTCTGAAAGTGAAGGTTGCATTCCAACCAAGAATATCATGAGTCCGGATGAAACGAGACTGAAGCAGATCAACAACGCGATGACGACCGGATTGCGTTTCAGGTCATCATCTGATTCTTTAGGTTGAGCATCATCAACGAGATTCAACGTCGGAAGTTTACCGTCCTTCGTCAGGTGTGGCTGGACAAGCTCAGATTTGATAATTCGAGCAACCGCTCGTTGCTTTGGTTGACCTGACTGGTTTTTCTTCGGGCGAATTGCCGATGATCGCGAAGCTGGTGAATCGGTTTGAGCCAGAGTCGAATCCTTTTTGGATTCGTCGATGTCTTTGCCAAGTGGAGTTTTGACGTTTGTAAGAAGCGTATCCGGATGAGGCCTCGGACTGCGAGATCCGGTAGATTTTAAATCTGAGACGAGAGGTGCTTTGCTTCGCTCGGATGAGCGAGTCTTGGAGACAGTCAACTTCGTTTTAGTGTTTGTATTCTTGGCGGAAGACCTTGATGTGGATTCCGGAGCCATCGTACTAAGTCGTTGTTTGGGGGGCATCACTGCGTCGGATGAATGGCCATGAAGCTCTGGTTCTTCTTGCACCGCTGAGATGGCCGCAGGGAATGGAAGGGACCGCAACGCTGGCTTGGCTGGTTGGTTTGGCCGTGGTTTGACTGGCGGTACGAAACTCAACTTACAAACTGGGCACTCGACCGGTTGGCCGCGCAGTTTGTCTGGGACTCCTAGTTTCCCATCGCAATTTGGGCAGTCTTCGTACTTCATGATTCGTTGAGGGTTAAGCTAATTGGCTAAACGATATTGCCGTCTGCTCTTGTCGGGGCCGGCCGATGTTCAATCGATGTTAAATCCAAAAATGAGAAAGTTGAGGGCAAACGGTCCGAGGATCACGATCACGGTGGCCGCCATCACCAGGACGCCTGGCAAAAGCATTTTTACCGCCGCCTCGCCAGCAATCGCTTCCGCCCGTTGGGATCGTTTTAATCTTAGTACATCCGCTTGCGTTCGGAAAACGGCTGAGAGCGGCGTTCCCAATTGCTCAGCCTGTAACATGGAGCTAATGATGCTGGTAATTTCATCGTCTTGCAATCGGTCACGCATTGATTCAAACGCTTGTTTTCGCGTTTGGCCGAGGTTCATGTCAGTCAAAACCCGAGCGAATTCCTGAGACAACGGATGGCCACGGTACTCACTCACTGCCTGTTCCAAAGCGTGCAAAAATGTGGTTCCGGCCTCCATCAAGAGTGTCATTAAGTCCAACATGAACGGCATACGCCGCTTAATTGTTGTCAATCTTGCGTTTGCCTTTTGCGTGAGCCCGCGACGAAGCAGGAACATCAGCAAGATCGTCAACGTAATTCCAATCAAGATTCCTGAGGCCCCCATCCAGGCGGTAAAGCCATAGATGAGAAATGGCGAGAGGATCAAAGCGATCAGTTGAAGTTTTGCCAAATACTCCTCAGGTAGCCAACTCCTGGGCATCCCGGCTGCTTGGATTTCTCGATGAATCCCCGGCAAATAGTCAGCGAAGGCACCCCGATTGAATCGAGCGAAAAACTGAATCAGCGGCTGAAACAACCGGTAGGTCGAGTCCGAGCGACGGAGGTCGTTGATTCGAGTGACGTCGAATCTCCACTCG
>JBLINZ010000531.1:0-3999 GCA_047639375.1 Mariniblastus sp. | reverse complement strand
TTTGCCATCGCGATTGGCGTGTTGGTTTTAATCGAAGCCCTGCCGGCCCATGCCCAGCCAGCGACACCGACGAAAACTCCAGCGGCGAAAGTAGAAAGCCTTTCAGATTCAACCGACACTGGCGATGAAGCGGAAGCCAAACCGATCGTTGAACTCGTGTTGCCTCTCAGGCTTGCCCCCGACATCACCAGGCCCGACAAGTTTATCGATGATTTGAAGATCCAACGTGAGCTTACCCGATTGGGCGAACGGCTTTTGGATTCAGAGAAATTTCCCAACGGTGAGGCGTTGGATAAACAACTGGAAGAGTGTAAACCGTTTGTGGCTCCAGAGATCGCAACTCGGTTGCTTGCGGCCGCCAACACTCAGCAAGAACGCGGATTTCAAACGAGTTATGATTCGACGGTGGTCATTGGCTATCTTTACGATTGCGGAAAATGCAAACGCAAGCACACCGGCGCTGCCAGCGGCGTGCTAGTCAGTTCCGATGGACTCATTCTGACTAACCATCACGTGATTGAGGGCGGTAAGAAGTTTGTTATGTTTGCTATGACGGCCGATGGGCGAGTCATGCCGGTCACTCAAGTCGTGGCTGCCGATGAGCTGAATGATATTGCGTTGATTCAGATCAAAGGGGATGGCCTGCCATTTTCACCGATCGCTAAAATCCAACCCGCGGCGTTCACCGATGTTTTCACCGTCAGCCATCCCTATGGCAACTATTTTTATTCTTCGACGGGAAAAATTGCTCGTTATCAAAAACGAATGGTCAAGGGGAAACCTCAACGCTGGATGCAGCTAGACGGGACGTTTGGGGAGGGCTCGAGCGGCGGTCCGGTCTTTGACCTTCAGGGGCAAATCGTGGGCATCATTTCTCGGCAAGTGCCAAAACTAGATTCTGGAAAGCAATTTCGAATGATGTTTCACCATTGTGTTCCGACCCAATCCATCCTCGATTTGTGTACTACTGAACCTGTCGAAGTTACCCAGACCGACAGCGTTGTTGTCGAATCGACCAGCCAATCGGCTGGAGAAAATTGAATATTAAGATCTTATGAATAAGCCGATTTTCACTGCTGGACTGCGGACGCCGTTTGGTCGTGCGTTGAAAGGTGCCTATAAAGATACCCGCGCCGACGACCTTTTGATTGAGATCCTGGAAGCCCAGTCGAGAAAACACTCGCTGCTTTGGCAGCATGGACCGCAAGACTTGATTGTTGGCTGTGCCTATCCAGAGCACGAACAGGGCTACAACATTGGTCGCATGGCGGCATTGGGGTGCGGTCTCCATGTTCCTGGTATGACCGTCAATCGGCTTTGCGCGAGCAGCCTGGAAGCAGTCGCAATCGCTGGGGCCCGGATCAGTGCCGGTTGGGGCAGTGTCTATTTGACCGCTGGTATCGAATCGATGAGTCGTATTCCTCGGCGCGGTGCCAATTTTTCTGAATCTGAACGAATCAAAGCCACGACGCCGACAGCCTACACGCCCAACGGGGCCACCGCCGAACGAGTCGCCGCTCAGTTTCCACAATTGACGCGTGAGAAACAGGAAGACTTGGCCGCCAAAAGTCATAATTTGGCATCCAAGGCTTATGAGCAAGGATTTTATGCAGATCAGATTCATCCGTTTTTGATCGAACGAGACGAATTCATTCGCGTTCCAGTCAACCGTGAAAAAATGGCAAGCCTTCAACCGGCTTTCCAAGACGACGGATCGGTTACCGCTGCCACCAGCTCGCCGCTGACCGATGGAGCGACCAGTGGCTGGGTTGTCGAATCAGAGACAGCGAAAAAATTGGGCGTCGTGGCCGGGCTAGAAATCATTGACGCCCAAGTCGGGCATGTCGCTCCGGAATTGATGGGTCTTGGACCCGTGCCGGCCACTCGAATAATTTTTGAGCGAAATGGTTTATCGGCAAACGACATCGATGCTTTTGAAATCAACGAAGCCTTTGCGATCCAGGTCTTGGCTTCATGTGCTGAGCTTGAAATTCCATTGGAGCGAGTCAATCAATGGGGCGGAGCCATGGCGGTCGGCCATCCGCTTGGCGCCAGCGGCTTGCGTTTGGTAATGACGTTGCACGACCGTTTGAAACAGGCCGGCAACGAAGGGGCCCTGGGGTTGGCCACGCTTTGCGTTGGCGGCGGGCAAGGCATGTCCTTGCTGTTTCGGTGGACCACGCTTTAACGCCCGAGGCTGACATTTTATATGTTTTGAATTCACTCACTTGGATTGCTGCATTGATTCTGGTGGGGGCACGGAGAGTAGCCGGCAGTTGAGCGCAGCGACACTGCCGAATAAACTGCAATCCGCATCCCAAAGAGGCTGTGAGCTGTTTGTCACCCGAATGCGTTGGTTCAGTTTGGCAAATTACTGTCGTCGCAGGACTTTGGGAGAACCCTCTGCGAACCCCTAATTGTTGCCAGTCCGGCTACATCCAAATTAGACATTTATTGATCGAGCGATCCTTAGTTCGTTTTAGGGTTCAGGACTGCGAAAGTCGAAGTTAGGGCTAGTTGATTTACCCCCACTTAACCAGTCATTAAATCAACAAGCCCTTAAGCCTGTAAACGCCCTCGTTGGTGTCTCGCCTTTGCTCATTGTTCGTTCTCGTTTAAGCGCTTTGAAGTTGCACACGTTTTCGCTGAAAGCGTTTTTCATGAGCGTTCTTGGGTGGCTTGCCATCAAGGGGCAATCGCCCTCGCTTGCAAACTCTCGGTCCTGTCCCCTGCCGGGCAGTCGTTTAACGATCTAACGACTCGAGTTCATAATCAACACGTCCAAGCTTCGTCGGGGCTCTCATTTGTGTCCACTTTTCCGCAAATACAAATTGATTGCAAGCTGAAGATTGCATCACGGCGACTGCATCGTGGACGTGAAGAGTCTGTCTACGTTCTTTGTTTGTTCAAATAGTGAAGTTTTGGGCGAATCAAATCTCGGTGAACGCGTTATCTTCCGAATTCTTATGGCCACCAGTGGCTGAAGCTTGAATGTGATGTTGCAAGGGCTACGATGACAAAATACGCTCGCTGAGAACACATTGTTTGCGTTGTAGTTTTTGCAAGCTGTTATCAACCTGCCCGATAACCAAGCCAAAATTGACCATCCAAAGGTAAGACATGTCTACTGCTCCTGGTTTCGAAACGTCCGAAAAACTACAGTTGTTTCTCAAGTCGATTGACAAAGGGAAATACGATCGGCAGATTACGGCCGGGATCGACAAATTCGTCAACAATGTCGTTGCTGAGGACATGCAGGGTTTTTACAGCGCCGACGAGCTCTCGGCATTGGTAGAGATCAAAGGCACCGATCGAGATATTGAATCGCGCATGCCGGTCAAGATCACGCGGCACTATTTCGAGCAAGCCAAAAACAGCTTGGCAATGCAGCAGTTGATCAAAGCCAGCCCGGCTGAAACGTTTGATCTTGCCGGTTCTCAAGACCCTGGCAAGCAGATGAACTACAGTCCTGTAGAAGGGCTGTTGCACAAATACGAAATTGGTTTGATTTACGTCGCTTCGACCTGCTCAGCCCATTGCCGATTTTGTTACCGCGAAGAGTTGATCGCCAAAAAAGACGTGGCTCGCCCCGACGGTGCGATGGCCCCCAAAGGGCTCGCCAAAGTTGACGAGATCTGTGCTTATGTGGTGGAGCACAACCAGATCGTTAAAGACAATGGCGGGTTGCATCCGGAAACGGGCCGCGAGAAACTCCGAGAGATCTTGATGTCGGGTGGCGATCCGATGGTATTAAGTAACAAGATCATTGGAAATTGGTGGGCGTCGCTTTCAGAAGCGGGAGTCGAAAACATTCGGCTGGGGACCAAGGAGCTGGCGTTCTTCCCCGATCGATTTGACGACGCATTTTTCGATATGCTTGATCGGTTTCACGAAAACTATCCGCGGACCAATCTCCGATTTGTGGTCCACTTCAACCATCCGGACGAATTTCTCAAGAAAGACGGAAACGGGAATTACATCACCAATCCTGGCGGCGGA
>JBLINZ010000530.1:0-4003 GCA_047639375.1 Mariniblastus sp. | reverse complement strand
CGATCGAACACGTGCTTTTTGAAAAAATGGGCGTGTCTGTTGAAGGAGCATTTGCGACAGGGGCCGACTTCATCGACGAGAAAGTCAGCCAAGCCACGGAGCAAGGCGTGGAGGTCGAACCGCGGATAGGAGACTTGCTCGAGATCCTCCTCAAAGTCACCGAGCCGAAAAACATGGCCGCCCTCAACACCCTGGTTGAACGGCTCCCGCAATTGACAAAACTGGCCCAACTCGCCGACCAGGTCCCCAACCTCATCGCCACATTCGGCGATCTCATCGATGACTTTCAGCAGCGATGCGCGAGCGAGGGAATCGACATGGAGAAGAGCCTGACCAATGGCTTGCACGCCGCTCTCCGGTTGGGAACTTACTTCGAAAAAGATGACCTAGAACGACTTGGTGAATTACTCAAGTCCGACATGCTCAACCACAATTCAATCTCCGTGCTTAGCAACGCGGCGAATTCAATGGCAAGCGCCCAACGAGACACATGCGATTCAAAAATTCCGGAGCGAGTTGGGCTATTGGGGCTAATCGGCTTACTCCGCAACCCTGACATTCAAAAAAGCTTGGCGTTCGCCAGCAAGTTTGGTGAATGTTTTGGAAAGAACATCGGCTAACCGCTCTCGAGTCGGGTCTCAGTAAAATCAATTTACGCTCTGCAAGAAACCAAATATCAAAAACAAGAATCGTCGTTGTCGACGGTGGAACCCGCAGGCCTGACGGTGTCAGCCCAACTGCTTAGCCGCAATTTGAAAGCTGGCACCCACCACAATTGAGAGCATTCTTGGCATGATTGCAGGCAAACCCCTGACCGGACACTTTATGGGCTATACGTCTTGCCTGCTGGTCAGCAGCTACAACCGTTTGGTTTTGGCCGAGTTTGACGATGACAAAAATTCGATGGAGTCATTTCCATTCGACCAGCCAAAGAAACGCTTCGGATGAACATGCTTAAAAAATACGGATTGCCAAATTTGTATTGGCAGGGGATGCTACGAGGCAGGGGGTAGTCATCGCAAGACAATCCGAGACTGACGTAGAATTGATTCTCATTTGGCGAATCGAAGAATGGCAACCGGACGCGTCAGGGTTTGCTGCTCTGGTATCCGAGACGATAGAGCGATTAGCCGGCAGTTTTAAACGCAGGGCATTTGTTGGCGAGCCCAGCCGCCATTGAAAGCAAGGCACTAACGCGGACTCTGCCTCGCTCACGCGTCGGGTTTCCAAAAGATGTCAGTCCCTCTGCTGATTGGCTGGACTGCGATTCCATTGTTCTTAGAGCTGACATTGACATGAAAAAAATTCAAGCCTCATCCGCGATGGCCGGATTGGTTGGCAAAACGCCGCTGGTTGAGATCCCAACTCGTACCACCAATCCCGACGTCCGCCTGTTTGCAAAACTCGAAGGCAACAACCCGGCCAGCAGCGTCAAAGATCGGGCTGCCAGCTCGATGATTCGCCGAGCCGAAGAGCGGGGCGATTTGAAGCCTGGGATGACGTTGATCGAACCCACCAGCGGCAATACCGGAATCGCGCTGGCCATGATCGCGGCCTCACGGGGCTACCCGATCGAACTCGTCATGCCAGCCAACAGTACCGCCGAACGCGTTCGAACGATGCGTGCATTCGGCGCTAAAGTAATTCTCACGCCGGGCGAACGCACCATTGAGGGGTCGATTGATTTTGCTCGTGAACGAGCGAAACAGCCCGGCTATTGCATGCTCGACCAATTTGCCAATCCAGACAATCCACTTGCCCATTACGAAACGACCGGCCCGGAAATCTGGGACGACACCGCGGGGCAAATCACCCATTTCGTCTCAGCGATGGGAACCACGGGAACGATCATGGGCGTCAGTCGGTTCCTGAAAGAGCAAAACCCCGAAGTCACGATTGTCGGTTGCCAGCCAACAGCCGGATCACGGATCCCAGGCATTCGCCGTTGGCCCAAAGAGTATTTGCCAAAGTTTTTCGAACCCGAACGGGTCGATCGAACGATTGATGTCAGCCAATCCGACGCGGAGGTTCAGGCTCGCTGGCTGGCGGCGGAATATGGATTGTTCTGTGGGATTTCTGCGGCCGGGGCAACACTTGTGGCCCAGCAAATTTGCGCCGAATTGGAGTCTGGGATCGTGGTGACCATTATCTGTGATCGCGGAGATCGCTATTTAAGCTCACCCGTGTTTGAAACCGCAGGAGAACTGGAAATGATTGAGCATTTGGATTGAGAGACGTGGGAACGCGGCTATGACTGGATTTTCCTTATCGAGACAGCTTGACATCTCAATGATGAATTTTAAGTTATTAGATTCAAAATGATAAATTAGACTCAACGCACTTCATCGTTCGATCAAGCGTTAAATCCAACCGGCTCTTTGTTCATGATCGTACTTACTGAAGCGCGTTAGAATTGATTCTCAATGGCTGAACTCCAATCCAAGCATGCTGAGCTCACGCCAGCCCCCCATCTTGATTCGTTTTCCTACGACGACGGAATTGTTCGCATGTTCGCCTTGGCGACCTTGGTCTGGGGACTCGTCGCGACTTTAGTGGGTCTGATCGTCGCCCTCCTGCTCGTGATGCCGCAATGGACATTCGTCGAGTACATTTCATTTGGCCGGCTACGCCCACTGCATACCAACGCAGCGATTTTCGCGTTTGCAGGCAACGGAATCTTTGCGGCCGTCTACTACTCCACTCAACGGCTTTGCAAAGCCCGTATGTGGAGTGATGGGCTGAGTCTGGCCCATTTCTGGGGTTGGCAACTGATCATTGTTGCCGCGGCGATTACGTTGCCGCTGGGATACACCCAAGGCAAAGAGTACGCGGAGCTCGAATGGCCGATTGACATTGCCATCGCACTCGTCTGGGTCGGATTTTTTGGAATCAACTTTTTCATGACGTTGGTCAAACGTCGTGAGCGACACATGTACGTCGCGCTTTGGTTTTACATTGCCACGATTGTGGCAGTTGCGATCCTGCATGTGTTTAATAACCTCGTCGTGCCAACAAGTCTCTTGAACAGCGTGCCGATTTACGCAGGTGTTCAAGACGCGATGATGCAGTGGTGGTACGGTCATAATGCGGTGGCATTCTTTTTGACGACGCCTTTTCTTGGCTTGATGTATTACTTCCTGCCCAAGGCCGCCGAGCGACCAGTGTTCTCCTACAAACTCAGCATCATTCACTTTTGGTCGCTGGTGTTTATTTACATTTGGGCTGGGCCTCATCATTTGCATTACACTTCCATCGCCACGTGGGCGTCAACGTTAGGAATGGTATTCTCCTTGATGCTCTGGATGCCCAGCTGGGGCGGGATGATCAATGGCCTGCTGACGCTACGGGGGGCTTGGCACAAAGTCGCCACCGACCCGGTCCTGAAATTTTTCGTGGTTGGCATCACGTTCTATGGAATGGCAACGTTCGAAGGCCCGATGCTTTCGATCAAAAGCGTCAATGCGCTTTCGCACTACACTGACTGGACGATTGCCCACGTCCATGCGGCAGCACTTGGCTGGAATGGCTTCATGATCTTCGGCATGCTGTACTGGCTCTTGCCTCGGATCTTTCAGACAAAACTGTGGAGCACCCAACTCGCAACATGGCATTTCTGGGTCGGAACCTTTGGAATCCTGTTGTACATCATTCCGATCTACGTGGCTGGATTGACTCAAGGCTTGATGTGGAGTGCTTTCACTGCCGAAGGCAACCTCGCGTATCCTGATTTCGTCGAAACGGTTACAGCCAGCCGGCCGATGTGGTGGATTCGAGTAGGCGGCGGTGCAATGTACATCGCTGGCATCGTCTTGATGGCGGTCAATTACGTGATGACCTGGCGTTCGCGCCCAGCTCAATACGAAGTCCCCATCATTCAAGCGGCCCCTCTATCGAACGAAAACCTGGGAGATCCGCCGTTCCCCGTGTCGCGACTCGAGGGCAAGCCGGTTTTGGATCTGGCTCACAAACTGGATCGACTAGAACAGGCTCGCTGGCACCGCGT
>JBLINZ010000529.1:0-4022 GCA_047639375.1 Mariniblastus sp. | reverse complement strand
GAAGCGATTGGTTCGAATGGCCATGTTCACGCGGATCTGATCGCAATTACCAAGCATGCCACGCGTTACGAGCAGCCAAATAATTGACGATTGAAAAACATCATTCGCAGGCATCAAGAAATTTCGTCAGGATGCGACAGGATGCGACAGGATGCGACAGGATTTGCGCGCATGAGATCCTGTTTGATTCTGTTCAATAAACTGTTGATGCAATCACTTGGGGCCATTCGACGCATTACTGTCGTAGCAGGAGTCGCAAGACTTCGGGAGAACATCTGCGAATCCCGAACGGTTGCCAGTCCCGCAGCATCGAAATCGGACATTTATTGAACGAACGATCCTTAGCGAACCGGCTGGCCCATCATTTGAGCCGCATACCGGCTTTCTCCCACGCAGCCGTACGGATCCGAACCCGGGCCGCAATAGCCATTGTCGGTTCGCTTGTAGCCGCTGATTTTTAGCTTCGAAAGCGGATCGAAGATGTCGACGATTCGCTTTTTCTGAAAAGATTGGTGTCGGGCAGCCGCCGCTTGCGGGTAACGTTGGTCAAGCTTCAGGGAAAATGGGCGAGGCCAGTAAACCGAAAAGTCGGAATGTCTGGGAGGTTGTTTTTTGTCGCAAAGGCAACCGCCAGGTTCGCGTTCCAAATACGGTCGGCCTTGCAAGCCTGGTAAATTCAAATGGGTGAGTGTACGAGTCGCGGATGGGTGGGTGCAGTGATTGCAGGGTTTCCGAGGGTCGACAGGCAACTGATTGCGGTCTCGTTGCGCATCCCAGTTTTGAGAGAAATACGAATTGGTGTGCCCTTCGGCGGTGGTCGCTTCTTCGGTTTGAGTGTTGACTGGGGTCGGTTTTGGCTGACCGAGGTGCGGCACTGATTGCTGCGTCGTTGATGGCGAGTCAAGTTGTTTCGGGCGAACTTGATTGGCGTGCGTTGGGTTGGCGTCAAGTCCTGGCGACGAGCCGTTGGTCGGGGAGGCGTTCCTTGGTGGCTTGACCGCGCTCTTGGAGTTCAAAGGATAACGCGTCGGTTTGTATTGCGGAACGGACTCGTAAACTTCGGGGCTGTTAACGGGCCAAGACTGTGCGTCGCTCGTCTTCAGGCTCGTGCTCAGTGAGATGATCAGGATGCTTAACACCATCGCGGCGTTTTTTGAGGGCAAAACAATGGAACTCGAATTGCATGTCATGACCGCACCCGGAGCGAAAAAAGACGTAGTTACAATCAACAAATCGGTCACATCGGTTACGACCGCCACAACCAGACTCTGGGATTCCGCTTGGGCGACCAGGGTGAAGTCTGCGGGTTGAGTGGATTGTTGATTTTCGAGACGACGGTCGAGCTGGCGAACCTCGGGCAGGAGAGTTGAAATCGAGGTCAGTAATTGGGGATTTGAGGTCAGCAGTCTGTGGGGTGCGAGCTCGCGTACAGAATTGCGGGGCTTAAATTGGCTGAAAAATCAGGGAATGGCCTATCCGGTCAACTGATGCAAATTCGTTGGCAAAATTCGGCCAATGCGGGCTTAATACCATTGGCAAACGAACGCGTCGTTTACAATAGACCTTTATCGCCACCCTAAGAATTATTAACTCTGGATGCTTTGATATGATTTGTGTTTTCAAACGATGGAGTCTGTTCGTTTGTTTGTTGATTGCGGCAGTCACTTTGGGTTGTGAGACGGACTACGAACCGTTGTTAATGAAAAAGAAGATCAAGGACCTTGAAGAGGAGGTCGTTGAGCTAGAAAACACAATTGAGTTTTTGAAAATCAATGCCTCTCAGCCGAGTTCAGCGAATTCTGTGGTCGGTTCGGTAGCTCCCATTGAGCCACCGGTTCCGAGCTTTGAGCCACAACCCGCTAGCGTCCCCGCTGAGACGGCAACTGTCCTGTCAGCCGAGCAAGCCATCATGGATGAGCTTGAAGATACCGAGGCTTTCTTTTTAGTGGGAGCCGACGGATTCGCCACGGAAGCGGACCTCGCGGAGTGCCGCAATGGCAATGAGATTCTCGCCAAGCTCGTAGATTTTTCTCGGCTCACCAATGTTGCCCTCGACGGAACAACCATTGACTCGGCTACCTTTAGTATGTTGAGCAAGATGGCTGGTCTCAAGACCCTTTCGATCGAGCGCAGCACGCCCACGGCGGACGATTTCGAAAAACTAAAGGGCTTGAAGAATCTGACTTTCCTCCAGCTACACAAGTCGACTCTTTCGGAAGAAGCCGTCAAGAAGCTTTCTGAATTTCCCAAGCTAGAGCAAATTCGATGCGGCCAAACGAGAGTTGGGGACGCTGAGTTGCAGCATCTGTCGGCTTTGAAAACATTGAAAGCGATTGATCTTAGCGACTGCAATCGCGTCACTGTCGAAGGCTTAAAATCTTTGTCGAAGTGTCCCAAGCTCTCGTTCCTGAAGGTTTGGGGCGACGCGATCGACGACAGCGCATTGGAGTACATCGCCGCGATGAAATCTCTAACCGTCTTGGGGCTCAACGATACGAACGTGACTGATAACGGATTCAAGCAGTTGGCCGGTTTAGATTTGCGGGAGATTCATCTGTTTCGAACCTCGATTGGCGACGAGACGTTGAAGGTGATTTCAGAGATGCCCAACATCGTCACTCTGAATCTTCGAGACACGCGATTGTCGGATCAGGGGATTGAGTATTTGACGAAGTTGAAGAAGCTTCAAAAGCTCGATTTGAGCGAATGCAATGCACCAGGGATTACAGACGCCAGCGGCGAGAAGTTTGCGAAATTCACTGAGTTAACTCAGCTCAATTTGTGGGCTACAAAGTTTTCGGACAAGGGTTTGGAGCCCGTCACCGCGCTGCGAAAACTAACTTGGCTGAACCTCGACAACACGAAAGTCACTGACGATGGCGTATTGATGCTCAAACAAATGCCGCAGTTGAATTGGTTGCATCTGGGGAAAACCGACATCACGGACCGTGAAGTAAAAACGCTGATGGGGTTGGGAAATCTCAAGTACCTCAATATCACTTACACCGGCGTCTCGGAAGACATGGCTTACGAAATTGACGACGAATTGTCGCCCAAAGGCTGCGACGTTCGCTTCTAAGCGGTGGATGTTGGTTTGAAGATCACGGTTTGCAATCACGAGTTTGCTTGGAATACTACTTAAGTAGCCGCGTGAGATAGGCTTTGAATCCACGCATGTCTGCGGGTAGTTCGCCAGGGCCAATCACGAGCGGGCCCTGCTCTTCTGGAACCGAGAGTCCGTGGCTTCCTTTCACGAGCGTGGCGTCGAGCGGGATGACGTCCATCGAATACCTGAACCCCAATTTTTTCCGAGCGACTTTTCGGATCGCCCGAAATTTCGATGTGATGAACAACTCGCATGGGTCGTAGCCGGGTTTGCGATGGATGTCGACGGTGCGGGCAAAATCCGGGGCTTGCTGGTCGTCGAGCCAGTAGTAATAAGTAAACCAAGCGTTTGATTCAGCCAGCGCAATCAGCTCGCCGCTTCTCGGGTGATCAAGTTCCAGTTCTGCTGGCTCCACGACGGCCGCCACGCCAGGAACTGATTCGAGTAGGCGTTTAACCGTTTTGATTTGTTCCGGGGCCCGGACGTAGATGTGGGCAACTTGATGGTCGGCGACGGCAAACGCAGCAGATTCTCCAGGGATGAGCGATTCACCAAACGGACCGGATCGAATGTTAAGCAAGCCAGCGTTTCGCAAGACTCGGTTGAGATGGACAGGGCGGTCCACCGGGACCAATCCATATTCTGAAACGACCACTACGGTCGCCCCGATATCCTCAGCCGCTTGGACGATTGTTTCGGCGCAGCGGTCCACTTCTTTGACACGTTCTGGGTCCTGAACGGGCAAGCGTTGAAAGTCGTAGTCGAGGTGAGGCAGGTACGCCAGCGTGAGTTGCGGTTTTTTCTCGCGCATCACGATCGCGGTGGCGTCCGCGATCCAGCGGGAGCTTGGGAGTCCAGCATTGGGGCCCCAGAAGCTGAAAAATGGAAATGGACCGAGGCGATCGGTGAGATTGCA
>JBLINZ010000528.1:0-4024 GCA_047639375.1 Mariniblastus sp. | reverse complement strand
GATGCCATTTGGGATCGTTGGGTTTTCGTCGAATCATGTCTTCGAAGATTCCAACCGGGCCGTCAACGCTTTTCATCAAATTTTGAATGGGCAAATGATAGTTGGCTTCGACCCAATCGACTTTTGGGCGTTCAGGGGCGAGATCGAAGTACCTAGAATTGCGAATCAATTCAGCTTGCGTCGTATCCGCTGGAAAAGTGGGGCGGACTCGATCGTTCTGCACGCCGTACAACCACGAAAAAAACAACATCTGTTCAGCACCGCCCCGGTACCAGTTACCTTGCTCGTTGAATGGGCCAACCCGACCAACACCTGCCCCAAATCCCTGCGGCACCATCGCGACGTGGGCCGGATGATCCAAAGCAGCGACAGCCATTTGCCATTCAGCCGTCGATGAACAACCAATCGTTCCAATTCGTCCGTTGCACCATGGCTGCTTGGCCATCCAAGTGAACGCGTCGTAGCCATCGGTGGTTGGAGTTCCGAGAATGTCCCATTGACCTTCTGAGAAATATCTTCCCCGCTCGTTCTGAACAACATAGGCATAGCCACGTTTGACCGCCTCGAGGGCCTGGCGGTATCCACGTGTTGATTCTTCTCCGTCGCGCCAACTATTAAAGTTGTAAGGCGTCTTGGAAAAAATCACGGGAACCTTGGCGTCGGTTTTGGGACGAAAAACATCCGTGCACAACCGAATTCCATCCCGCATTGGCATCATGACCTTTTGGTCGACCACCGCGATCTTGAGCAGCTCAGTCTTATAGTCGACCGGGGTCGCAGTCGGGGGAGTCTGCTGAGCGACGGATGGCGAGCCTAATCCGGCGAAAAGAAAACAGGCAGCAAACACTGCGGACATGAGCTTGTTCATTGATTCGACTGCTTTGTGGCGGGAGTGATTCGAGACGACGGCTCGAATTTTCGCAGATTGACGGTAGCAATACAACATTTACGCGGACAAGTTTCCCGATCCGTGAGACGCCCCGGATCGCGTTGAAACCCAGACGAGTCACAAAACAGGATGAAGCCGCAAGCTGAGTGGCCTTGGAGGGGGCTTGCGCTGCCGGTTTGGCAGCATCGGATTTTCCTGCAAGCCGATCGCCTAGCGCAGCGATTTCGGTCTCGTCCAGTTTCGTCTGCAACGCTTTGACATCAGCATCGGACACGGCCAATCCAACTCATTGGAGGAATGCTGGAAGAAAAACAGCTCCCTAGTCACCCGAGTCGGCGCCCGCCCAGCAAGGTCGACGCAACGCCGACTCGGGCGTTGTCGGTCACGACGACGTTGACGCCTTCAAGTCCCGCATCAGGGTCGTGCGGGAGCCCCAGAATCAGTTTGATATATTCTTCGAGCGGGCCCCCGGGGAAATCAATTTTGTAGACCCCCGCGGCTTCGGTTTTGGTCAAGCTCCCGAGGGTCTGGGCCTCGGCTTGCCCACTGGCAATCGAAACGACTGAGAAAACCACAGCCACAAGCAACAACCTAGAATTCATTTCAAGCCTCTTTCAGGAACAACAGTTTGACATTTTCCTTACTAACGATCCTCAAGCGAATTTTTCGCGCGGTATCTCAAAGATTTTGAGAATGATCGCAATGGATGCCCAATGACGCGATTCAAACGATGCCCGTGAATCACTCGATCTTTGTCTTTTGGATCGATCCATGAATATCATTGATCTGCATCAGGGCCGCCGAGCAATAAAGTTTGGTCAATTCGTACTCGAACACGCCAGCCTGAACCGCCGGATCGCTTTTGACGAGCTTCTCGGCTTCTTCGATCGTCGTGACATTGAAAATGTACAGGCCACGTTTCGGGGCTCCGTCGACAAACGGTCCAGCGAGAACCAGCTTTTCCTGCTTGGCAAGCCGGCGCATGTTGGCAAAGTGGCCGGCGAAGATCTCCTTTGATTTTTCCGCGTCCTCGATTTTGGTCTTGCCCGTTTTCAAAGTGCAGAACACATAGCTTCTCATGCCGTAGTCATCGGCCCCCAAGGATTTGGCTAACTCGGCGTTGAATTTTGGCGTCGGCGGTGCGGCAGGTTCCTGATCCTGAGCTACAACAGTTAGCGAGCAAGCCACGACCAAGAACAACATGACGGCGGTAAATTTCATTTTTCTCATTTTCAATTCCTGGTTTTTCTATTCTTAAACAAACCAACGGCAAACTCGGGAACAACACAGGGCGCCAAGGTTCGTGGCAACCGCAGCCCGGTGTTCGTTCAGATTCCAATTTGCTCGCATCTCTTCTCCTTGGTTACCAGACGCCAGACGCGTAAGCGAGCAAGAACAACCATTAAAGGCGAGCCATTAAAATGGGCTCTCCCTCGCTGACGGAATTCCAATCAATATCAAGAGCTCGGCAGGACTCTTCGCCTCGCCCAATATCAACACCAACGTGCGAAACACGCCGGCTGAACGACTATTTTAAGGTCAGTAATGGGGCAATTGAAAGCGAATATTGGGAAACAGTTACCGCTGACGAAAATTTCTGCGTTCAAAATTTGCAATTGATAGCCCAGTACCCATAAAATGAACTTTCTTCAGAGGACCCGCTCAAACGTCAGAGAGATGCATGCCAGCCAAGAAGAGAATCGAAGCCCAATCTGCCGACAGCCAGGAAGCAACCGAGACTTCCGGCATTAGCCGGCGTTCGTTCTTGGCGAGTTCGGGAGCGGCGGTCGCGGTAGCTCCACTTGCCAGTTTCCCCGGCCCCTACATCATCAACCAGAACAAAACGGACGCCCAAACGGTGGTGATCGGCGAGGGAAAATTCAAATACGAATGCCTTCATGGGTGGGGCGAGCTCCCACAGCAGCATCAATACGGTGGGGCCACACATGGCGTCACAATCGACGCCGACGGCTTGATTTACTTGACCCACCAAGGCGGCCCCGGATCGATTATAGTTTTTGATCCAAACGGCAAATTTGTCCGCACCCTAGGAAAACAGTTTGCAGGCAGCGGCCACGGAATCGATCTACGCAAAGAGTCAGGCGAAGAATTCCTCTATCTTTCGCCCGCCAATACGAAAGACGGGTTCTGCAAGATGACGCTCAAAGGAGAAGTCGTCTGGCAAAAGAATTTGGACACACTTAAGTCCGAAACAGGGGCCTACCAAACCAACAAGCAAAGAATGCGAGCCACGAACGTTAGCTTTTCTCCGGACGGTGGTTACTTTCTGGGTGATGGCTATGGCAGCAGCATGATCCACCAGTACGACGCATCCGATAATTTCGTCCGCACGATTGGTGGCAACGGAACCGCAGACGGTAAATTCAGGACACCCCATGGCCAATGGCTAGACGATCGAGACGGCATTCCGAAATTAGTCGTCGCCGATCGAGCCAATCAACGCCTGCAATGGTTTGACATGAACGGCAAATTCCTGAAGAAACTCGACGGCTTTCTGTTTCCTGCAGACATCGACATCCAAGGCGAATTAATGCTTGTTGCTGACCTGCACTGCAGGATCACAATCCTCGACCAAGACAATTCAGTTGTTGCTCAATTGGGTGACGACAAAGCCTGGCGTGAGAAATGCTTACTTAAAGGGAAGACGGCGGTCCGAAACATGCCGCAGACGTGGTTGCCAGGAAAATTCGTCCATCCGCACGACGCATGTTTTGACCGAGACGGAAACATCTTTGTTGCCGAATGGGTGAAGACCGGGCGATTCACAAAACTGAAACGCGTCACCTAAAAGAAGAATGCTTCAACACCCAACGTAACGGTTCGCGACCAAAACGAATTTGGGAATACGAGCGTGGAATTTAGCGATACAGAAACGGGGCAAGAACCCAATCCGGCCGGAATCTCCCCTTGTAAATGCGAAGTCAAACAACGCAAGCCGAAGACACAAGTTCCGCTCTCCATGGATTTCAACCAGCGAGCATCCGTGCTCGTTTGCACGCTAGACGGAGACCGTTTTGAGTGGAAAATGAAGTCCGCAGGCGTTTCGGGATCGCAACCTCGACCGAAGTGGCGTCAGGAACTTGGGCATCCAAAATTAATCTGTAGCGGTCGTCT
>JBLINZ010000527.1:0-4059 GCA_047639375.1 Mariniblastus sp. | reverse complement strand
CGTTGGGATTGGGGATTGAACTCATTACCGCTCCTTTGAATACAATGGTCGCGTCGTCTCGACTCATCGACATGAACCAAACCAACACATTAAGGACAAGTCAGTTCCTGGCAGCAGGGAACGTTTTTCTCTGAGGCCGCACCAGGCTCTTTGGCAGCAGCCAAGTTTTCTGCCGTCGTCGCAAAAAAAGGGTCGATTGAAAAAACGTGCTAACTAGCATTACGTTAAACGGGGTGTTTAATTTGGTTCGGGTTTGCGTCATCAAGTCATTCCTAACTGATCGTTGACTGGCAACAGCCACCTCTGACGGCCTGCATTTAAATATACGTCCCATGTCTGGTATTGATCCAATAGATAAATATCTTGGCATGTATTCAAAAAACAAATAGTGATGAAGAACTCTACGCTGGCAACAATCGAATTGCTCCAGCTAGCTATTCAAAGGCTTGTGTGATGGTTGATTGCGATCGAGGCTGGCTTGATCATGATGAAATTCTTTTCGAGTGGGTGTTTGGCTAGAGTCGTGACTTGAGCTAGGCGGCTACAGGTGGTTCGTGTGATTTGATGTCTGATTACTGAGAGGTGAGCTAGACCGGGTAAAGTTCGTTGGAGCTTGCCATTATTCTCAAACGCAATTGTGGTTTGGTGAAACCGTTTCACAATTGCGACCGCCAAATGAATGACCGCAACGTGGTAAGAGTTGCCCGCTTGGAAACTCCTGTTTGAAAGTGGAATGTCTACAAAAAAAAGGCCGGAGAATCAAATGAATGATTCTCCGGCCTTGGGCGTAGGTTCTTGGTCTTGTGCAACGAAACCGCAAAATGTTTGGTGGTGACTTGGCGTTGAACAGCTCCTCGTCTCTCGCAACGATTCATCTTTCGGCAATGTTATTGAGAGACCGGAATGACGTCACCGACGAATTTTTGATGTGTGCTCCTGGAGCACCTGCCGTATTTTCGTTGGCAACGATTCAATTAGTTTTCTCCAAAAAGCTGTTCACGAGCGGATTCTGAAATCTTTAACACAGCTGGGTGTTTGAGTCGTTTTTCAATTGAAATGGCATAGAACCGTTCGACCACTTCGGGGATTCGTCCGACGACTTTGACTGAATATTGTCGGCAAACTTCGGCTTCGATGGCGGTTGGCGTGACGAACAAGCCGTGGCCCGACTGGCCGAATACTTTTAGGACAGCACTATCTTCAAACTCGTGAGCAATGACAGGGTGGATGCCGTTTTCTTCAAACCACTGCTCTAGCAGTCGCCGCAGCGAAGTGTTCTGTGTCGGCAGGAGCATCGGGGCGCCCGTCAGCGATTCGGGAAAATTTCGTTTGTATTGTTTCGCCAGTTGGCTACTGCCATAAACGGTGACGCCGCATTTCCCTAGCAAGTGATTGAAAGCGCGGACATTGGTTTCGGGTGTCAGAGGCCGGTCGGCGATGACGACGTCCAGCCGATGCATGGCCAATTCTCCAAGTAGTTCCGAAATTTTTCCTTCGATACAAACGAGCTGGTAATCATTCTCTTCGCATTCCAGTGCGGGGCGGAGCAACTCGTAGGCCACCAGTTTCGGTATCGCACCTTGGACGCCCACTAGGAATCGCGACTTGTCTTCGTCTGTTCGGTTATTCAGAACGTCTGCGAGTTCCTGTCCCAATCCGAAGATTTCATCGGCATATCGAAAAACTAGATCACCGGTTTCCGTAAGAACCAATTTGCGTCCGGTTCTTTCGAACAGGTCATGCCCAATCGATTTTTCGAGTTTCTTGATCTGGCTACTTAGCGTCGGTTGGGCCAAATGCAAGACTTTGGCTGCTTTCGAAACCCCACCCTCTTTCGCTACCGTCCAGAAATAAAGGAGGTGGTGATAGTTCAACCAATCCATAAATTCTCCTATTCTTTTTTTCGATGTAAACAAGCCTGTTTATCTATTGGATCTATGTTACTGGATGGTCGTATAGTTTGATAGGCAAGCATGGATCCATTGATTGGAGGCGCTCATGCAGCGGTTCAAGTTGAAAATTACCCTTGGAGATAATCTGATGCAGATCACCATTAATGACAAGCAAAAAAACTTGGGCGAGGAGGCAGTACTTAAGGCGAAAGAGAGGGCGACCGCAACGCTATCCAAGTTTGGCTTCAATGTGATTTCGGTCGAGCTGACGGTGTTGGATGTGAATGGGCCGCGGGGCGGGATCGACAAGCAATGTCGGGTCATTGTGAAGCTTCGGAAAATGGATGATGTTGCCGCTTCGATCAAAGAGGAAACGTTCTCGAAAGCGATTTTTCGCGCGATCAATAGGGCTGAGCGAGCCGTCTCCAGAAAGATTCAACGACGATCGCTGCGAGAACCTGGGCGGCGTTCAGAATTTGGATTTGAGTTCTACCACAATTGAGCAGTGTCAGTCCCGCTTCTCATTCTTTGGATTGACGGAGCCAAGAAAGTTGGCATGAGGCAATTCAAGGATATTCATTGGATTGCACCTATTGGCGGACTCGAACTCCGAATGAGAGGAGGGTCTAGGCAGTTTGCTTTTGCGGCAAAGTGGAAGTGGATTTCCATCCGTCTGAGGGAAGAGAGTGGGAGCCCGCGAAACTGCAAAACCTTTGGCATATTCCAAAATTTGGTTGTCTCGCCGAAGAAAATTCGGTTACAAGTGTTTGCCTCTTCCCAGACTAACTCCCGAATTGATGAATCGATGCAGATTAAAAAAGTACGCATGCAATGCATGGAGATTCTCGGAGGGAATCTTAAGACAGATAAAGCCTATGAGGCCGCCGGGTTGGATATCTACATCCACAGCAACCCCTATCGCGCCAGTCAAGTTGGTGGCGGTGACGTGTATTACGTGACGTCTTGTGCGTCGGGGCGGATTAGCCGACTGCTGCTCGCGGACATCAGCGGGCACGGGGAGGAGGCGGCGGGCGTGGCGGCTTCGCTGAAAGTTTTGCTGAAAAAGAACATTAATCGGATCAGCCAATCCGGGTTTGTCCAGCAAATGAATCGGGAGTTTCTGAGCGTGTCGCCTGACGACCGATTCGCCACCGCAGTGGTGGCGACCTATTTTGAGCCTCAAAAACGATTAGCGCTAGGCATGGCAGGCCATCCCAATCCGCTGCTCTACCGAATGGCTGACAAGCTCTGGTATAAGGTTGACGAGAATCTTGCTAACGAGGAGCCTCGCTTTCAAAACATGCCTTTGGGAACCGTTGATGAATCGGTTTACCCGACTCGAAACTTTCATGTCGATTCAGGGGACATGTTTTTGCTGTACAGCGATGCGTTCATTGAGTCGATCAATCTAGAATCCAATATGCTGGGGATCGATGGGGTGCTTGATGTCTTGAACGACATGGAATCTCTCGCGCCCGATTCGATTATCCCGATCTTGCTTGATAAAATTGGCTCAATGAGTGCGAGCAATTTGAATGAAGACGACGCGACTTTGATTTTGGGAGTTTTTACCGATTCGAAACCAGGCGTTAGGAATTCGTTGGCTGCTCCGTTTCGGTTGCTAGGCCCCGTCACCGACAGTACTCAGGTTGGACCGACGTGTAAATCGTGTTGAGCGAATTGGTTGGTACAGGGTGGATGCGTTTCCAGCGGTTCGAGGCGACATTCTTTTTTGAGCGTGGCCTGCGACTCATTTTTTCTAAACTAATAGGCCTGTCGGCGAGGGCTGACCAACGCAACGAATGAATTGCCGACTCGCGAATGGGTTGAGAGCTTGAAAACGCCCCGAAAAAGTGGCTGTGTGACTCGGATAGCCAATACTTCCTAGTCCACTGCTCGTCGAGATTTCGTGGATCCAGTCGCGCTCTGCATGAGCAACTTCGTTGATTCGTTCGGCTATGATGTTACTAATATGGATGTTCGCAAGCCTGCCAACGTTTGTCCGTGACAACTTCACAATAGCGAATGAAAAAACTCATCATGACGATTAAGATTCGACATCTCGTCGCCCTGCTCGTGGTAGCCTGCTTCTTCACGTTGCTGCCAAAAACTGATCTTCTTGCAAAACGGGTTCAGGAGGAAATTGCCTCACCCCGAATTGTGAACA
>JBLINZ010000526.1:0-4063 GCA_047639375.1 Mariniblastus sp. | reverse complement strand
GCATCCTGTCGCATCCTGTCGCATCCTGTCGAAATTTCTTGATGCCTGCGAATGATGTTTTTCAATCGTCAATTATTTGGCTGCTCGTAACGCGTGGCATGCTTGGTAATTGCGATCAGATCCGCGTGAACATGGCCATTCGAACCAATCGCTTCGCCAGCATCGATCCGCGGCGCGCCGGACCAATCCGTAAACGTTCCGCCGGCTTCTTCGATGATCGGCTGAACGGCCGCGGCATCCCAAATATTCAATATTGGATCGATCATCATCTCGACCCGTCCCGTGGCCACCAAATAGTAGCCATAGGCGTCACCCCACGTTCTGTAAAAATAGACGCGGTCGGCCAACTCCCTATAAATGTCGCCCGCCTTCCGCTCAAAAAACGCTTCGACCGCCGACGTTACAAACACGCTGTCCGCCAATTCGGTTTTGGTGGAAACGTGAGCCCTGACAGGAGCCTGGTCACCTTCAAATGCCCAAGCGCCGCCGCCCCGCATCGCGTAGATCCCAGTCTCCAAGCTCGGCATATAGACCGAACCGATCACCGAACGCCTGGCTTCCTTTTGGTTGCCAGTCTTTTCGACACCCACCATCGTCCCGTAAAGCGGCACGCCGCTAATGAATGACTTGGTTCCATCGATCGGATCGAGGATCCAACGGAACCCTGATTCTCCGGACGTCTCGCCAAACTCTTCGCCAATGATCGCGTCGTCGGGAAACGCATCGAGAATCTCAGCTCGAAGATGTTTCTCGGCGTTCTGATCCGCGATCGTCAAGGGAGAACCGTCGCCCTTTTTCATCACGTCGAATCGGTCCGTCTGAAAATAGCCCAACGTGAGCTTGCCTGCCGATACGGCAATCCGCTTGGCAAGCTCCATTCGTTTCTGCGTTTCGGAATCAGTCATGTCTGGGGGCTTAAAAAATTGAAACACGAATCAGAAAATTTGCAGATCTTAGTCATACTCATTCGCAACGACACACTCAATCGACGGTCGGCTGCGAGTTTTCAATCAGCTCATCAGACTCAGCAGAGGCTGGCTCCGCAGAAACTGGCTCCGCATACAGGAACGCATGCACGAATAGCATGATCGCGCCGCAAACAAGGCACACGTCGGCAATGTTGAAATTTGGCCAAGGGTCAAAAAATGGCACACCTTCCAAACGGAACAAGATCCAGTCTCGGACATTGTTCTTGATCTCGACAGGAAAACTCGGATCGTAGCCGAGCCCAATTCGGTCATAGAGGTTGCCGAGAATCCCCCCGGAAATCAATCCAAGTGAGAACGTTAGCCAACGGTCGTGGGCGGCTCCCAGCCAAAAAAGCCAGACCAGAATCCCCACGAGAGCCACGACGGAAAAGACCGCAAAGACGCTACTGTAACCGCCTCCCATCCCAAACAACGCACCGGGATTGGTCGAGGTCTGAATCCCAAAAATTCCGTCCAGCCACCAATGAGGAAATTGAGGCGCGTATTCGGGTGAACTCGAATCAGCTCGATTCGGATCAAAATAGTTTGCGAACATGTAGAACTTGGTTCCAAGGTCCGCAACGACGCCGATCAAGCAAGGCAAAAAAAACAGGGCGAAACGACTGATTGACAATCGTTCGCCCTGATTTTGAATCGCTGAGTTGGCTTCCAAATCAATACTGGGAAGTTTCGAGCTCACTGGCGCACTTGACACAATAAGGGGTATACGGGATCGCTTTGAGACGCATTTTCGGGATCTTGCCCGAGCACTCCATGCACGAACCATAAACACCGCTCTCGATGCGTTCAAGGGCACCTTCGATTTGAACGAGCGTATCACCCTCGTTGTTCATCAGCAAAATGGTGTTGTCTTGCTCATAGGTGTCGCTTCCCATGTCGGCCATATGATTGGAAACTGCAGAAGCACTTCCTCCGCCGCCCGATTTGGACAACGCGGCATCCGCAAGCGTCGAGACATCGCCTCGAAGCCTGGCACGAAGCACTAGCAACATTTCTTTGAACGGCTTGACGTCTGCTTTCTTCATCTTCATTATTTTTTCTCCGTTAAGAATCCGTTGGTTCCGGCGAGTATTGTTCCGGTTCGGTTTTGCACCAACCTCCGAATCGAGCTTAGTATTCTACGAATCTGACTAGTCAGAGTCAAACAGGAATGTCTTACTTTGCGACACTAAACGTCGCAAACCGCTGAAAACAAAGGACTTACGGCAACCAACGCGTTCTCGCAATGGTCAAAAATTAACAAACCACGCGACGTTGAACGAATTTTTAATCAAACTCTTGCCGCCTCAACCGCCCTGCTTGGGTGCCTTTACTACACTTTGACTCATCGATAAGTTTCACGTTCTCAAAGGACTTTGTCCAATAAGTGAAACAGCTTAGCCAAAACGCCCAACTACCTTTACGACGTATAGGAAACGCACCGTGTCAGAAGCAAGTTTGAACCTCGCCATTAGTGGCGCCGCAGGCCGAATGGGCAACCGCTTGATCGCACTCACGAGCCAAGACTCCAGGCTCCGCTTGGTCTCCGCGATTGAATCGGCTCAACACCCGAATCTTGGTCAGGATTCAGGGATCGCAGCTGGTACCGGCGAAAATGGGATCCCGTTTTCCAACCAGTACTCTGACGAAGTCGAAGTCGTGATCGATTTCTCGCATCCAGCTGGAGCCGATGCGGCCATTAATTACTGCCGACAACAAGGCAGGGCGTTGGTAATGGCTACCACGGGCTTGGAACCCGCAACCGTCGAGAGCCTGCAAACAGCCAGCCAAGAAATCGCGATCGTCTGGGCTCCCAGCATGAGCCTGGCCGTCAACCTGACCATGAAGCTGGCCGAGACGACGGGCCGAGCATTGAAGAACCACGCTACCGGAGTCGATGTGGAAATCATCGAACGCCACCATCGCTTCAAAGTCGACGCTCCCAGCGGCACGGCACTCAAGTTCGGCGAAATCGTCGCAGACGCGATGGGCATCACCGAACATCAACATGGCCGCGAAGGCATCACTGGCGAACGACCTCACAATCAAATCGGCTACCATGCTGTGCGAACGGGCGACAACCCAGGCCAACACACGATCGTGTTTGGCATGCTAGGCGAGACAATCGAACTCAAAGTCGCAGCCAGCAATCGAGATAGCTACGCCGCCGGCGCGTTGGCCGCCGCAAAATTCGTGGCGGGCCAGGGGCCTGGACTATACAACATGTACGATGTCCTCGGTTTGAATTGAAGACGACTTCCAGGCCACGGAGCGGTGGCACAACACTCGATTTTTTGATAACAAATAAAATGGCAAAATGCGATGAAGGTTACTTGTGCAGCGTCTGCGGCGGCGATGTCGAAAACATCACCGACAGCGACTTGTACCTCCGTTACGTGATTGGGTTGCTTGACCCGGAACTCTTGCATGCACAACCGGAAAGGCATATCCGCTGCAATCCGACGCTCGCCCAATTCATCGTCGCAGATGATTTCGAGCCCGTCCTCGTCGAGGGCGAGTTCGGGAAATCCGAGCTCGATCCAGCCCATGTTGCCGAGCGAGAAACCCTCGTCACACGAGGCTGGAACCGACTAAAAGAACTCAAAGGACTCGGGGATGTTTCAATCCTTGAGTTTCCTTTGCCAGAAGCCATTGAACAACTTAAAAAGCGATCTTGAATTAGTGATTAGCCGCTCTAGCGTACTGAGCCGAAGGCGAGAACATGGCAACTCGACGATGCAAGGGCGTGCTGATTTAATGGCCGGTTAAGCGAGGTTAAGCGGCATCAACGGTAGCCCGAACTCGCAAGACAGCCCTCGTTAGTGCCTCACCTGCAATGTAATTCTTTCTCGCTCACGCACTTTGAAGTCACACAAAATACAAACCCGACGGGCAAGCGAGTGAGTGAGTCATTGCTAACGGCCTCGCATCCTCTAGATCGTCCCATTCGTACTACTCGTCCAGTCCTTTGCGATCTTGCGCCTCAGTAACATACATCATCGCGTTTTCCAAGTCTTGCTGAGTGTTGAGATAACGACGACTTCCACCCTCAACCCAGAATTTCTTTCTATCCGGACAGACCGCCTTCATCTTTC
>JBLINZ010000525.1:0-4068 GCA_047639375.1 Mariniblastus sp. | reverse complement strand
GCGCTGGTAGACACCCGCAGACCATCGACGCGAGTCAACAGCCAATACTCCGATGGTGACCACCGTTAGCCGTCCTGATTTATTCCGACGCCGCGCCGATAGGAAATTTCATATTGGCGAGACCAGATTACCTATAAGGTTAACGTCGAACCTGCCCCTTTGTTTCATCGAACAGTTTGGAACCAAAGCGATCAACACCTGGCCCAATGCCGGCACGACGAAATTGCATCCGATCACGGCATTTCCGGCAAACGCCTTGCGTTTTATTAGGTTTTGCCAATGAACCAACGCAAGGTTTGAGTGCAGGCTATGCAGGCTAGTTACCAAACTTTCTCATTGGGATTGGATTCCGAACGATGGTTGGTCGCGAACGAGCCCCGTGGTGGATGATAATTCTGCCTTTCGAGGCGTGATCAATAGCTTGATGTCCTTTGCCGGGCGCAAGGAAACCTTGGGAACCACGGGTATTTCCTGAGCCTCGGTTTCATCGAGTTTCAACTCAAATTTCTGGATTACGGCGGCTAGGATTTGAGTCATCTGCATCAGGGCCATCGATTTGCCGATGCAATGATGCGGACCTGCACCAAATGGAAACCAGGCATGGGGCGGAATCTCATGCTCTCGTGAAGGACTAAATCGCAGCGGATCAAATTCCATCGGATTGGGGAAAAATCGCGGGTCGCGGTGAGTCAGAATCGGCATGATTAACACCAAACTTTTAGCCGGAACGCGGTAGCCGCCTAATTCGGTGTCTCGGACAGATCTTCTGGCGAACAGTTCCCACGAAGGCGGATAAAGTCGCAGTGTCTCCTTGACCACCATTTGGGTATATTTTAGCTGGTCTACATGCTGCGTTCCCGGTGGCGTTTCACCGCAAACCTGATGAACTTCTTTCCGCAATCGCCGCTGAACGTCCTCGTGGCGAGCGACCGCAAACATCAACCACGCCAGCGCTACGGATGTCGTGTGAAATCCCGCCAGATACATAGTCAACAACTGACTCCTGATGCCGTCGATATTGATGGGATTCAGATCTGGTTTCGATCGATTTCCGGAAGCGTGAAGCAGCATATCCAGAAAATCATCGCGCCTTTCGCCTGACTCTAGCCGGTCCTGTATCACACTCGACAACGTATTCTGTAGGAGTTGAATGGAGGCCTTTTTTTGCCGTATGGAATGCGAAGGAAACCAATCGGGCAGCTGAAACAATGCCCGCGACTCCTCGTGGAAAATATCCGACAACGTACGCACCGCATCGGCAATCCGTTGACTACCGCTTAGCGGTACACCAAAAAAACCCTCGCCCATGATCGCTTGGGTCAAGGCTGTCATTTCATGCTCAATCTGGACGTCGGATTTGCCTCGCCATCGCGTCAACATCGCGGTTGTATGGTTGGCCGTTAACTTCCCGAATGAATCCATGCGACTGGAACGAAATGTCTTTTGCGTTTCCAGCCGCTGTTGGCGCCAAACTTTTCCCTGAGTCACGAGCAGCCCCTCGCCGGTGGCCTGACGCAAATGATTGCGGACTCGATCAAACTTGGGGAAGCATTCTGATTCGGTCACGAGCACTTGGTGGATCAGGTCCGGATGATTAATAAGAACCATGCGGTGCCAAAAAACGCGAAAAAAAGCCACGTCTCCATACTTGTTAGACAATTCGATGGCGTGACGAATGGGGTCAGTGCGCAGTTTCCAATAGTGCCGCCAGGTGAGCCCGAACGGCGCATTGAAATTAATGGGGCCCGGCGGAAGACGCTTGCTCATACAATGGGTCTCGGAGTTAGGGCTAGGCAAGTGGGGAATTCAATCCAGTATGCTTACGCAAGTCTTCTTGGCATCGCCTTCCAAGCGAAAACCAACATCTCCGTTGATTTATTGGCTTTAAGATCGGTGCCAACCTTACAATCATAACCACAACGCAACACCATAATTGCATTGCGGGCAGTGTCTTCATTGGATGAAAACCAGTCACCTAACAGGGGCCAACATCGGCAGGTTGTTGGATGCGCGCGACATGACCTTTGGTAGTCCTTGACCCGTGACAACACAACGGCAGCAGCATTTGTTTCAGGTCAGGAACGGATAGGGTTTTGATCCACAACGGCCTAAAATTTTGGCCGTAATTGGGGCGGTTGTCAAACGTACGACCGTAAGGTCTCGCCGCCAGATTTGTCCCACGACGCTCGTGCGGGTCAATTTTAGTTTAGGAGGTTTCAAATCGATACCGAACGTGCACGGATTCGGGAGCATGAGGGTTTTCAGGATGCCTGAGTGGCGCACCACAATGCCGCAACAATCGTTCCCTAGATGGGATCAGCCCAAATTCAGCTCCAAGTTTGTAGAGCCGGTCGACGAATTTGTTGACTTCGGATTGGTCTTTCCGTCAACGACAACGTCTTCGCTCTGGGCGTCCCTCTGCAACTCAATCTAGGTTGCCCACGTCAGTGAGCAGGCTGCCATAAGGTCGGAATCGGACGTCGCAACCAATCCAAGTTACCCAAGGATCTCGCAAAGGTGGTGCCATTTCTCAACGGCCACTGGACGCTGCCGAACAATGTCAGGAATCGCCGGTGCTTTAGCGATTGTTGTTACTTCGATTTTGGCATGTGTAAAATCGTCGTCGATTCAAATTGGGGGCCAGCGTGGTAGGCTTCTCCGCCGTACATCAGCACGCCGTTGAGCCCTTCGTGCCAAACAATTGGAGTGGCTTGATGACGGGGGTGAATTGGATTGGGAGACACCAATTCCCAACCATCTTCATTCAGGGTCAAAAGCCCTCGTTCGGCGGAAACACCTTCAAGCATGATCATCTTGTTGGCAGCACGATGAAAAATGAGGCCGTGATCGTCGCGTGCTGAGGTGTCAAATTTCGCAGCCAGCCGAGTCCATTTTTGGTCTTTGAACAACCATGAGTCGCCATACATTTGATCGCCATTGTCGTCGTATGTTCCTCCATGCAAGAAGCAGCCTTGCATGCCAGGGTGGTAGGCGAACGATGCGTATCGACGTGGCGATGGGCCTGGTCCTTCGATGTTCTTCCAAACGTTGTTTTCGAACACCCAAGTGTCACCAAGCGTATTGTTCTGCTCATCGAACCCGCCAAACATCACGGCGACGCCAGCCGACTCATCGGCACACAGGCAGTGGCCACCCCGGGCAGAGGGTTTCGAGTTTCCAGCAATCGGTAAGGAATTCCAATTGTGATTGGCGTAGATCCAAGTATCTCCCAAGACTTTGTCATCGGCATCTGCTCCGCCAAATAAAACGGTGCTTTTGAGCGAGTCGAGATACACCATTCCACTTCGAAACCGAGACGAGGGGGAAGAATCCCCTTTGATTTGCTTCCAAGTCTTGCCATCAAACTCCCACGTGTCGTCGCACAGATGTGAATGTTCGTCGTCCCACACCACGCCACCAAACAAGATCGTCGATTTTGTAGATTGGTCATATGCCAGCCCGTGTCGACTGCGATTGCCCGGCGTTGGTCCTGGGGTTGCTACCGTTTCCCAGCCTAGAAGTGGGACTGGATTTTTGGGAGCTGAGTGTTCAAGAACCTCTTTGCTTGGATTTTCCCCATTCCCACTACAACCAAAGGAAAAGACAAAGGTAATGACAACGAGAGCCAGAGCGATCACCATTGGCCAACGCCAAAGGTTCGCCATGCGGATACCTGCCGAATTTGGTTTCAATGGAACGGGCACGCGCGACGTCAGCTGACTCGGCATTTAAAATCCAATTGTAATGGTTGTTTTTGCAGCAGAAATCCGTCAAGCCAACGGAACCTACAAAGCAGGCTTGGGTTGTTGCGATTAGAACTTCTCATGCCTTCAATGCAAAGGAAATTCGAGAGCTCATGAGTTCGACCTCCAACCTCCCGCCTCTGAATTTCGAGTTCAAACGGTCCACGGAACTCGCATTGGGGGGACCAATAATTTCCCTGCCTCTGGGTCGTCGATCATCGCTTCGGAGACCGGGTTCCATTTCAGCTTTCTTCCGACTCGCATCGCGATGTTGTTTAAATGGCAGATCGTCGCCGTTCGATGCCCGATCTCGGCTGTCGCCATC
>JBLINZ010000524.1:0-4086 GCA_047639375.1 Mariniblastus sp. | reverse complement strand
GCGTCGAGAGCAAAATACCAGCGGGGGATTTATGGTCTGGTTTCGCGCCGTACGACATCACGATGTGAGTCGCATGCACGGCGCGTGTGAGGGCCACGTACAGCACGCACATTGCTTCCCGGACGTTGCGCTGCTTGTCGGCGGCGAACAAGGCTTGGAAGTTTTCCGGCAGCAATTTGCGGAGTTTTTCGCCCATGTAGCGCGTCGCGATATCGATCGGAGCTGTCGGTGATTCTCGTCCCACCACCACGTTGGGCACGAATCCAGCCCAGCCTTGCGAACTGCATTTGATCGGTAAAACAACGACATCAAACTCTAGTCCTTTGGACTTGTGAATCGTCATCACGCGGACGGCGGCCGAACTCTGATCACTGACTTTGACTTCTTCACGAACGTATTGCACAAACCGGCCTGGCCTTAAATGCCACTGCTCGTTGTCTGAGGGACTGTCATAAGCAATTCGAACGAGCTGTTGAATCCGCATGACTTCACGGCGGGTGCACTGATCGAGCAACTGGCGAGCGAGTGATTCGATGGTCGGTCCGTAGCCGTGCTCGACCAACTGGGCTCGAAGTTCCGCCGCGGCAACCCGCGCGGCTTGCGCGTTGTCGCGTTGGTTCTTCCGCGTTTCCGGTTGCAAGCCAAATTGTTCTGCCAACGGAGTATAGGAGAGTTGAAACCGAGCGAGACTGTCGCCTGGGTGGTCCGCCAATTGAATCGCTGACAAGATCGTCTCAACGGCAATCGAATCGGTCAGCGGGCTCCCACCTTCTTCACTGGCGTGAATACCAGTTTGTTGCAACGCGAAAATCATGTCAGCGACTTCGCTGTTGGTCCGAACGATAACGCCGACGCTGTGATGGTCAGGAAGCTTTCGAACGATATTGCGGATACGTTTGACGGTTGCCCGAACCATGTGCCGGTTGCGCGTGCGATCTTTGGTTTCTTCGAAACGTTTTTGCTGAGGGTCGCAGTCCGCTGCCATCTCTAACGTCACGTGCCCCGGCAAGTCGCGTTGCGTCGTGTGTCGCTCGAACCATTTCGGCCATTTCTGAATGGCCTCATCAATCACCGGATCACTGCAGGCATACTTGTCAACATTCAGGAACACGTCGTTGACAAGATCGATGACGTATTGGGAACTTCGGTAACTGGTTGAAAGCGTTTGGCCGTTCAAATTGGGAAGCTGGCTGTCGACCAAGTCAAAAATTTCCGCGACCCCACCCCGCCAACCAAAAATCGCCTGCTTCATATCACCAACACAGAAGAACGAACGCAATGCGTCCTGACTGTCGGTGACGTTCTTGGCAAACGGACGAATTACATTCCATTGAGACAGCGACGTGTCTTGGAATTCGTCAAGCAATAAGTGTTGAATCTGGTTGTCGAGACGAAACGAAAATCGCTCGGTGTCCCACATCGAAACCAATCGCTGAAGTCGTTCGGTCACATCGTCGAAGCGAAGATGCCCGGTTTCGTCTTTAGATTTCTCCATCAACTCGCCAAACGTTCCCAGCAATTCGCTGGTCGACTGGTTTTGCGAGATCAAGCGACTCTCTACGTACGCTCGACAATGAGGAATCAAGCGTTGGTAGATCTGCACGATTTCCGGTGGCAGTTTGGTTCGAGAATACTTAAATTCACCATCCAGCGATCGTTGAAACGACGTATTGGAAGCGAACGCTGCCCAGTCTTGCTTGCGAGCGTATCCCTTGACTTCGTCCCAGTGTTTGCCCAATTGTTTCGCTGGAATCTCGATAGCCTCGATCTGGGCCATCACCATTTCAAGATCTTCTTCACTAAGGAAAGCACCCGTCAGCGACAATTGATTCCAAGGCTCGACCCCTGACTCCCGAAAGATCTCATAGATCGCATCAACGGTATCACGCACCATGGTGGCAACCCGTCGCGTGGCTTCGCCTTTGGAGAGCATGTGCAGCAGATCGATCACAGACTCGTTCCGCAGAACCGCTTGGATCGCCGTATCCTGCATGCGATTAATTTCCTGCTCGTCAACGATTTCCCAATTGGGCGGCAAGCGGAGCTCTAGCGCGAACGCTTTGGCGACTCGATTGAAAAAACTGTCGAGCGTACTGATTTCAAGTCGATGGAGGTTTCCCAACAAGTCGTGCAAAATCTTGGCGGCGCGTTCCCGCGACAAGCTCCAATCGAGTTCGCTTGACAATCGAGCGGCCGCTTGATCGTCGAGCGCTGCATCGGACAGTCGACCGATAATTCGATCGAGGATCTCCCCGGCCCCTTTGCGGGTGAACGTGGTCGCCAGGATCGATTGGCATTCGATTCCGGAAGCGAGGAGTTTCAAATAGCGATTTGAAAGTGCAAACGTCTTACCTGTTCCAGCCGAAGCGCGAATAATCTCATTGGGAAATTGCTCTTCAAGTTCTCGTTTTGCCGTTTCACCTACCATGGCGCCACCTCCGAATCCTGATCACTGCCGGCCAAAATGGCTTGCTCAAAAATGTTGTCTTGGCAGATTGCCGCAAAGTCATCTGAATACAACGGCGGCTTCTCGGCCATCTTGGAATACTCATTCGCTCGAATGGAGCGTATGATTGACTTGGCCTGTTCATCAGCTTGATTCAATTGCTCGGTCGTCCAATCGGCTTGATGGAATCCAACGTCATCTAATTTCTTGGGTAGGAGGATGTAGCCCATTAACACGTTGGAGAAATCGGCTCCCACAACGGCGCTGACTTCCTTGACCAAATGCCGATACAGCGGGAGCTGTAAATCCTTCCATTCTTTCTTGCGTTTCGCGTAGTGAACACGATCGGGCGAGCCACCTTTGTCGGAGGATTTGTAATCCCACACAGCGACCTGGCCGGTGCGATCATGCTGATCAACCCGGTCAATTTTACCGTTGATCAAAAACGGTTCGCCGTCCACGACGAAAGGGTGGAAAAGATGTTCTTCCGTGCTGACGATTCGCCAACCTGATTTTCGAAACGTTGCCTGCTCCGTAGCAAATCGCTCGAACCGCAGCCGAATCTGCTCGATTTGGACGCGAACGGCGGGCAATCGTGAGCCGGAAAACTGTTGTTTGACGAATTGATTGAGCTGGTCGTTCAAGAAATCAAAGATTCGTTTCTCGTCAGTACTGTCCTTGAGATCGCTCTTTCCAAACGCTTCCAGAACGTTGTGAGTCAAATCGCCGAATGTGCCCCCACTAAGTTCACGCCAGTCGTCGTTGATCGACTCCAATTTCATGATGTGTTGAAGGTAAAAACGATAAGGGCATTTCATGAAATCGCGGAATTTGGTGACCGAAAGATTCGGGAGCACTTCATTGATGTCGGGTGGCGGGATCACGAATTGCTGCTCTGCTGGGAAGTCGCGTTCCTGGCAGATCCAGAGCCGGGATTCGGCCTTGCCGCTGTAGCTGAAAAACGCCTTGGCTCGCCGGGCTGAAGTCGCAGGATCGGTAAACAGCAAACGACTAGGCTTTTTAGGCTCACCATTCTCGTCTCGTCGGCCAGCGATCAGCAGTAGATGCACGCGCACAGTCTTGATGACGGTCAAAGCATAGGCGTCTCGAGCGTAGCGGCGGTCATTGTCGAGAATTTTGAGCTCTTTGCACAATTCATTGGGCAGGAATTGATGGCCAACTTCCGATGTGGGAACATGTTCGTCGTTCATGCTCGTGATCACGATGACGGGAGCATCGTCAAGCGTCAAATCCAGCCAGCCGGCGAGCTCAATCGCGGCTGGCATCGGCGGGGGTACGACTCGATTTTCGGAGGCGGCTTCGATGGCCCAGTCCAACGCTTCGCTGGCACTCGTCTCGGTGCCAAATTTCTCGGGAACTTGTTTTTGATTGCCCAAAGCCGAATAGACTGCGTCGCAGGCCTTGATGATTTGACGATCAGCCAGCGAAGTTTTGTCGAGCGTTCGTTCACCATAAACTGAAATCAAAATCCGGCTCCAGGGCTTGGTCCACTGAGCGATCGGTTTGGGTGTCCCAGGCGGCGTACCGTGTAGCGGAGCCAACAGTTCTCCGACGAGTCGATGAAGTTGGTTCAGCAGTTCAGCTGACTGAGCTAGTTTCGTCGCCCGGCGTTGGGAGCC
>JBLINZ010000523.1:0-4106 GCA_047639375.1 Mariniblastus sp. | reverse complement strand
CGCGATATCATTGCGACCAATGCACTCTATCGCCCGGGTCCGCTGGAAGGCGGCATGGTTCAGCAGTACATCGACGTCAAGCACGGTCGTAAGCCGGCTGAATATAAACTGGATGTGTTGCGTGAGATTCTGGAAGAAACCCACGGCGTGATGGTTTACCAGGAACAAGTCATGCAGATCCTCAACCGGCTTGGGCAGATCCCTCTCGCCGCTGCGTACACGTGTATCAAAGCGATCAGTAAGAAGAAAGAAAAAGTGATCGCGGCCAACCATGAGGCTTACATGGTCGGTGCGGTCGAACAGGGGATGTCGAAAAAAGACGCCCAAGACATGTGGGACATGATCCTTAAGTTTGCCGGGTACGGTTTCAATAAGAGCCACTCCACGGCTTACGCCGCGATCGCTTGGCAGACGGCCTACTTGAAAGCGCACTATCCCGTCGAGTTCATGGCGGCATTGTTGTCGGGCGATATTCCCGGTCGTAACTTCACTAGCAAAGACTCGCTGGTTGAGCACATGGAAGATTGCGACCGGATGGAAGTCGAGTGGGTCGCTCCCTGTGTTAATTCCTCGGGCGTAGAGTTCACGGTGGCTGAAAATAAAATTCATTTTGCGATGTCGGCGATCAAAGGATGTGGCGGTTCTGCAGCTGCGGCGATCGTCACCGAGCGTGAGGAAAACGGTGTTTTCAAAGATATCTTTGACTTCTGTGAGCGAATTGAATCCGCTCGGTGCAATCGGTCTTCGATCGAGACGTTGATTAAAGCGGGTGCGATGGATTGTTTTGGGGCCAAACGTGCCCAGTTGTCGTCGTCGGTGGACCGAGCGTTACAAGCCGGAGCGGCCATTATCGCCGACAAAAAAAGTGGCCAGAAAAGTCTCTTTGGTGGCGATGATGAGGACGAGGAAGAAATCGCGGAAGCCGCCGCCGTCGCACTTCCCGAGATGGATGAATGGGAAGAACGTCAGCTCTTGAACGCTGAAAAAGAAGTCCTGGGTTTCTACTTGACCAGTCATCCGCTGGCTCAATTTGAAGATCAATTGGCACGCTATTGTTCTCACAAGACATCGGGCCTCGAAGGCACCAAAGACCGCGACCGGGTCAGTCTGGGCGGCATGATTTCTGCGGTTAAGCCGTCGCATGTTAAGAATCCTCGTGATCCAAACTCGCCTACAAAATATGCGATGTTTGATCTCGAAGACGTAGACGGAGCGATTCGATGTATCCTCTGGCCCCAAGATTATGCCAAGCATGGTGAGGCGGTTAAATCGGATGCGATTGTTGTGCTTCAAGGTCGATTGGATTACCGCGGAGGTGACGAAGCCAATATGATAGTCGACAAAGTCATTCCGATTGACCAGTTGGACGAGAACTTGACGCATGGGATAAAGATCATGATCGATCAGCAGCACCATGGCGAAGACGCGCTCAAGACAGCTTATGAGATCTTGCGAGGATACCCTGGAAATCGACAGCTGAAAATCGAAATCGTGCTCGACAACGGAATGCGAGTCGAAATGGATTCCAATAAAAAAATCGACATCAATGATCAATTGACGAAACGATTGACCGAACTGTTGGGGAAAACATCAGTCGAAATGCTGATCGATCGTAAGCAGTTGTCGGCGAAAGCTGAGCCGAAAAAATGGGGTAAAAAGGGTTAGTGATTCGTTAATTCGACTTTCGCACTTTTCAAAAATTAACAACCTGATCTGCTAATCGCGTGTTGTTTCTGGATTGATCCAAGTAGTGAGTGGTAGCCGGACTGGCAGCCGTTCGCGATTCGCGGATGTCTTGCGACTCCGGCTATGGAAAAGTGCGAAAGACGAAGTTAGCGTTGATTGAATATAAGACACGGTAAATCGTTTAACGATTAGCCGGCAGGCGACAGTGTCAAACGCAGAGCGCTTGTCGGCGAGGCGAACGTCTCTTGAAGGCAAGCCGCCAACGAGGGCTCTTCCTCGCTGACGCGTCGGGTTACCATCGCTGACGCTTTACCGGATTATCAATTAACAAGCCCTCTCGCGCCGCGTTACCATGACTGCCGCCAAAACCGACATTGAGTTAACACGATCGTGAGCGATGCGCAGCACTAGTCGTTGTGCTCGAGTGTTTCCAGGTAGTGCTGGTCAAACGCTGCTAGAACGCTTTCCAGGTTCGAGTAAGGGCCCGGAACGTAGTTTGGATCCGACATTCCGATTTGAGCCAACTCACAGACTTTCCAGTCTTGCCGGTTGGTCAAATCCCAAAACTCATACGCGAGGTCCGGATGGAATGCATGAGATTGGAGTGCCTCTGGATGAAAGAGGAACTGGCAAACCACCTTGGTGGAACGGGTGCTGGTGGGCTCCAGTCGATGGGTTAAAACGTAGTCGGGGTGGAGGCTGAGAAACATCGTTGGGAAGAGCGTGAAATAATGGACAGATCTTAATTGCTCATCACGGAGTCCTGCGATCGGAAGCCCCGCGAATTTGCCGTCACTAGACATCGTTTGACTGTCGTCCGACAAGCTCATGGGACCGCCAAGGATGGGGCCGGAATCAAGATCGTTGCTGGAACCTCGATACGGGGTCAGGCGATTCAAAGCTGGGTGAACCGAGGGGCAATGGTAGCACTCGCTGTAGTTCTGGAAGATTAATTTCCAATTGGCTTGAACTTCATAAGTCAGCGTTTTGGCAATTCTGAGATTGGCAACTTGCCAGTCTTGGAGCTGATCGGCAAGCGGAGCCAGGTAGGACGTGAGTCTTTGTTGCGGTTTGAAATTAACCCAGACAAATCCGGCGTAGCTCTCGCAGGCAAATTCAAGCAACCCGTGATCGGCCAATTCAAACCCCTCGAGATCTGACATGTTGGGCGCCGAGATGAGCTTGCCTGCGCGGTCGTAGGTCCAGGCGTGGTAGGGGCATTGAATTCGCTTGCCCATTTGGGCACAGTTGGATGCGTTGACCAGCTGGCTGCCACGATGCCGGCAGAAATTGGAGAATGCTCGAATTGTGCCATGTTCGTCTCGGGTCAAGAACAGGCCGCGGTTTCCAACTTGAATCGGTAGGCAATCACTGGTGGGATCGAGTTCCTCAACCCGGGCCACGCAAATCCAGCGTTGGTCGAAAATACGCTCCGCCTCCAAGGCCTCGATGGCTGGTGAGGTGACGTATTTCCCGGGCAGACCTTTCGCTCCTCGGGCTGATCTAGCAGAATTGTCGTGGTTGGTATTTTGAATGCTCATAAAAGCGATGATAACGTAGAAGAAGCGGAGATCAAAGAAGCGGTAGCGATGGTACCCTGTCGTGGTTTGGCTTGTTGATTTAATGACCTGTTAAGTGGGGGCAATCATAACCCGAATGCGTCAGTGAGGGAGAGCCCTCGTTGTTGGCTCGCCTTCAATGGAACTGCGTCCTTATTTACGCGACGGGTTACCATGGCTTCCGCCAATGAATCAATGAACTCGTACGCGTTCCAAAAAAGTCGCAGCCTCGTTGGGGGGGATTCTTCGTTGCTCGACTGTGGAGTGAAATCCAAGCAAGAATGGTGTTAGTGCCACTTTAGAAATCTAGACCAAGGAACACAGCGTGAATGAAATTGAATCCAAAATCCGTTTTGACCGCGGCCCGGCAAAATGGCTGACCTGGCTATTGGCACTCACCGGTTGTGGGCTGATGGTTGCCACGGTGCCGGTTTTTTTCCCCGTTTCCGTCATTGAAACGCTGCACGGATGGCTGGGGCTTGGGGAGTTTCCTGACTCAGCGATCGCAATTTATTTGGCTCGCTCTTGCTCGATGTTGTATGCCGTCCACGGCTGCTTGATGTTGATTGTTGCCATGGACATGAGGCGTTACTGGCCCTTGGTTCGGGTTTTTGGCTGGCTGCACGTGGTGATTGGCTTGACTGTGTTTGGGATCGATTGGACGACCCCGATGCCCCGTTACTGGATTGCAGGAGAAGGGATTCCGATCGCCATGGCTGGAGTGGCGATCGTTTGGCTTTGGCGGAAATCCATGGCTAATGCGGTTGAATTGGCGACCACCAATAGTGAATGAATTTTTCAGCGTGGAGGAATCCAACCCAATGAAACCAGGAATTCGTCCGTTTCGTTGATGGTAAGCTT
>JBLINZ010000522.1:0-4111 GCA_047639375.1 Mariniblastus sp. | reverse complement strand
CAAGACTTCGAATCCCGAACTGTTACCAGTTTGGCTACATCCAAATCGGACATTGATTGATCGAGCGATCCTTACTTGTTGAGCATGAATTGAATCACATGAACACGAGAACCATGATTTCCAACCTTGGCTCGATCAGCGGCCTCCTGCTTTGCGTTTGTTGGTGCCTTGGTTTCTGCAGCCTTGGATCGACCGTTTTCGCCCAAGAGCAGCTTGGCAGCGAGGTCAGTCAATTTCCAACCGTACTGGCCGAGCGGGGTCAGCTAATTCTAGATGACGATGGGTCGAAGGCCCGCGGTGGAAAGACCATCTCGAAGTTCGATGGCCAAGTGAAATTGCGAGCCGCTGCCGGTGCTTGGGAGCGAGTCGCAAAATCCAACGTCTGGCGTTCGACATGGACAAAAGAAATGGGTCACACGCCGGTTGCGTCGTATCAGGGAATTCAGGCCAAGAACCTGATCGTCGAAGTCACTTTTCGCTACGGTCCAATTGTCGAGCCGTGGCAGCATCAGTGTTTTAGAATTGCTTCGGACAATCGCCCTGGAGTCACAGGGCATGTCGTTTCTGCGTGGGCCAATCCTAACAATGATTTTATTGAAACCGGATTTTTGCTTCAGCACATTCGGAAAACACAAGACAAGAAAATAATCGAAGACTTACTGCTGGATTACCAAGCGATCAAGGTGGTGCCGGAAGTCTGGTACACCGCGACGCTTGAAATCGTTGGCGATGAAGCACTGTTTCGGATGGGAGATCATGTGGCCTATGGAAATTCGGAGCGGTTTCGCATGCCCAAAAACCTGGTCTCGTTGACATTAGGCACAACCTGGCACGAGATCAAACGAGTCCGCATCTGGCACGCCGAGTCAAATCCTGACTGGCCTACAAACAAGGCCAAAATTCTGAAGACTCGCAAACCTTTTCGCCCTAAAATTCACAACTACCAAAAAGATACAACTCGACAATAGAAGCACGACGCCTTGAATGTTCAGCCCGCTCGTTCATAGTTAAAAAAAGCACCCGACCAAAAGACCGACCAAATCTGTGAATTTGCAATGGGTTCTGCCTACGGCGTCTGGATTCCCACTCACTATCAATAACAAACCAGGCTTTATCCCACTCCCTATCCGAAGGACGGCTGGAACCGGCCCCAAGCGAAATCAATCATGAACCGATCCACCACATACTTACTTGGCCTCGCTGCCATTCTCGTCCTGTCAGCTTCTGCCACCGCAGACGTTGTTCCGGTTCCAAAATCAGTCGTTCCTGAAAAAATCGAGGGAGCCAAACCTCGGAACGTCGTGTTCATTCTTTCGGACGATCATCGTTACGACGCAATGAGTTTCATGGGCCATTCCTTGGCGAAGACGCCCCATATGGATGCGATGGCGAAGAACGGGTCACATCTCAAGAACGCGTTTGTGTCCACGTCGCTTTGCTCGCCGAGCCGAGCTTCCATCTTGACCGGGCTATATACATTTCGCCACCGCGTCATCGACAACCAACGCGCGGTCCCCAACGGTACACTGTTTTTTCCGCAGTATCTTCAAAAAGCCGGCTACACGACAGGCTTCATCGGCAAGTGGCACATGGGAAACGCCAACGACAACCCGCGACCGGGATTCGACTACTGGTACAGCTTCAAAGGCCAAGGGCAATACTATCCGCCTAACGATAAGTATACGATCAACGACAACGGCAAGCGGGTCCCTCAAGACGGTTACATCACGACGCTCTTAACACGAAAAGCCGTTGAATTCCTGGAGCAACAAACCGATCGCGACAAACCTTTCTGCCTCTACCTTTCCCACAAAGCAGTGCATGGCCCCTTCACACCCGAACCAAAATACGATGGCACACTGGCGAGCACTCCATTCCAGCTTCCGGAGTCGAGCAAATTACTGACCGACAACCAGCTCAACCGGCCTCGATGGTTACTCGACCAACGCAATAGCTGGCACGGCATGGACTTCCCCTTGCACACCGGTAACAACGTCGAGGAGCTTTACAAGAGTTACTGTGAAGCCCTTCGGTCCGTCGACGACAGCATCGGCTCTGTCATGGATCAGTTGAAGAAAATGGGCATCTACGATGACACGCTGGTCATCTACATGGGTGACAACGGCTATATGTTCGGGGAGCACGGCTTGATCGACAAACGCGTCGCGTATGAAACCTCCAGTCGCGTCCCAATGCTGATGCAGTGTCCTGCAATTATTGAGGGCGAAACAGTCGTTGATGAAGTCGTTGCCAACATCGACGTCGCTCCCACGATCATGGAAGCGATGGGGCTCAAGACGCCGCCACACATGGACGGGCAGAGTTTCTTGCGACTGGCGATGGGCCAGTCGATTCCATGGCGAGAATACTTTCTCTACGTCTATTACTGGGAACAGAATTATCCACAAACGCCGACGCATTTTTCATTGCGAGGTGACCAGTACAAATACACGACCTACTACGGCATTTGGGACTCGGATGAATTGTTCGACATTCGAAAAGATCGCATGGAGCAAGATAACCTCATCCACAAACCGGCCTTTCAACAGACGAAAAACCAAATGCAGACGCGGCTCTATGCGATGATGGATGAATTGGGAGGCATGCAAATCCCGCTCAACCCACCACGAGGACGCCAACAAAACAAACGGCTTCGAGATCGAAGCGGAGTCAAAGCTGCGGATTTCCCCGAAGCCCTCATCGTGGATGAGCCACTGAGAAAGGAATTGAAGAAATAGAGCTGAAAATCTGCAGCCAGCGGAAGCATGGCCGATTCAACGTAAACGTCCAAACTTTTCTGTTTTCCCTGTCCAACTTTTCAACCATCGGGAGAGAAGGGCAGGGTGCGGAACTTGTTCGAATCTAAGTGCCTTTTGCCGCACGAGCCAACGTCGCGAAATAAGGTTGAGACAATCTCAATTCTCAAACGCGATTAATATCCGCAACCAGGGCTGCCCCACAAGTTTAAAAACAAACAACGTGGCCACGCAGATCCGGGCAAAACAAGCTGAACAGAAACTCCTCTCCTCAATCACTAGCAGCAATTCATGTTTCATCATCTGACGCCGTCTTTGCTCATTTCGATCATCCTGTGCTCGCTTTGTGCAGGCCAACTGAAGGCTGACGGCCAATTGAAAGCCGACGACGATCAACCGCCGAACGTCCTGTTCCTTGCGGTTGATGACATGAACGACTGGATCGGATGCTTGGAAACGACGCCCCACGCCATCACGCCGAACATTGACCGGCTGGCGGCTCGTGGCGTCAATTTCACGAACGCACACACGGCCGGAGTTTTCTGTGCGCCCAGCCGAGCTGCCATCTTCTCTGGGCAATACGCTTCGACCACCGGTTGCTACATGTCGCCAAATTACTTTGTGGGACACCCCGAGATCGAGGCATTGCAAATGAGCTTCGCCAAATCTGGCTATACGACGCTCGGCGCTGGCAAGCTGTTCCATCATCCGGAGGGGGCGATCGACCAGCGGGGCTGGACGGAGTTTTTCCTTCGCAATCAGATTCAACGCGAGACCGGTTGGCCCTTGGAATCCTGGAGCAGCGAAACTCCCGTCCCCCAACCCTTTCCGGCGAGCGTTTACAACGCTGGACAAGAGTTCAAAGCCGGCATGTTTTTAGAATGGGGCCCGATTCCCAATGACCAAGAAGAAGCCATGGCCGACACGATCCGCGCCAACTGGGCCGTGGAGCAACTGAAAAAGAAACACGACAAGCCTTTCTTTCTCGCATGTGGCCTCTATTCGCCGCACTACCCGAACTACTGTCCACAGAAGTATTTCGATTTATATGATCCGGCAAATATTGAACTGCCCCCTATGCGAGACGACGACCTAGAAGACCTGCCGCCCAAAGCACGTAAACAGCGAGAGAACCGAAAACGACTGCACCACGAAAAACTAGCCAAAATGGGCGCCGTTGATGACGCGATCCATGGGTACTTGGCCAGCATCAGTTATGCCGACGCGATGCTCGGCCGCGTGCTCGATGCGTTGGAGGCCAGTCCTTACGCGGACAATACGATCGTCGTGCTGTGGAGTGATCACGGCTATCACCACGGCGAGAAAGGCCAATGGGGCAAACACACGCTCTGGGA
>JBLINZ010000521.1:0-4113 GCA_047639375.1 Mariniblastus sp. | reverse complement strand
TCATGTATCCCAAAACTGTTCCGCCAACTAACGCGAACAGAAAGCTGATTGAGAGATAGAGTCCAAGATTCGATTTCTTTCGGCGGACTCGTGATTTTTTGATCGCGACCTCGTCGATGGGATTGCCGTCCCCGTTGACCGGAACTTCCTTCGGTGGAGATTCACCAAGCGGTAAGCTCACAGGCAAAGTGATCGCCATTGGAATTCCGGGCTGAATGTCGCCTTCGATCGATTTGGCAGACGCCACCAAGGGTGGAGTTTTGACGGATTCTGATTGGAATGCTGGTTGAGGTGGATCGAGAGCCGTTGACGCTTGGTGGGGATGGCTTGCTGGCGTCGAATCGGTGTTCGTCGCTGTCTCCGAACTCGCCGTTCTTTGCTGTTTAAGCTTCTGTTTAAGCTTCGCAACATAAACCGCACGCAGTTGCGGGGTCGACAACGTCTTTCGGGCGATCGCAATGCGTTGTTTTATTTTGGCAATCAATTCGTCGTGTTTACCTGCCGGGACTTTGCTCAGCGACAGCAGGCATCGTTTTGTACCGGCGTCGACAGCGGACTGAATCTCAGTCGGGTCCTTCAGTTTCAGACTGACGTCCAATAATTGGAAGTGATGGGGCGACTTGATTCTAGAATCAATGCCTAGCCACGCATGGAAGGGATTAAATTCAGAAGCCATGTGGGCACTCAATTGGATAGCGATTCGAAACCAAAAACACGTGGGTGGTTACCAGCAATTTTGCGAAGCTCGGATGCCGCAGATTGTGGCACTTATAGTTTAACAAGCAACGGTTTGGTATTCTATTGATCGACGGATGGTCTATGAGAATCGTTGAGTTTTAAGTGTTTCAAACATGAAATCAGAATTTATTAATATTTCGGCTTACAAGTTTGTTGATTTGGACAATTTGGCAGAGCGAAAATCCGAATTGCTCCCACTTTGCAAGTCGCTCAACCTGAAAGGCACGATTTTACTTTCTCTCGAAGGCATCAATATGTTTTTGGCTGGAAGTCGTGAATCGATGGATACTTTCCTGGCTCATGTTTTGTCGAAACCGGAATACGTAGGGCTTCCGGTCAAGGAGAGTGTTTCCGATCATCAACCGTTTAGTCGGATGTTGGTTCGTTTGAAAAATGAGATTATTTCGATGGGCATGGAGACGATTCGACCTACGCATAAGACGAGCCCGAAGATTTCGGCCAAGCAACTCAAGGAATGGCTCGACCAGGGCAAGGACTTGACGCTTCTCGACGTTCGGAATGACTATGAGATTGAAATCGGTACGTTCAACGATGCCGTTCCGATTGGCGTCGACCATTTTCGGTTGTTCCCGGAAGCGACCCGAAGTTTGCCGGCTGAGATGAAGCGCAAGCCGATGGTCATGTTTTGCACCGGTGGGATTCGCTGTGAAAAGGCCGGTCCGTTGATGGAAGAAGAAGGCTTCACCGACGTCTATCAGTTAGACGGTGGGATCTTGAAGTACTTTGAAGAATGTGGCGGCGACCACTACCATGGCGATTGTTTTGTGTTTGACAAACGCGTCGCGGTCGATCCCAACCTTCAAGAAACCGATATTGAACAGTGTTATGGCTGCCAAGCCGTGTTGACGTTGGAAGACCAGCAGTCGGTGAAGTACGATCCGCCGAGGACGTGTCCCAATTGCTACCGCACAGAAGCCGAACAAACTCAGGATCTGTTGGAAGAGCGAAACAATCTTTTGGCATTGGTGACCACGCCCTTGCCGGGAAGTGTGCCGTACAACAATGTCCGGCCAATGAACGTGCCGTTGCGATTTGATGAAAAGACATTGCTGGAATTTTTGTGTGGAATGCACGCCCATCTCGATGCCAAGTTTTGGAGTGCAGAATGCGAAGCCGGCCGAGTGACGTACAAGGAATCGCCAGTAAGTGCCGAGCAAATCGTGCGTGCCGGTTGGCGCGTCGAACATCATGTGCCTCAGACGACCGAACCAGACGTTTCGAACAATGCCAAGTTCTTGTTTGAGGATGACGTCTTGATCGCGATTGACAAACCTGCCCCATTGCCGATGCATCCTTGCGGGCGATTCAATCGAAACACGTTGGATTATTTCGTCAATCGTGTGTTTTCGGGCGAGCAGATTCGGATCTTGCATCGGTTGGATGCTAATACCACGGGCGTCGTCTTGATGGCTCGCAAGAAAACGGCGGCTAGGAGTGTGCACCAGCAATTCTTGGATGGGAAAGTCGACAAAACTTATTTGGCTCGCGTGGTTGGTCACCCTGCTGACGATGAGTTTGTGTGTAACGACGCGATTAGTTCTGAGGCGTGCACAGCGGGCTCGAGAACGATTGTTGAATCAGGTCGGGAGGCTCTCACAGAATTCAAAGTTCTAGAGCGATTTGCTGATGGGACTTCATTGATTTGTTGTTCGCCCAAAACCGGACGCACGAATCAGATTCGATTGCACCTCAGTCATCTTGGTTTTCCGATCTGCGGTGATCCGACCTATAATAATGCCGACACCGACTCGATCCAGCAGTCACTTGCGGTTCAAGATGCACCGATGTGCCTTCACGCTTGGAAGCTTGAGCTCACGCATCCAACGAGCAATGAGCCGTTTAAGGTGGAATCAAGTCGCCCCAGTTGGTCGTAAATTCGAAATTCCGATCGCCTTGGTTTTTTTCGTTCAAATTAGCTGAACGACCCTGTGATTTGTCCCGGCTTTTATCCCGGTGTTCGCGTGCTGCGGCACCAAACTGGCACTCGTTGCAGCCAAATCCGGGACAGAAACGGGACAAATGGTTTGAAGCTTCAATTTCACTAGCGTTGCTTTCACAAACTATAGCCTTGGCGGTTGGGACCATGGCGCGCTTCCGTTCCATGCACAAATTTTAAGTGCGAGACTCGATAACTATCCTCGCTGGCGTTTCTAACTACGTTAGCTTGGGTGTTGCCGAATCTCGATTAATTTTTTTAGCAGGCGACAAATCTTTCAAAATGGTCAAGAGCCTGTTCATACGTTACCTTGAGAGGTTTGGGTGCCTCAATTTTTTACCGGGACGTCAGCCATTTTTCGTTTATTGATTTTGATCATTCTGTCGGCTGGTGTGTTTTGGTCACAGCCAAATTCTCTGTCGGCGCAGCAAGACCAACAGCCTCAGGAAAAAAAACTGGATGTAAGTCATGTTCGCGCTGGCCTTCCAGGTGGGATCAGGAAGTTTTCGCCAGGCCACTGGGGACTCATGAAGTCCGAGGTGGCAAATCCTTCGAAGGAAGCCAAAGAAGCTCTCTCCGTCATCTATTTTGACGTTGACCCCGGCATTCAATTCGGCCGTAGAATCTGGGTCCCACCAAATTCAAGCCGAACAACTTGGATTCCTGTTTTGATTCCAAAGAATATCATTTCGGAAGAGAATCGACGTGGCGAATTTATCACCGCCACTGCGAATGTCATGTTGCTCGATCAATCCGGTGAGATGGAAAGGGTGTTGCGACCGGAAGGGCGACAGTTGGCAAACAAGTCTTTTTTTTCAGTCGACACCGAGAAACCGATCACGATCCAGATCGCCGATGCAACGATTGACGAGACTCCCGTTGCTTACGATCTATCGGAGGACGAAATTGCAAGTCACATGCTGAAAAGCATGAGGTTCTCCCGTGGATACGGCGATACGATTCCAAATTTATCGGACGACCGTGCTCCTATCGTCCCCGCATTGTTTGAATCCGCTGACCAGATAGTAATTCGTGGCAATCGTTTGGCGAACGATGCGCCCGGGCGGACTGCGATCCGCCAATGGGTTCAAAACGGCGGTCGTCTGTGGATGATGCTTGACACCATGGACGAGCAGACCTGTCGCCGGCTACTCGGAGATGCGTTCAAGGTCGAGTACGTCGACCGTGTTGGATTGATCAAATTTCAATCCAAATTCACCAGCCCGCTGTCATTAAAAGCGAACAAAGGAAAAAAGATTGGAAGTTCATCTTCCCTCGAGTCCAGACTTCAAGAACACGAATACCCTGTCCAGTTTGTTCGGACGATTGTCGACGACTGCGAAGTTGTTGCGACGATCAATGGCTGGCCTTCAATTTTTAAAATGAATCTTGGTCAAGGATCCATTCTGTTCACGACG